>RFTK01000154.1 GCA_009923505.1 Betaproteobacteria bacterium
CTGGCGCTCACGATGGGCCACATCATCAAGAACCTGTTCGACCAGGACCGGTTCCGAACCGTCGAGTACCCCGACGTCCGCAAGTCGATGACCGACCGCTACCGCGGGGCCCACCGCTTGCTGCTCCGGCCGGACGGCAAGGTGAAGTGCGTCGCGTGCATGTGCTGCCCGACCGCCACACCGCGCATCCGCCCACGCCCGAGGCCGAGCAAGGCGAATGGCTCTACACCGTGGTCTTTGATGCGCGCGATTTGTGGGGCGCACAGGCGGACCCAACGGTCCGCGTGAGCGTCGATGCCTGGGAGTCGTACCTGGAGCCGGTGGTGACGGCATGAGCGATCCGCGCGCCACCTTGGCCGACATCGCCGCGCAATGTCGGCAGGGATTGCCCTTGCCTCCCCAAGCGGACGACGCGCCTGTGTTTGAGGAGCCCTGGCAGGCACAGGCCTTTGCCATGACCGTGGCCTTGCATGCACAAGGTGCGTTCACCTGGCCCGAATGGGCGGCCGCCCTGACCGAGCGGCTGCGCCGAGTGAACCACGCGGGTGGGCTGGACGACGGGTCCAACTACTACCAGCATTGGCTCGACACCCTGGAGGCTCTGGTGTTGTCCAAGCAGATGGGCAGCTCAGCACAACTGCACGAACTGGAGCACGCCTGGGAAGCCGCGGCGGCACGCACGCCGCACGGACAACCCATTGAGTTGCAGCCTCAGGACTTTAGCCCGTCGCACTGACGGGTGTGCCCCTCAGGCGGCCTGCGTATGCTGGGTCGGATCGCGCCACGTCTGCATCAACCGTTCCCACTGCGGACGCACCTTGGCGAGGTGACGCGCCTTCACATGGCCATAGCCCTTGATCTGGTCGGGCAATCGCGCGATATCGACGGCGAGGGCGTGGTTGTCTGCGTTGAGTGAGCGCAACACCTCCTCGATGCTGGCGCGGTAGTCCTGAATCAAGGCCCGCTCGGTGTGGCGTTCCTCGGTCTTGCCAAAAATGTCGAAGGCCGTGCCGCGCAAACCCTTGAAGCGCGCCAGCCAGCCAAAGACGCTCAGCATCCAGGGCCCGTAGGTCTGCTTGATGAGTTCGCCTCGTTCGTTGGTCTTGGACAGCAGAGGCGGGGCCAGATGGAATTTCAACTGGAAGTCGCCCTCGAACTGGTCCCGCAACCGCTGCTGGAATGCCGGGTCGCTGTGCAGACGGGCCACTTCATACTCGTCCTTGTAGGCCATGAGTTTGAAGAGGTTGCGTGCCACGGCGTCAGTCAGGCTGGTCTTGCCCACGGCCGCTTCGGCCCGTTGGACCTGGGCCACGAAGTCGCGGTAGGCTTGCGCATAGGCGGCGTTTTGGTAGTCCACCAGGAAGCCGGCGCGACGCTCCACCAGCGCCTCCAGGGATTCGCGCGGCTTGAACTGCAACACTTGTGCGGGCTTGAGCACGGCTTGCACACGCGACCCGTCGTGGGCACATTGACGTCCCCACTCGAAGGCCTGCTTGTTGTGCTCCACCGCCACTTCGTTAAGTTCGATGGCGCGCAGGATAGATTCGCGCCCCAGCGGAATCCAGCCGCGCTGCCACGCATAGCCCAGGATCATCGGGTTGATGAAAATCGAGTCGCCCATGAGCTGGGTGGCCACCGCGTTGGCGTCAAACACACCCAAGTGTTGCGGGTGCGTATCGCTCCCAATGGCTTGGCCGATGTCGCTTACACAAGCCTGAGCGGGGTTCTGCCAGGCGCCGTTTTTCACAAAGGCCGCAGTGGGTGTGCTGTAGCCGTTGAGGGCCACGCGGGTGCGGCCCGCGCGCATGCGTTGCACGGTTTCTTTCGAGGCCGAGACGATGGGGTCGCAGCCCAGGATGAGGTCGGCCGCGGCCATGCTCACTCGGGTGGTGCGGATGTCTTCCTGGCGATCGGCGATGTACACATGCGCCCAGGTCGAGCCGCCCTTTTGCGCCAGGCCCGCCGAGTCTTGCGTGACGATGCCGCGGCCCTCGAGGTGCGCCGCCATGCCCAGCAGCTGGCCGATGGTGATGACGCCCGTGCCCCCTACGCCGGCCACCACCGCGCCCCACGGCTGGAGGGTGTTGGGCAGTGTGGGTTCAGGCAAAGGCCCCAGCGTGAAAGGCGAAGCGGCTTGCGCCTGGGCCTTTTTCTTGAGCTGCCCACCTTCAACGGTGATGAAGCTCGGGCAGAACCCTTTCAGGCAGCTGGTGTCCTTGTTGCAGGTGCTCTGGTTGATGGTGCGTTTGCGGCCGAAGTCGGTTTCCAGCGGCTCCACGCTCATGCAGTTGCTTTGGTCGCTGCAGTCGCCACAGCCTTCGCACACCGCTTCGTTGATGACCACGCGCAGGGCCGGATCGACCAGGGTGCCGCGCTTGCGACGACGACGCTTTTCGGTGGCGCAGGTCTGGTCGTACAGGATGACGGTGCAACCCTTGATCTCGCGAAATTCGCGCTGGATGGCATCGAGCCGGTCGCGGTGCTGGACCTCGATGCCAGGGGGCAAGTCGCGCACGCCCTCGTACTTGTGAGGCTCGTCGGTGACGATGGTGATTTTTTGCGCGCCTTCAGCCCGCATGCTCTGCGCTATCTGCACCGGGGTGTGGCCCTCGGGTCGCTCGCCCACGGGCTGGCCACCGGTCATGGCCACCGCGTCGTTGTACAGAATCTTGTAGGTGATGTTGACGCCGGCGGCAATGCTTTGGCGAATGGCCAGCAAGCCACTGTGGAAGTAGGTGCCGTCGCCAATGTTGGCAAACACGTGCGTGTCGTGGCAAAAGGGTTGTTGCCCCACCCAGGGCACCCCCTCGCCGCCCATCTGGGTGAACCCCACGGTGCTGCGGTCCATCCACACGCTCATGAAGTGGCAACCGATGCCGGCCATCGCGCGCGAGCCCTCGGGCACCTTGGTGCTGGTGTTGTGCGGGCAGCCCGAGCAGAACCAGGGCTGGCGCTCGGCCTTGATGTCGATGACCTGAAGCGACTGCTCCTTGGCCCGGATCAGCGCCAGGTGCGCATCGATGCGCGCCGTGGTGTCGGCGTCCAGTCCCATTTTCTTGAGGCGCGTGGCAATGGCTTGCGCAATCAGCGGCGGGTTGAGTTCGTGGTTGGGGCGTAACAGGGTTTGCGAGGTCGGGTTGGGGATGGACCATTCGCCGCCCGTGATGTCGCCGTCGGTCTCGTTGAACTTGCCCAGCACGCGCGGACGCTGGCCATCGGGCCAGTTGTAGAGCTCTTCCTTGATCTGGTATTCGATGAACTGGCGCTTTTCCTCCACCACCAGGATTTCCTGCAGACCACGGGCAAAGGCCTGGGTGGATTGCGGCTCCAGCGGCCAGACCACCCCCACTTTGTGCAGGCGGATACCTAGACGTTGGCAGGTGGCGTCGTCCAGACCCAGGTCGAGCAGGGCCTGGCGCGTGTCGTTGTAAGCCTTGCCGCTGGCGATCAGGCCAAAGCGGTCATGGGGACCCGAGATGACGTCGTGGTTCAGGCGGTTGGCGCGGATGTAAGCCAGTGCCGCGTACCACTTGTACTGGAACATGCGGGCCTCTTGCGTGAGCGCGTCGTCGGGCCAGCGGATGTGCAGACCGCCCGGGGGCATCTCGAACTCGGGGATGACCACCTGCACGCGTTCGGGGTCGATCATGGCGGTGGCGCTGGACTCGACGATCTCCTGGATGGTTTTCATGCCCGACCACAGGCCGGCAAAGCGGCTCAGGGCCAAGCCGTGCACCCCGAAGTCCAGGACTTCCTGCACACTGGCCGGAAAGAACACCGGTGTGCCGCAGGCCTTGAAGATATGGTCGCTTTGGTGCGCCACCGTGCTGCTCTTGGCGACATGGTCGTCACCCGCCACCGCCAGCACGCCGCCCCAGGGGGTGGTGCCCGCCATGTTGGCGTGCTTGAATACATCTGAACAACGGTCTACGCCCGGGCCTTTGCCGTACCAGATGCCAAACACGCCATCGAAGCGGTTGCTGCCAGGTGGGGCAAAGCCCAGTTGCTGGGTGCCCCACAAGGCGGTGGCCGCCAACTCCTCGTTGACACCCGGCTGGAACACGATGTGCTGTGCCTGCAGGTACTTGCGCGCTTTCCACAAGGCCTGGTCGTAGCCGCCCAGGGGCGATCCGCGGTAACCGCTGATGAAGCCGGCGGTGTTTTTGCCCACCAGGGCGTCGCGCTGGCGTTGCAGCATCGGCAACTTCACCAGGGCCTGCACGCCGCTCATGAAGGCGCGACCCACGTCCAGCGAGTATTTGTCGTCCAAGGTGACGGTTTCCAGGGCTTGACGGATGTGTTCGGGCAAGGGCGCGTTCATGAGATTCCTCCTCAGGCGGAGTGTAGGGGGTGTGCGTGGGGCAGTGTCAAGCCAGCGAGGCACACCCTGGTAGGCGATCTAGGGGGCAGTTGGACCGGTGGTTCAGCGCCCCGGCAACCCTTGTCACCCTCAGGGGTTGGGAATGGCTGCCTGTTTGGGCCACAGCACCCACAGCCGCAAGGTCTGGCGCAAGCGCCCGGCCAACTGACCGGCCGCCTCACCCGTGCCGGCGAAGTAGTCCACCCGGACAGCGCCCACGATGGCGCTGCCGGTGTCTTGCGCCACCACCAGTTTCTGCAGGCGTTGCGTCGGGCCCTCGGAGTGCAGCCACACCGGTGTGGCATAGGGAATGCTCGCGGGGTCGACGGCGATCGAGCGGCCCGTGGTCAGGGGCACGCCCTGTGCGCCGCGTGGGCCCTGTGTGGGGTCTGGCAAGGCCTCTTCGCGAAAGAAGATGTAGCGCGGGTTGACAGCCAGCAGTTCGCGTGTGCGCTGTGGGTTGGCGGCGATCCAGGCCTTGATGCCGGGCCAGGTGGCGTCACGCGTGAGGTTCTGGTCCAGCAGCCAGCGGCCGATGCTCTGGTACGGCTGCTCGTTGGAACCCGCAAAGGCCAACCGAACCGTGTTCACGCGGCCATCGGGTTCCTGCAAGCGCAACCGACCTGACCCTTGGATGTGCAGCACCATGGCGTCCACCGGATCGGCCAGCCAGGCGATCTCGCGTCCGCGCAGCGCCTCTTGCGCCGCCGGCAGCGTCTCGATGTCGCCTCGGCTGTACCAGGCTCGCCCCGAACGGCGCACGCCGTCCCAGGCGGCAGGGGGCGCATGCAACGGCACCTCGAAGCCGGGACGGCGGGTTCTGGATCCCTCGAAAATGGGCTCGTAGTAGCTGGTTAACAGCCCGCTGGCTTGCCCATCCAGGCTTTCAACCCGGTAGGGCTGCAGCTGGCTCATCAGCCAGTTGCGCTGGTCGCGGGCCTCGGCAATGCTCAAGCGTCGAACGTCGGGACACAGGGGGGCAAACACCTGGCTGGGTCGCTGGCAATTGGTCAACAGGGCTTCCCAGGCTTCATGGATCGGGTCGGCGGACCAGCCGGGCAGCTCGTCCCAGCTGCTGGGGACCCAACGGCTTTTGCTGCTGGCCGCCAACGGCGGCGGCGTGGCGGGAGCCGGGCGGGCGGTCGCGGAGCTTGGGCCA
>RFTK01000155.1 GCA_009923505.1 Betaproteobacteria bacterium
TGGGTCGATCTCATGCCGGCGGTGTTTGTGCTCATCTGGAGCACCGGCTTTATCGTGGCGCGCTTGGGCATGCCCTACGCCCCGCCCATGGGTTTTCTGCTGTGGCGCTACGCGCTGTCCATCGCCTGCTTTCTGGTCTGGATCCGTTGGGCTCGGGTGGCGTGGCCCAGTACACGAGTCCAGTGGTGGCACCTGAGTGTCTCAGGGGTGTTGATGCATGCGGGTTACCTGGGCGGTGTCTGGTCTTCGGTGAAAGCGGGCATGGGCGCTGGACTGGCGGCACTCATCGTCGGTTTGCAACCGGTGCTCACGGCCGTGTGGTTGTCCTCACGGGGTGGGGCGGTGAGTCGTCGTCAATGGCTGGGCCTGTGGCTGGGGTTGGCAGGCTTGGTGATGGTGGTGTGGCGCAAGCTGGGGAGTCTGGAAGTATCTTTGTGGACACTCTTGTGCGCCACCACGGCATTGCTGTCCATCACCATCGGTACGCTGTATCAAAAGCGCCATGTCCAGCCGTGTGATGTGCGCACGGCCAACACCGTGCAACTCGCTGCGGCTGCCCTGGTCACCTGGCCTCTCGCGTGGATGGAAACCGAGCCCGTGGTCTGGCATCCGCAGTTGATGGGCGCCATGGCGTGGTCGGTTTTGGGCATGACGCTGGGCGGTAGTTCGTTGCTGTACCTCCTGATTCAACGCGGCGCCGCTGCCAGTGTCAGCAGTTTGATGTACCTGGTGCCCCCGTGCACGGCCTCCATCGCATGGATCCTGTTCGACGAACCCATCACGGCACTGACCCTGGCCGGTATTGGACTCACTGCCCTGGGGGTGAGCCTTGTCGTGCGAGCGCCCGCGGTCACGCGAGCGACATAATGACTGGCATCACTGTCTGATAGCCCGGGCTTTCGCCGCACAATTCAGGTCAGTTTTTTTTCGGAGCCACCATGAGCAAACATCGTATCGCTGTCATTGCCGGAGACGGAATTGGCAAGGAAGTCATGCCTGAGGGCGTTCGCGTGGTGGATGCGGCTGCACGCAAGTTCGGTATTGATCTCGCGTTTGACCATTTCGATTTTTCCAGCTGGGATTACTGCGAGCGTCACGGCAAGATGATGCCCGACGACTGGAAGGACCAGATCGGGGGGCATGAGGCCATCTTCTTTGGCTCTGTGGGGTGGCCTGCCAAAATTGCTGACCACGTGTCGCTGTGGGGGTCGCTGCTGCTGTTCCGTCGCGAGTTCGACCAATACATCAACCTGCGCCCTGCACGTCTGATGCCTGGCATCATCGCGCCGGTGGTACGCCGGGACGGCAGCCCCCGCCTGCCGGGTGAAATCGACATGTACATTGTGCGTGAAAACACCGAGGGCGAGTACTCCAGCATTGGCGGGCGAATGTTCCCCGGCACTGAGCGCGAGATCGTCATGCAGGAGTCGGTGTTTTCGCGTGTGGGGGTTGACCGTGTGCTGAAGTTTGCCTTCGATCTGGCGCAGTCGCGACCCAAGAAGCACCTGACCAGTGCCACCAAGTCCAACGGCATCGCCATCACCATGCCTTATTGGGACGAGCGAGTGGCGGAGATGGCCAAGGCCTATGCTGATGTGCGGCTGGACAAATTCCACATTGACATTCTCACGGCGCACTTTGTGCAACGGCCCGATTTCTTCGACGTCGTGGTGGCCAGCAATTTGTTTGGCGACATCCTGAGCGATTTAGGCCCGGCCTGTACGGGAACCATCGGCATTGCACCCAGCGCCAATTTGAACCCTGAGCGCAAGTTTCCCTCGCTGTTCGAACCCGTGCACGGCTCGGCCCCGGACATTGCGGGCCGTGGCATTGCCAACCCCATTGGTCAAATTTGGTGCGGTGCCATGATGCTCGAGTTTTTAGGCTACAAGGTGGCACACGACGCGATCCTGTCTGCCATCGAGAAAGTCCTCGATCCCAAGAGTGGTGCACCGCGAACCCCCGATATCGGCGGCACGGCCAGCACCCGTGATCTGGGTCGAGCGATCGAGCAAGCGTTGTAAGAATCGCGCCAGCCCAGCAATGACGCGGGGCAGGGCGGGAATTCACCTAAAAACGGATAGAATCTTGATCCACGCTGCTGTTGCACCGTTGTCTCAGATGGATGTTTGTCATCATTGACATCGGTTCTGCGCTTGGATTAAATCCTTGAAAGCAGCGATGAACTGCGTCACCTGAGCATTGTGCCCCGCGGATTTTTTGCGGGGCTACGACTTTCAGGGCAACCCAATATTGCAACCACATCAAGTCTTACAACAAGGGGATCTTTGTGAACAAGTCCGAACTGATTGAACATATCGCCAAGCATGCCGACATTTCCAAGGCTGCTGCCACCCGTGCCCTGGAGGCCACCATCGGTGCCGTCAAGACCACGTTGAAAAAAGGCGGCACAGTGTCGCTGGTAGGTTTCGGTACGTTCGCGGTAACCAAGCGTGCAGCCCGCACCGGTCGCAACCCCCGCACCGGCACTGCGATTAAAATCAAATCGGCCAAGGTTCCCAAGTTCCGTCCCGGTAAGGCTTTGAAAGACGCCTTGAACTGATTGCAGGTGGGGTGCTTAGCTCAGTTGGTAGAGCGGCGCCCTTACAAGGCGTAGGTCGGCGGTTCGAGACCGTCAGCACCCACCACCCAACGAAGGCGAACTTGGTTCGCCTTTTTTGTTGAACTCCACAGAAGACGCCCATGTTTGATTTCGTCCGCAAGCACACCAGGATCATGCAACTCCTGCTGTTCCTGCTTATCTTTCCCTCGTTCGTGCTATTCGGTATTGATGGCTACAACCGGTTCGTCGAAAAGGGTGAGGCAGTGGCTGTGGTGGATGGACAGGACATCACCCGCGCCGAATGGGATGCAGCCCACCGCAACGAGGTGGAACGTTTACGTGCCTCCATGCCTGGCCTGGACGCTAAGCTTTTCGACTCCCCCGAGGCGCGATACGGTACCCTGGATCGTTTGGTGAGAGAGCGTTTGCTGCAGATCGCCGCGACCAAGATGCACATGGGCGTGAGTGACCATCGTCTGGCCACGGAGTTGCAGCAATCTCCTGCGATTGCATCCTTGCGCCGCGCCGACGGCACCCTGGACATGGAGCGTTACCGTCAACTCGTGGGCGCTCAGGGCATGACGCCCGAGATGTATGAAAACCGTCTGCGTGCCGAATTGGCCATGCGACAAGTGGTCAATGGCGTGATCGCCACGAGCTTTACACCGCAGTCCTTGTCGGGTGTGGCGCTGGATGCGTATTTTCAGCAGCGCGAAGCGCAATGGACCCTCTTCAAGCCAGCCGACTTTGTCGCACGTTTGAAGCCCTCCGAGCAAGACTTGCAGGCGCATTACCAGCAGAACGCCGCACGCTACCAAACGGCCGAGTCGGTGGACATCGAGTATGTATTGCTGGATCTGGCGACGGCCCAACAAGGGGTGGTGTTGAGCGACGCTGATGTGCGCACCTATTTCGAGCAAAACCAGTCGCGTCTGCAATCCAAAGAGGAGCGTCGCGCCAGTCATATTCTCTTCACGGTGGACGCCAAGGCGCCCCAGGCCGAGCGCGACAAGGTGAAAGCGCAAGCCACCCAAGTGCTGGACACGCTCAAGCAGTCCCCCAAGCGGTTTGCCGAGTTGGCCAAGCAGTACTCCAAAGACCCCGGATCGGCCAGCAAAGGGGGCGATTTGGACTACTTTGCCCGCGGCGCCATGGTCAAGCCCTTTGAGGATGCGGCCTTCTCACTCGCCCAGGGCAAGCTCAGCGAGTTGGTTGAAACCGAGTTCGGGTATCACATCATTCAAATCACTGACATTCGCCAGCCGAAGCTGCCGAGTTTCGACGCTCAAAAAGCCACGCTCGAGGCAGAACTGCGCAAACAGCAAGCGCAACGCAAGTTTGCCGAGTTGGCTGAGCAGTTCACCAACCTGGTGTACGAGCAGTCTGACAGCCTCAAGCCAGCCGCGGAACGCCTCAAGTTGGAGGTGCGCAAGCACGAAGGTGTGACGCGCCAATCGCCACTGGCAGCGCCCTGGAACAACCCCAAGCTGCTGGCCGCTGTATTCTCGGCCGATGCCGTCGAGAAAAAGCGCAACACCGAGGCGATCGAGGTGGGCGCCAGCCAGCTGGTATCTGCGCGTGTGGTGCGGCATGTGCCAGCAGCGGCGTTGCCGTTTGACAAGGTGCAGGACAAGGTTCGCCAGTCGTGGTTGGAGCAGGCGTCCCTGGCAGCGGCTCGTCAGGCCGGTCAGGACAAACTCACTGCCTGGAAGGCTGACTCGGCGCAAGCCACACTGGGATCCTCCGAAGTGATGACACGTGCCTCCGCCAACAAATGGTCTCCCGCCTTGCTGGACGCGGTGATGCTGGCGCCAGCACAAACCCTGCCCGCTTGGGTGGGGGCCGATCTGGGTCCCCAAGGCTATGCCGTGGCACGGGTCAACAAGGTGCTCCCCGCAGCTGACTTGTCGGCGCGTCAGCAAGAGCGTGCCCAGTTTGCCCAATGGATGAGTACCGCAGAGGGGTTGGCTTACTACAACCACTTGAAAGAGCGTTACAAAGTGCTGATCAAGGCGCCACGCCCGAGTCTGGGTACCCAACCCTGAGATTGGCTGCGGCTATAATCTTTTATTCTGCGGTGGCTGTAGCTCAGTTGGTAGAGTCCAGGATTGTGATTCCTGTCGTCGCGGGTTCGAGTCCCGTCAGCCACCCCATAGACCACTTTCAACAGCCCGGCTCGCCGGGCTTTTTGCTGGGCGGGGCGGCTTGGCAATCTTGCTAGCGGGCACTTCAGGGCTGATGCGGGCCGCTTGTTTGGGCCGCTTGTGTGGGTTATCGCACAGTGCGGGCTGGCGCACCCATTGCCTTCAAATTCCATGCGCGGGATCATTAATACATCACAGTGTTCCATTGCGAACAGTTGAGCGAACAGTTGACTCCCACTGCAATGACTTTTTGTTTCCATGACTTCCGCATCCGCCTTCTGTACACCTTCCCTGCTGGACAGTCTTCCCCCTAACGACCGCGACCGCCTAAGGCCTGCCCTGCCACTCGTCACACTGGCGGAGGGACAGGTTCTTTACAGGGCTGGGCAAGCCGTGCACAGCGTGTATTTCCCGGTGACCGCGTTGGTTGAAGAGGTATTGCCACAGCCGGATGGGGGGGCGTTGTTGTTGCGCCGTCTGGCTGCACGGGCCATGGCGGGCTCCTGCGTGCTGGGTGATGCGC
>RFTK01000156.1 GCA_009923505.1 Betaproteobacteria bacterium
AGAGCGTGACCCGGCAAGGGTTGGTGAGCGAGACGGCAGTGATGGTGAGCGCCGACCCGGTGGTCGTGCCGATACTGACGGTGGAGCCTTGGGCTGAGATGGCGGTGCTTGGCATAGAGTTCTCCTAAAAGTTAGTGCCAGATCGAAAAATCCAAAATCACCCGGTGCAGCAATGCCTCGGGCTCGAATTGGTCTTGCTCAAGGAGCAAAACGTGGGTGATGGCGCTGCTTTTCATGGCGTCTTTAACGGTCTTGGCCAAGGCAACGGCAGCGGCGTAGGTGGTGTCAAAGCAGTCCACCTGCAGGCGGGTGTTTTCAATGGGTGCGCCGTCGGCCAGGGTGTTTTCTGGTGCGCTGGATACGCGGGCATAGACCACGTAGGGCTTTGACACGTTGTTGGGCGCAACGTTCGGAAACACCCTTCCCCCGGCCACACCTGCGAGGGCCGCGAAAAGGTCTTGCTGAATCATTTTTTGAGTTCGCGTGCGGCTTGCTCAATGCGCTCAGCAAGCCGTGTCTTGATGGCCGTTAGCGCATCGTTTTTCTTCATGTCAAAAGCAGGCCGCAGAAACGGGCGCGCGGACATCTTTACGGTCCCGAATTCCACAAAGCGCCAGTACCAGGCGTCTTGCGAGAGGTTCCCGCGCTTGCCTTGATTGCGGTACTTCTTGCCCTGGCGGACCAACACGTAAAACGTCTGTCGCCCCCCACCGGATAGCTCCCGGATGTGCTTCATGATGACCGAGCGCTTGAGCGTTCCGGCAGACGGTTGCTTCGTGCCCAGCGACTGCGCGGCCTTCGGTGCCCGATGCCGCGCCTCATCTCTGATGACCTTGGCGCCGGCATAGACCGCCGTTCGCAGGCCCCGATTAGCAATGCGCTGGGGCAGCTCACGAAGCGCCCGGTTCAGTTCAGCCAAGCCTTCAATGCGGACTGTTTCGGCCCTAGCCATCGCGCAAGCCTTCGCTGGCCAATAACGTCACCACGACATTGGCCTCATCCTCATTGAGTGCGGCGTGAATCGCAAACACTCGACTCCGGTATAAAACTCTCAGCTGGGCAACCGCCTTGGGGGCGCTGAACGCATCTTGGAAACGCACTGTGATCTGGTGGGTAACCTCCGCTGCGACTCGATCGGCGATGCGGGCTTCCCGCCCCGAAATAGGCTGGATGTCAGCCCAGACTGTCCCCACATCAGTCCAGCCTTGCGTAGGGGCCCCCAGCATGTCCTTGCTGACAATGGGTCGCTGAATCCGGACCCGGTGATTGAGTTGTCCCGCACCGATCGCACTCATACAAAACTCACCCGATATCCGTCAAGCAGACTGTCCACAAAAGTTAAAGCGTCAATACGCCCACGCGTGAGCGTCGCAACCTCTTCCCGATGCCCGTAGAGACTGCCCACACGCAGCTTGATCCAGCTCTTGAGCCCCTCAGGCACGGCACTGGCACCGCCATAGCCAGCATCAAAGGTGACGCTAACGGCACCGATCTGCGGCAAGGTTGCTGGCCATGTTTTCCCGAAGACTGGGGTGACGCGCGCCGGCTCGCACGCTGCATCCAGCACGTAATCACTCGAAGGCACCGCCTGAGGGTCGCCATTCATGTCCAGGTAATGGATGGCTACGACCGACTGGACGGGGCATTTGGCGAGGAGGACGGCGTGTGCGGGAAGGCTGAACGATGCGCCGGCAGGTACGCCCATCAGCGAAGGCCCGGGAAAGGCGTCGAGCACCAGTTTCCAGCGGGCAGTCGTCAACTGCCGGCCGGTCTGGGTCTCAGCCGCCTGCCGGGCTGCCGTGATGAGCGCACCGATCAGCGCATCGTCATCGTCAACATCCACCCGCAGGTGGAGTTTGGCCTCGGCAAGCGATACCGGCTCCTCTGAGGGGGGTGTGACGAGTTGCAGTGGCATGGCTTAGATGATTTGGGCCACAGCGGCCTGGTTGCTGGCGTCTGCAGGCAGCATTCGAGGGCTCACACCCAGCACCTGCGCCGCCGTCAGACTCGCCGCGCCCCCCACCGTCACCGCAAGACGCACGAAGCCAAAGCCGGCGACCGTGTCCAGGTCCTCTGGCTTGACGTTGATGAGCGCCTGCTTGTTGTCGCCGGTGGCTTTGATGATCTGAGAAATCGCCTTGCCGGCGATGTCCTTGGCACCCGTGCCCACGGCGTCCAGCGCCTGCTGGACCTTGGCGTCTACCGTCGCACCGGTACCGAGTGCTCCGGTTTGGATGACGGCCAGCAGGCCGTTGTGCATCGCCAGTGAAATCCAGCCGGTGGTGGCGGTGCCTGCAGCCTGACTGGCCGGATCCAGCGTGGCCAAGATGGCCAGCAATTCGCTGCCCTTTGCATTGGGAAACATGTGTGTTCTCCTTGAGTGTTAGGGCGTTCAGCGCGCGCCCAGTTGAACAAACGGCGACAGGCTCGTCGTGCCCTTGGCAGGCGAGATGGGCGCCGCGATCTTGGATTGGCCGTCCATGCGGAACGTGGTGCGAAACGCCGTGAGGTCCGCATCAAAGTACAGGTGCATGGAGGTGGCCGTCTGCATGCCGCCGGCCTTGGTGATGGTCTGGTAGTACGACAAGTCCGCCAGCAGCACGTCGCCGGCTGCGGAGAAGGTGTTGGCGTGCTGGGACACAAAGACGGGCCGGCCCAGCAAGGTGCCGTAGGGAGAGACCTGAATGCCACCCACATTGATACCGGTGGGCAGGTAGATCGGGTAGTTGCCCAGCGTCAGTGTGAAGAGCGCTGGCAACACGTCGTTGTTGACGATCCACACCGCCTTGGCAAACGAGCCGGGCGGCAAACGCGAGATCATCTTGGCCAGGTTCTGGGCCAAGAGCGTCTGCGTCGCCTGCCCCGACTCCTTGGCCACGGTCACCGTGGTAGCAGCGCTCATGCACCCCACCGGCAAGCCAGTGCCTGAGCCAAACAGGATCGACTCGTTGGTCTTCCACCGAATGGACGTTGCGATCTTGTCGGGCAGATAGGTCGACAACGCGTTGGAGTCATCCAGCAACTCATCGGTCACAGGCACCAGCGCCATGAGCTTTTTCAGGCGCAGGGTCGACAGACCCAGCACCGGCTTGGTGCCCACGGCTGATGCCGCTTCGCCCTGCCAGTAAGCCCGGATGCCATTGGTTCCCCAGGGCGTCGTTTCGTCCTTGGGAAACGCCATGGTGTTGCCGGTGATCTCCACGTTATCGGTGAGCGGCAACAGGGAGTCCTCGCCCAGGGACAGTTGAAAGATCTCTTGGGCGAACTGCGGGGGCACCAGGAAGCCTCCGTCCTGGGCAGAGCCTTCGCTGCCAAACGATGCGGGCGCCACAGCGCCGCGGCCAGAGCCAATCAACAGTCGCTCATCAATTGAGCTACCGGGGTTTTGCGCGTGACGAACCGTTTTTAGAAAGTCGCCAACGCTCTTGAAACCATGCTTGGGGTCAGACTCGATGTTGTCGGTCACCGAAATGACGGAGGCGCTGTTCGCGTGGGATACGCCAACCTGCGCCACTCTGGCCATGTGGGCCTCTTCAGCGACCAGGGAAGCCTCGCGGTCAATGCCTGCCGAAGCGGCTTCGATCCTGGCCTTAAGAGCGTCAAAGGCGGTCAGCTCCTCCTCGGTCATGTCACGCGCCTCGGCTGCGGCGATATCGGTCAAGGTGCGGGCGTCCTTGACCAGGGCGGCTTTGCGAGCTTGCAGCTCGCGCAGTTGTTTGCTCATTGGTGTTGCTCCAGAAATAAGAATGCCGCTCAGGCAAAAAGCGCAGAGCGGCGATTGAGGCGCGACCAACGGGTCGCAATGGATCAGCAGCCCTCGACGGAGGACTGCAGAAATTCAAGTGGAAATCTCGGTCGAAAGCGTCAGATCAGCGCGAGGGCTGCACGGGCCTGCTTGAGCCGGGAGGCGCCCACAGGCTGGGCGGAGCGAGCCGTCTTTTGCATCTTGGCCAGCACCTCGTCGAATGTGGCAACGCCATCGACCATCTTGGCGGCCAATGCGGCATCCGCTCCCAGCACCCTGCCCTCCCCCATGCCCTCGCGTACGTCATTGACCGTCAAGCCTCGGCCCTTGGCCACTGCCTTAGCGAAGGCGTTGTAGTAGTCGTCAACGCGCGACTGCATGAACGACAGCGCTTCAAGATCCAGTGGTACGTAGGGGTTGCCTTCAACCTTGAACTTGCCAGCCGAGATCAGGGTCGGCTTGACCCCTTCGTCTTCAAGTGCCTTGGAATAGTCAAAGTGCGCTTGCCACACGCCAATGGAGCCGACCTCGCCGCCCGGGGTCACGTAAAACTCTCCGGCGGCGCAACCGATCCAATAGGCGGCTGACGCTGCCAGGCTGTTGGCTACGGCAACAACCGGCTTTTGAGTTCGGGCTTTCATGATCTCGGCAGCCAGCTCGCTGACGCCGTAGACGCTGCCGCCCGGGCTGTCGATGTCGATCAGGATTTGGGCCACGGTGTCATCGGCCAGCACTTGGCGCAAGGCCGACGTGAATTTCTGGGTGCTGGTGCTTCCGGGCCCCGAAATGTCATCGACCATATTGCCTCGCTGCGTAATCACCCCATACAGGGGGAGCACCGCGATACCGGCACCGGCACTGGAGGCCGCAAACTGCTTGCGCGTGTCGCGCATTACCCGGTCTGTGTTGACCTGGAACAGCGTCTCTTCCTTTGGCGGTTCGTCTGAGGACCAGCGGGTGAGGACGGCCGTCATGGCTTGAAGCCGTTCCGGCATCAAGGCCCAAGGCGTGGTCAGAAATTCAGAAATCAGCAGTTGCTTGTTCATTCGTGCATCCCAAGTTGGACGAGCGCACGCGCCAGCGCCTGCTCATCGGATGGTGTTTCAAAATTGGCGGCCCAGACGGCGACGACTGACGGTGTCAATCCGAAGCTCTGGGCGATGAGATCGATCTCGTTGGGGCCAAGAACCCCTTTCCTGCCGATGCGTCGGGCCAGCCGCTGCGCATTGGACTGGACCAGGCTGCGCAGCCTCAGGCTCAATCCCTCATCGGGCGTGGCAGTGCCATCGGTGTCAGCCGATTCAGGCTCCTGGTTGTAGATCTCTTGCTCCTCAGCGGCTGCCTCTTCGACCATATTCAAGGGTCGAAGAGGCTGGTCCAAGCCTTTGATCGGATTGAGGTTCTCGGCGACGCGCGCCTCGTTTCGGGTGAGCCAGCCGTTTTGGAT
>RFTK01000157.1 GCA_009923505.1 Betaproteobacteria bacterium
GCCTGTGGTGCAAACACTGCGCGAATCGGTGAACTGATGGCGATTCCTGTTGCGTGCAAGTGCGTCATGGCCCTCGTCTTCGCGGCACAATCTGACCATGGAACCTGATGACGAGACACAAGCCCCGGGGGCTCGGACACCCTATGACTGGATCGGTGGTGAAACGGTGGTGCAAGCCTTGTGCGACCGCTTTTACGACCTGATGGACCTTGAACCCAACTACGCCGCGTTGCGTTCGGTACACGGCTCCGACCTGACGCAGGCACGCGAGAAATTATTTTGGTTTTTGTGTGGCTGGTTGGGCGGTCCATCACACTACACCGACCGGTTTGGACATCCCCGTCTGCGCATGCGCCACATGCCTTTTGCGATTGGAATTCGGGAGCGTGATCAATGGTTGGCCTGCATGGATCAGGCCATGCACGAAACGGGGATTGACGCGGAACTGCGAGAGCGGCTCAAGGGCAGTTTTTTTCAGACGGCCGACTGGATGCGCAACATCGGGGCCTGACCAGGGCCTAGCCGCCCTTGAGTAACACCAGTAAAGCCCCTGCTCCCCCTTGCACCGGGGGAGCCTGAACAAAGGCCTGCACCTCGTTTTTTTGCACCAGCCAGCGTTGCACCTTGGACTTGAGGACGGGTTGCTTGCCGGGAGACCCCAACCCCTTGCCGTGCACGATCCGCACGCAACGCCAACCCATGCGCACGGCATCGCGCACAAACTGCGCGAGGGTGTCACGGGCCTCCTCACTGCGCAAGCCGTGCAAATCCACCTGGCCCTGAATGCTCCAGTCTCCGCGGCGCAACTTGCGGGTGACATCGGTCCCGATGCCTGGACGTCTGAAACTCAATTGGTCGTCGACATCGAGCAAGGTGGAAATGTCGAATTCATCGCTCAAGCTGGCTTTGAGGACCGCCTCATCGTCACGCCGCTGCTGGAATGCCCGGGGAGGGGCGGGCGGTGATTGAAGCGTGACCCGGGGTGCATGGTCCAGTGCCTGCACCTTGCCGACCGCGCGGGCGAACAACTCCTGCTCCGCCTGGGCCTGGCGGCGAGCTTCGCGCTCGCGTTCGCGGCGCGCCTGCTCTTCGGCCTCGCGCTGGCGCAAGGCGTCGCGCATGCCAGACAGGTCCTGCAGAGAACGTGATTTCACAGCACGCCCCGTTCGGCCAGGGAGCATGATTGTCCCGGCGCCACGATGATGTGATCCAGGACTCGGACATCAATGAGCTGCAAAGCGTTTTTCAAGCTCACAGTCAGCCGCTCGTCGGCGCGGGAGGGCTCCACCGAACCGCTGGGGTGGTTGTGGGCCAGAACCACCGCCGCGGCGCCCAAGTCCAGAGCCAGTTTCACCACTTCACGCGGGTAGACACTGGCCTGCGACAAGGTGCCTTGGAACATTTCCTCGAACTGCAACAGCCGGTGCTGGGCATCCAGAAACATGACGGCAAAGACCTCCCGCGGGCAGTGGGCGAGATGCATTTGCAAAAAATGGGTCACCGCATGCGGTGACTCGAATACCTGACGCTGCTGAAGTTGCTCGCTCATGGCACGACGGGCCAACTCCATGATGGCGCTGAGCTGGCTGCGCTTGGCGCTGCCGCCGAGTCCTCTCACGGTTTGCAAATCAGACAGGCTGGTTCCCAGCAGACCGGAAAGCCCCCGAAAACGCTCCAGGAGTTGATGTGCCAGCTCCAGCACGCTGCAGCCACGCAAGCCGGTGCGCAGCACCAGCGCCAGCAGCTCGGCGTCGGTCAGAGCCTGGGGGCCCATGGCCAGAATTTTTTCTCGTGGCCGAAGGCCACTGGGCAGTTCTTGGAGCAGCATGATCATTCCTGGGATTGTCCAGCAACCACAATGCGGATAAGAGGTGCCGGGTTGACCCCGGTGCCGGCAGAGTTTCTACAATAGGAACCAGTTTACAAAGTACCCCATGAACGATTCCGCCGCTGCCGCTTTGCCCACTGTCCAGCCAGGGTCCTTTCTGACCCTGCATTACCGCCTGGCCGGTCCGCAGGGCGATGTCATCAACACCTTTGGTGGACAGCCCGCCACCCTTACCTTGGGGGCCAGCGAGCTATCACCTGCCATGGAGCAGTACTTGGTGGGTCTGGTCGAAGGGGCGAGACAGGTCTTTGAATTGGCGGCAGGGGAAGCCTTTGGCCAGCGCAACCCGGACATGCAGCAATGGGTTAGCCTGCAACTGCTGCGCGAGTTCGGGGATCCGGACGAGCGCTATGAAGTGGGGGATGTGGTGCAGTTTCCGGCGCCGGAAGGCAAGGGTTCATTTGCGGGGGCGGTGCAGCAAGTGCGTGACGATGCCGTGTTGTTTGATTTCAATCATCCCCTGGCGGGACACCCGGTGACCTTCGAGGTGCTCGTGATCGGGGTGCTCTGATGACGCCTCTCGCTGTACAAGAGGTGTTGCTGGCCGAACCGCGAGGTTTTTGCGCGGGTGTGGATCGCGCCATCGACATCGTCGAACATGCCCTGCAAAAATTTGGGGCACCTATCTATGTGCGACACGAGATCGTGCACAACACACACGTGGTGGAAGATTTGCGTCAACGTGGGGCCATCTTCATCGAGTCGCTGGACGAAGTGCCTGAGGGCGCAACGCTGGTCTTCAGCGCCCATGGCGTGCCAAAGGCCGTCGAGCATGAGGCGCAAGTCCGTGGCTTTCGCGTCTTTGATGCCACCTGCCCGCTGGTCACCAAGGTGCATGTGGAAGTGGCCAAACTGCACCGCGAGGGCTATGACTTCATCATGGTGGGCCACAAAGGTCATCCCGAGGTGGAAGGCACCATGGGGCAACTGAGCACAGGCATTTACCTGGTGGAAGACGAAGCGGATGTGGCGGCTTTGCAGTTGCCGCAAACCGACAAGATCGCCGTGGTCACCCAGACCACCTTGAGCGTGGATGATGCGGCCGGTATTCTCGCGGCCATTCGAGCGCGATTTCCCCAGGTGCGCGCACCCAAGCAGCAGGACATTTGCTATGCCACGCAAAACCGTCAGGATGCCGTCAAACTGCTGAGCCCGCAGGTGGATGTGGTGGTGGTGGTGGGTAGCCCCACCAGTTCCAACAGCAACCGCTTGCGTGATGTCGCGGCCAAGTTTGGCACACCGGCTTACATGGTGGACCACGCGGGAGAGCTGCGCCCCGAGTGGTTTGAGGGCAAGTCTAGAGTGGGTCTAACCGCCGGTGCTTCCGCGCCGGATGTGTTGGTGCAGCAAGTCATTACACAGCTACGCGCCTATGGTGCTACCACGGTACGCACACTCGACGGCATCCGTGAAACGGTGAAATTCCCGCTGCCCAAAGGGCTGAAATTACAATAGCGCCAT
Organism: Betaproteobacteria bacterium; assembly: GCA_009923505.1. Taxonomy (GTDB): domain Bacteria; phylum Pseudomonadota; class Gammaproteobacteria; order Burkholderiales; family Burkholderiaceae_C; genus Limnohabitans. The sequence continues at coordinate 3,350 of RFTK01000157.1, forward strand.
GCTCGACATCAACCTACTTCGCCGCGACTTGGACCAGGTCGTCAATCGCCTGCAAGCCCGCAAGTCGCCGCAACCCTACCTGGATGTGGCCGCCTTTCAGGCGCTGGAAAACGAGCGCAAAACTCTTCAGTCACACACTGAGAATCTGCAGGCGCGTCGCAACACCCTGTCCAAGCAGGTCGGCCAACTCAAGGCCAAGGGGGAGAGTGCGGATGCCGTGATGGCCGAAGTGGCCAGCATCAAAACCGACCTCGAGCAATCCGCGCTGCGCCTTGATGCTTTGCAATCTGAACTGCAAACCTTGTTGCTGGCGGTGCCCAACCTGCCTCACGAGGCAGTGCCCCGCGGTGCAGACGAGCACGGCAATGTGGAGTTGCGTCGCTGGAGCCCGCAAGGGCGTGAACCGGCCCCCTTGGGCTTTGAGCCACGCGATCACGTCGCGCTGGGCGAGCCCATGGGCCTGGACTTTGAAACTGGCACCAAGCTATCAGGCGCACGCTTCACCGTGATGAAAGGCGGTATGGCGCGGTTGCACCGGGCGCTCGCCCAGTTCATGCTGGACACCCAAACCGAGCGACACGGCTACACCGAGTGCTACACGCCCTACATCGTGAACGCCGACACCTTGCGCGGCACCGGCCAGCTGCCCAAATTTGAAGAGGACTTGTTTGCTGTCAACAAGGGCGGGCAAGGTGCCGAGCCTGACCCGACGCCTTTGTACCTCATCCCCACCAGCGAGGTATCGCTCACCAACTTTGTGCGCGACACGGTGCTGACGGAAGCCGACCTGCCGCTCAAACTCACGGCCCACACCCCGTGTTTTCGCTCCGAAGCGGGTAGCCATGGCCGTGACACCCGCGGCATGATCCGTCAGCATCAGTTCGACAAAGTCGAGATGGTGCAAATCGTTCATCCCGAGCACAGCGACCAGGCCCTGGAAGAAATGACCTCTCACGCGGAAGCCATTTTGCAACTACTCGGTCTACCGTACCGTGTCGTGCTGCTGTGCACGGGCGACATGGGTTTTGGTGCCACCCGCACCCATGATCTGGAGGTCTGGTTGCCCGGTCAAAACACCTACCGCGAAATCAGTTCGGTCTCCAACTGCGAGGCTTTTCAGGCCCGCCGCTTGCAGGCGCGCTTCAAGAACGCGCAAGGCAAGAACGAATTTGTACACACGCTCAACGGCTCCGGCCTGGCGGTCGGGCGCACCTTGGTGGCGGTTCTGGAAAATTATCAGCAGGCCGATGGCAGTGTGCGCATTCCCGATGCTCTCAAGCCGTACATGGGTGGCCTCGAGGTGCTGAAGGCGTGACCTTCTGGCCCTGGATGGGGCAGGGGGTTCGGTTAGAATGCGTGCGTCGACACCAGGAAAGATGGCAGAGTGGTCGAATGCGCCGGACTCGAAATCCGGTATACGCTTTTTGGCGTATCGAGGGTTCGAATCCCTCTCTTTCCGCCAGTACAAAGACCTCAAACCTGCTCAGCAGGCCTTGAGGCGGCCTGAGGCCCCGCACCACGCGGGGCTTTTTGCTTTGGGCTCCTGACTGCGACCCGCCGCAGTTGCACGGGAAAAGCGTCTCAAACCCCGTTTGTCTCAAAACCTCATGACTTTTTCGAACTTGGTTCAGAGCCTTGAATTTGCGGAATTCAGCAAAACAGGCTGTGAACCAAGCTGAACGAAATTTCGTTGTTCAGAGCGCTATGGCCGTCAGCCGGAAATGAACACGTTGAGCCTGGTTGCGATTCGTTCACGGCGCACTTCAAGGAACTTCTTGTAAGCGGGGGTGTCGAGCAGCTCTGGATCAAG
>RFTK01000158.1 GCA_009923505.1 Betaproteobacteria bacterium
TCGGGCAGCATGCGCGCTGACGATGTGAAGCCCAGTCGTCTGCATGCGGCCCAAGCCATGGCGCGAGAATTTGTTTCGCAGCAACCGCCCACGGTCAAGCTCGGCATTGTGAGTGCAGCCGCTACCGCCAACGTGGTGCAGGGCCCCACGCACGACCGTGATGCCTTGTTGCAAGCCATTGATCGGTTAAATCTGCAGCCCGGCTCGGCCATGGGGGCGGGTTTGATCATCGGGCTGTCCACCTTGTTGCCTGCCTCTGGGCTGGATGTGAACAAACTCTTGAACCCCGAGGCCGCTTCCGCTGCTGCCCCAACGCCTGCGCCCCTCTCGCAACGACTCCCGGACAAAGCCGCACCGGCTGTCGCGCTGGAGCCTGGCAGCAACGCCTCGACTGCGCTGGTCATGTTCACCGATGGACAAAGCAACACCGGCCCTGACTTGATCAAGATGGCTCGCGTGGTGGCCGATCGGGGTGTCCGCGTCTACACCATTGGCGTGGGAACCCCTGAGGGTGTGGTGCTTAAAGCTGAAGGGTTTCAAGCGCGTGTGAAGCTCGATGAAGCCCCCCTCAAGCAGGTCGCTGAAATCACCCGGGGCGAGTATTTCCGAGTGGCCAACACGCAGGATGTCCAGCGCATTTATCAGTCCATCAGCTCGCGTATCGTCATGCAGGAGCATCAACAGACCGAGGTCACGGCCCTGGTGCTGGGGGTGGGGATGGTGTGGCTGGTCTTGGGCGCCGGATGGGGGGTGATGCGGCGCGGGCGGGTGCTGTGAGTCAGGTGCAGACACAAGGGCAACACCCGCACAGCCCCTACACTGCAGGCATGAACCACGCCCTCCTACAAGCTTTGTGCCCTGCAGGCAAGCTACGCGCTTCCATCAACCTGGGCAATCCCATCCTGGCCAAACAGCATCCACAAACCGGCGAGCCTCTGGGCGTGTCCATCGACCTGGCTCGAGCTTTCGCAGCGCGTCTGGGCGTGGACATTGAACTGGTCGTTTTTGACGCTGCGGGCAAGTCGGTGGAGGCGGTGCGCCACGAGCAAGCCGACATCGGATTCTTTGCCATTGATCCTTTGCGAGGAGAGGGCATTGCCTTCACTGCTCCCTATGTGCTCATTGAAGGGAGTTACCTGGTGTCAAATTCTTCCGCCCTGACGTCCAACGACGAAGTCGATCAACCCGGGGTGCGTGTTGCGGTGGGCCAGGGCAGCGCCTATGACCTGTTTCTGAGTCGCGAACTCCAGCACGCCGAGATCGTGCGGGCACCCACCTCGCCGGCGGTGGTGGAGATGTTTGTCGCTCAGCAGCTCGATGTGGCGGCTGGCGTCAAACAGCAGCTTCAAGCAGACCTGCCGCGTTACCCCGGGCATCGCCTGTTGCCCGGTCGGTTCATGGTGATCCAGCAGGCCATGGGAACGCCGAAGTCGCGCGGAACTGAGGCTGCTGTGGTGTTGGCCCAGTTTGTCGAGGAAATGAAGTCTTCCGGTTTTGTGGCCGATGCCCTGAGTCGCCATGGGATTCAGGGGGCTTCGGTGGCGCCGGCATCCTGAGCGACTCCTGGCAATTAGAGTAGGGCAACGAAGTCAGTCAAGATAACCATATGAGTTCAATGGCATCCCCCAACCGCTGGCAGTTCTGGATCGACCGTGGCGGCACGTTCACCGACATTGTCGGCAAGCGCCCCGATGGCAGCCTGGTCACCCACAAGCTGTTGAGTGAAAACCCTGAGCAATACCGCGATGCCGCCGTGGCCGGCATCCGTCACTTGCTGGGGCTGTCCGCCACTCAGCCGATCACCCCAGAACTCGTGGCTTGCGTGAAGATGGGCACCACGGTGGCGACCAATGCGCTGCTGGAGCGCAAGGGGGAACCCACTTTGTTGGTGACGACGCGAGGCTTTCGAGACGCCTTGCGCATCGCCTATCAGAATCGCCCCCGGCTGTTTGATCGGCACATCGTGCTGCCAGAGTTGCTCTACAGCGAGGTTATCGAAGCCGACGAACGTGTGGGCGCACATGGCGACTTGATTCAACCGCTCGACGAAGTTCAACTGCGCAGCCAACTGCAAGCCGCTCATGCACGCGGCTTGCGCAGCGTGGCCATTGTGTTCATGCATGGCTATCGCTACACCGAGCACGAGGCGCGAGCGGCTGCCATGGCCTCCGATCTGGGTTTTACCCAAGTGAGTGTGTCGCACCAGGTCAGTCCTCTGATGAAATTGGTGAGTCGCGGAGACACCACCGTGGTGGACGCCTACCTCTCTCCCATTTTGCGTCGATACGTTGAGCAGGTGTCCCATGAAATGCCGGGTGTGCCGCTGTATTTCATGCAATCGTCGGGCGGTCTGACCGACGCGCATGCCTTTCAAGGCAAGGACGCCATTCTGTCCGGGCCCGCTGGGGGTATTGTGGGCATGGCTCGCACCGCCGATCTGGCCTTTGCGGAAGGTTCGCAGACGGGCGAGGCACCGGTCCTGAGTGGCGACACCCGGGTGATCGGTTTTGACATGGGAGGCACCTCCACCGATGTCAGTCACTATGCGGGCGAGTTCGAGCGCGAGTTTGAAACGCAGGTGGCTGGGGTTCGCATGCGCGCTCCCATGATGAGCATTCACACCGTGGCCGCGGGCGGTGGCTCGATTCTGCAATTTGATGGCGCGCGTTTGCGGGTGGGACCTCAAAGCGCAGGGGCCAATCCGGGTCCGGCGAGTTATCGGCGGGGCGGCCCCCTGGCGGTCACCGATGCCAATGTGATGGTGGGGAAAATCCAGCCGGCATTTTTTCCGGCAGTGTTCGGGCCTCAAGCGAACGAGTTGCTGGACGCTGAAGTCGTCCGCCGCCGATTTCAAGGCATGCTCGACGAGATCCGGGCTGTCAGCCCCGAGACCGCACCGGCCAGCCCGGAAGCGCTGGCCGAAGGGTTCATCCAGATTGCGGTGCAACAGATGGCCAATGCCATCAAGAAAATTTCTGTGGCGCGCGGTTATGACGTCACCCGCTACACCCTGCAGTGCTTCGGCGGAGCCGGAGGCCAGCACGCCTGTCGTGTGGCTGATGTGTTGGGCATGGAGCGTGTGCTGGTCCACCCGCTGGCCGGAGTGCTCTCGGCCTATGGCATGGGCCTGGCGGATCAAAGCCTGATCCGCGAGCAGGCGGTCGAGAAAAAACTGGAGGCGGCCAGCTTCGCCGAGTGGTCTCGTGGGCTGGATGTCCTGGCCGAGCAAGCGCAACAGGCCTTGTCCGCCACGTCGCTAACCGCGGGCACTGTGTCGTCTTCCTCCATCGAGTTACGTCGACGGGTGCATGTTCGCTATGAAGGCACGGACTCGGCCTTGATCGTGCCATTTGGGCGCCTCCAGGACATTCAACGGGCGTTCGAGGCTGCGTACCGTCAGCGTTTTGCATTTCTGATGCAGGGCAAGGCCTTGGTGGTGGAAGCGGTGTCGGTCGAGGCTGTGATCCGCGGTGAAACTGCTCAGGAGCCGCGTTTGCCGGTCCATCCCGTACGGGAAGTCCCCCGACGCGCCACGGTGCCGCTTTTCAGTGGCAACCGCTGGCACGATGCTGCTCTGGTGGTGCGAGAGGACATGCGCGCCGGGGATCGGGTCGAGGGGCCGGCCATCATCGCGGAACGTAACGCCACCACGGTGGTTGAACCCGGTTGGCAAGCTCGCCTCACCAGCCTGGACCACTTGGTGCTGTTGCGGGTGCAGCCGCGTGAGCAGGTATTTGCGGCAGGCACCCGCGTGGACCCGGTGTTGCTGGAGGTGTTCAACAACCTGTTCATGAACATTGCCGAGCAGATGGGACTGCAACTGCAAAACACCGCGTACTCAGTCAACATCAAGGAGCGGCTGGACTTTTCGTGTGCGCTGTTTGATGCCGAAGGCAACCTGATAGCCAATGCGCCGCACATGCCGGTGCACCTGGGTTCGATGGGCGAAAGTATTAAAACGGTCATCCGGGAAAACCGCGGCAGCATGCAACCGGGTGATGTGTTTGTGCTGAACGATCCCTACCATGGTGGCACGCACTTGCCTGATGTCACCGTGATCACGCCGGTGTACTTGCGTGAAGATGCCGGGCCGCAGGACCAGCCGGTGTTCTATGTGGGCTCGCGTGGACACCATGCGGATATCGGGGGGATATCGCCGGGCTCGATGCCGCCGTTCTCTCGGCACATCGATGAAGAAGGCGTGCAGATCCAGAATTTCAAACTCGTGCAAGCCGGTGTGTTGCGCGAAGCCGCGATGGTGGCACTGCTCTCCAGTGGCCCTTACCCCAGTCGCAACCCGGCGCAGAACATGGCTGACTTGCGCGCCCAGATTGCGGCCAACGAAAAGGGCGTGCAGGAATTGCGCCGCATGGTGCAGCAGTTTGGGCTGGAGGTGGTGACCGCCTACATGCGCCACGTGCAGGACAACGCTGAAGAGTCGGTGCGACGCGCCATCACGCGCCTGGCACGGCGGTTTGGCGAGCAATCGCGCCACAGCTTCACCCTGCCGCTGGACAACGGTGCGCAAATCCAGGTGGCCGTGACGATTGATGCGGCCGCCCGCAGCGCCACGATCGATTTCACCGGCACGTCGCCGCAGCAGTCCAACAACTTCAATGCGCCGCGCGCGGTGTCCATGGCAGCGGTGCTGTACGTCTTTCGTACCTTGGTGGAAGACGACATCCCGCTCAATGCGGGCTGCCTCAAGCCGATCGAGGTGATTGTGCCGCCCGGCTGTATGCTGGTACCCGAGGCGCCGGCGTCGGTGGTGGCCGGCAACGTCGAAACCTCGACCTGCATCACCAACGCGCTGTATGGTGCCCTGCAAGTGATGGCGGCCAGCCAACCGACGGTGAACAACTTCACTTTTGGCAACGACCGCGTGCAATACTACGAAACGATTTCCGGGGGCAGTGGCGCTGGGCCACGGTTTGACAGCCAGGGACTGGTGGAGGGCGGGTTCGATGGCACTTCAGTGGTGCAGACCCACATGACTAACTCGCGCCTGACCGACCCCGAAGTGCTGGAGTTCCGTTTCCCGGTTCGGTTGCTGAGCTACAGCATCCGTG
>RFTK01000159.1 GCA_009923505.1 Betaproteobacteria bacterium
CACCGGACCCACCCACATCTTCAACCTGGGGCACGGCATCAGCCAGTACACCCCGCCCGAGCATGTGGCCGCCCTGGTCGAGGCGGTGCACAGCCACTCAAGGAGCCAGCGTCATGCTCGCCCCTGAGGCACTCAGATCAGCCCTTTTTTGCCCAGGCAGTGCACCAGCCCTTGGCAGCCACTTGCTTGCCAGCAAACAGGGGGCAACCACCCGATGCAGCGCTGCCGCCTTGGTACAGCGCGCAGTTACCGCAGTTTTGGCCAGCCGCGTATTTGGGCGCCTTGGCCTTGTCCACCTTGGTGGCGTCAGCCTTGTAGTTCAGCCCAACAGCCTGGGGATCTTTTTCGTCCACCATGGCTTGGGCCGAAGCCTCGGTCACCACCAACGCGGCGCCGGCAGCGGTCACGGCCTGCAACATGAAACAACGACGGGTGGTGTTTGGGGTTTGAACGGGGAAACGCATGATGAACTCCGAAAGTACTGAAGAAAGAACCCCAACATTGTCGTCCAATCAACCAGGTCTGGCAGAACGCCTCGGATACCCGAGCAAATCACACGAGCACTCGTGATGGGGAGTTCCGTGTCAGATCTCATTGACACCCCGCCGAATGATGTCGGGCTGAGCACCCCCTGCAGGAGACAGCGCCATGGGCATGTGGATTGAGTTGTTTGTATTTGGACTGGTGTTCCTGTTTGCGTGGCATCAGTTTCGAGATCTCAAGCGGGAAAAGAAAAAGCGCGAAGAGCAACAAGCCGCTTCTCGCTCGCGCGACGATCAAGACACCGCATGAACGCCTCCATCCTAGGCGGCGAGACCCCCACCCCAGCCCGCGGACATGACCATGTGGACACCTGAGTTGCCTGCGGCACCGCACCGACATTTGTGCACGGACTGCGGCGTTTCACGCACCGCAGACCCCAAGCGGTGTGCCACCGCGTGCCAGTTCATACACCCCGATTACCCGGGGCTTGAGCAGCGCGTGCAGGGTCGACAACGCATCGTCGAAGAGGACACCCCACACCCGAACGACGAGCTGTTTTTTGGACCGCATCGCCGTATGTTGCAAGCCGCCTTGACACCCGCCTCGCAGGGCGCCCAATGGACCGGCATCACCACCCGACTGGCCGAGCGCTTGCTGGAAGAGGGGGAGGTCGATGCCGTGATCACGATGGCGGCTGACCCCAACGACTTCTGGCGCCCACGCCCCGTCATCGTCACCCAGGCGTCGGAGTTGGCGCAGTGCCGGGGCATGCGCATGGGATATGCCCCGCTGGTGGCATTGGTCGAGCCGGCGCTCCAACAGGGCCTGCATCGTTTGGCGGTGATTGGGATCCCCTGTCAGGTTTACGCCCTGCGGGCCCTGCAACCCGAGTGGGAACGCGATCACGGCCTGACCAAACTGGTGGTGATCGGCATCCCGTGTTCGGACAACACCACCACCGAGCGTTTCCATGAATTTTTAGCGCTGGTGGCACCCCATCCGCAAGACGTGACCTACCTGGAATTTTGCGCCGACTACCACGTTGAAATCCGCACACGACAAGGTCAGGTCAGGAGAATCCCGTTTCTCAGTTTGCCGCTGTCTCAATTGCCCTCAGACTTTTTTCCACTGACCTGCCGCACTTGTGTGGACTACACCAATTCGCTGAGCGACCTGACGGTGGGATACATGGGCGGACGCGGAGAACAGTGGCTGATTGTTCGCAACGATGTGGGCGAACACCTGGTGTCCTTGTTGGGCTCATCGTTGCGCAGCACCTCGCCCACCAGTGCTGGTCAGCGCTTCGGGGCGGTCAAGGGGTTTATTCGCAATCTGGAGCGATCGGCAGGCGGTTTACCGCTGCGGCGCATGCCCGAATGGCTGCGTCCTCTGGTGAGCTGGCTGATGCCCCGCGTGGGGCCGCGAGGGCTGGAATTTGCGCGCACCCGCGTGCAGATGAAAGCCGCGGAGACGGTGATTCATCTGCGCCGCGAAGAAGCGCAACGCGTCAAGCACATGGTGCCCGCGCATATCTGGAACCTGGTACAGCCCCACGGGTTCAGGCCCACGGCGCATGAGGTGAATCCGCCCCGCTCCGTGATCCCTATCCGCGCGGAAGGTCCCTAGCCACGGCACGACGTCAATCCCTGTTGACAAATCAAATTGTCCGTTTATATTTACCATCCTAGATGTAAACACAAGTTGACATTCAACCCACCAGGAGCCGATATGCCTCTGCTTGCACGGATTGAACAAGCCCTTCATCGGCACCTGGCGCACATCGACAGCCCCAGTTCGCCGCCTCTGTTGGTCAAAGCGATTCACCATGGTGTGTTTCCCGGGGGTGCGCGTATTCGGCCTCAGCTGTGCATGGCCGTTGCCTTGGCCTGTGGTGATGATGTGCCGGAGCTCACCGATGCAGCCGCAACGGCGATTGAATTGATGCACTGCGCCTCCCTGGTGCACGATGACATGCCTTGCTTTGACGATGCCAGCACACGGCGTGGTCAGTTGGCCGTTCACAAGGCGTTTGGCGAGCCCCTGGCCCTGTTATCGGGTGACGCGCTCATCGTGCAGGCCTTCCAATGCCTGGTGCGGGTGCAGCACCTCCACCCCGCGCGATGCATCGATCTGATTCGCTTGGTGGCCGATAGCGTGGGCGCGCCGGACGGCATTGTGGCCGGGCAAGCCTGGGAGTGCGAGACCCGCGTCGATCTCGGACAGTACCAACGCGCCAAAACCGGCGCTCTCTTTGTGGCCTCCACTTGCGCCGGCGCCATCGCAAGTGGCGCAGATCCCCAAGCCTGGCGCGGCCTGGGAGAGGCCTTGGGCGAGGCTTATCAGGTCGCTGACGACATCCGTGATGTCATGGGGGACGCACAACAACTCGGCAAGCCCGTGGGGCAGGATGCCCAGCACGGTCGGCCCAGCGCCACAGCGGCCCTCGGCCTGACAGGCGCCATTGACTACTTTGAAGGCTTGATTCAGCGCGCTGTGAGCTCTATTCCTGCAGGACCGGGACAGACCGCCATGCAGAACCTGGTTGCCAAGGAGTCCGAGCGCTTGGTGCCTCGACAGATCATTGCCCGGTCGCTGGCGCTGTCGAACTAGGTGGTGGCATGAAAACCCTCGACATCGCCCAATCCAAAGCCCCCGGGTGGGCCAGAGCCTCCTGGCGTGAACCCCTGGACCGTTGGTGGGACCGATGCCTCACGAGTGAGCGTTTTTACCGCTGGAGCGTCAGCAACCCCCTGACCCGCTGGTTCACGCGTCGTCGCTCACGCCAGGTGTTTGATTTGATGGCGGGCTTTGTCTACTCGCAAATTCTGCTGGCCTGCGTTCGACTGCAGATTTTCCAACGTGTGCAAGACCATCCCCAATCGCTGGAAGCACTCGCCGAACAAGCCCAGGTGAATCAGGCAGCCTTGCAGCGCCTCTTGAACTCTGCAGTGGCCTTGCAACTGCTGACCCTGCGAGGTGATCAGCGCTACGGACTCGGCCCGCTGGGTGCGCCCGTGGCTGCGTTTGATGGCATTCGCGCCATGATCGAACACCATGCCACCCTCTACCAGGATCTGAGCGATCCGGTGGCACTGTTACGTGATGCACTGCCGACGGCGCACATGGAAGGCTATTGGCCCTATGTGAGCCCCAATGAACCGGCCCGTCTGCAAACCGCAACGGACGATTCCTTCTCCCGCTATTCGGCCTTGATGTCAGCGTCTCAGCCCTTCGTGGTGGATGAAATTCTGGCGGCCTACAGCTTTCAGGACCATCACCGCGTGCTGGACGTTGGCGGGGGTCAAGGCACTTTCTTGTCGCGCCTGGCACGGCACGCGCCCCATTTGCAGTTGGAGTTGTTTGACTTGCCCCCGGTGGCCCTGCTGGCCCGGGAGAACATGGAGCGGCAAGGGCTGTCGCATCGGGCTCGGACGACTGGCGGGAGTTTCCTCTTAGACGAATTGCCCGCTGGCGCGGACCTGGCCACCTTGATTCGGATCGCCCACGACCATCCCGACCACGACGTCCTCACCTTGCTCAAGGCCATTTACCGTGCGCTCCCCCCGGGTGGAACCCTGTTACTCGCAGAACCGATGGCACAGGATGACCCGCACAACGCCCAGGGGGATGCCTACTTTCACTTTTACCTGCTGGCCATGGGCTCCGGTCGGTTGCGTACGCGCCATGAATTGAGTTCCTTGATGGAGCGAGCCGGTTTTTGCCTCATTGAGGCCATTCCGACCCAAATTCCGCTCCATACCCAGATCTTGGTTGGGAGGAAATCCAGGTGTTTACCCTAATAGACTCAATTAATTGTCATCTTTTATTGACACTTGTCATAGTCAATTCAACAATACAGCCATGAAAGCTCAAGCCATTGTCTTCCAGCAACCTCGGCAGTTGTCGCTCCAGACACTGAGTTTGCCCGAGGTTTGTCCTGGGCAAATCGAAGTCGAGGTCGAATACAGCGGCATCAGCACGGGTACTGAGCGCTTGTTGTGGGACGGCAGCATGCCGCCCTTCCCCGGCATGGGCTATCCCCTGGTTCCTGGCTATGAGACCGTCGGTCGTGTGACTCGCGCGGGCGACAACACATCCACTCGACCTGGGCAGCGAGTGTTTGTGCCGGGTGCTCAGTGTTTTGAGGGCGTTCGCAGCCTATTCGGCGGCGCGGCCTCCAAGCTGGTCGTGCCGGAGTCACGCACGGTGGCCATCCAAGAATCGCTGGGTCAACAGGCCGTGTTGCTGGCGCTGGCAGCGACGGCCTACCACGCCGTGGCCGGGGGCGGACAACGCGAACACATTCGGGCGCCAGAGTTGATCGTCGGTCATGGTGTCATGGGGCGTTTGCTCGCCAGGTTGACGGTGGCCGCTGGCGAGCCCGCGCCCACCGTCTGGGAGACCGCCGAGCATCGGCAGTCAGGCGGCGAGGGCTAC
>RFTK01000160.1 GCA_009923505.1 Betaproteobacteria bacterium
CGTAACCATCTCCCCTCAAACGCCCGCCCCCAGCGGGCGTTTGCGTTGGCGCTCCTCTAAAATGGATGGTTTTGTTGATTCCAAGCTTCACCATGACCACCGCCACGATTGCCAACGCCACCGTCACCACCCAGGCCAATGTCTACTTTGAGGGACGCTGCGTCAGCCACAGCCTGACCCTGGCCAATGGCACCAAGGTCTCTGTCGGCGTGGTGCTGCCCGCCACCCTCACCTTCAACACCGGTGCCCCCGAAATCATGGAATGCGTGGCGGGGTCGTGCGAGTACAAACTGGCCGGCAGCGCGCAGTGGGTCAAGTCCTCGGCTGGCGAGAAGTTCAGCGTGCCGGGCAACTCGAGTTTCGACATTCGCGTGACCGAGCTCTACCACTACATTTGCCACTTCGGCTGATTGATCGGCGCCAGACCACCATGAGCACCATTCTGCAAAGCCTGCCCCTCGGGCACAAGGTTGGTATCGCCTTCTCCGGCGGCCTCGACACCAGTGCCGCCCTGCACTGGATGAAACTCAAGGGCGCATTGCCCTATGCCTACACCGCCAACCTGGGCCAGCCCGACGAAGCCGACTACGACGACATTCCGCGCAAAGCCATGCAATACGGCGCCGAACTGGCCCGTCTGATTGACTGCCGCCGTCAACTCGCCCATGAAGGCATTGCCGCGCTGCAATGCGGTGCGTTTCACATCAGCACCGCAGGCCTGACCTACTTCAACACCACGCCGATCGGGCGCGCAGTGACCGGCACCATGCTGGTGGCCGCCATGAAGGAAGACGATGTCAACATCTGGGGCGACGGCAGCACCTTCAAGGGCAACGACATCGAGCGCTTTTACCGCTATGGCCTGCTGACCAACCCGTCCCTCAAGATCTACAAACCCTGGCTAGACCAGCAGTTCATCGACGAACTGGGCGGTCGGGCGGAAATGTCAGCGTTCATGACCAAGGCCGGCTTTGGCTACAAGATGTCGGCCGAGAAGGCCTACTCCACCGACTCCAACCTGCTGGGCGCCACCCACGAGGCGAAAGACCTCGAGCACCTCAACAGCGGCATCAAGATCGTGCAGCCCATCATGGGGGTGGCGTTCTGGCGCGAAGACGTGGCTGTCAAGCACGAGGAAGTGCGGGTGCGCTTTGAAGAGGGCCAACCGGTGGCACTCAACGGCGTGTCGTATGACGACCCGGTGGAACTCATTCTCGAAGCCAACCGCATCGGGGGCCGACACGGTCTGGGCATGAGTGACCAGATCGAGAACCGCATCATTGAAGCCAAGAGCCGGGGCATTTACGAGGCGCCAGGGCTGGCGCTCTTGTTCATTGCCTATGAGCGTCTGGTCACGGGTATTCACAACGAGGACACGATCGAGCAATACCGCGACAACGGGCGCAAGTTGGGTCGTCTGCTCTACCAGGGTCGCTGGTTTGACTCACAAGCCATCATGCTGCGCGAGACGGCTCAGCGCTGGGTGGCACGCGCGGTGACGGGCGAGGTGACGATTGAGTTGCGCCGTGGAAACGACTACTCCATCCTCAACACCGAGAGCGCCAACCTCACCTATGCACCGGAGCGTCTGAGCATGGAAAAGGTCGAGGACGCACCGTTCACGCCGCAGGACCGCATTGGACAGTTGACGATGCGCAATCTGGATATCAGCGATACGCGTGCCAAGCTGGGCATTTACTCAGACACGGGCTTGCTGTCACTGGGTCAGGGCGACGACTTCCTCAGCATTCACGACCACCGCAAGAAGTCTTGAATGATCGCTGAGGCGTCTGCCTCAGCGCAATCAAATTGCCAAACGCTCTCGGGCCGCCTGGTACTCCCGGCGCAGCCGTGCCACCACCTCGGCCGTCGGCTGGATCGCCTTGACTGCGCCGATACCTTGGCCACAACCCCAGATATCTTTCCAAGCCTTGACCGCATTGCCGCCAAAGTTCATGGTGCTGGGGTCGCTCTCGGGCAAATGCTCGGGGTCCAGGCCCGCGTTGCGGATGGAGGCGGCCAGGTAGTTGCCGTGCACCCCCGTGAAGAGATTGCTGTAAACAATGTCGTCCGAGTTGGAGTCGACGATGCACTGCTTGTACGCCTCTGACGCGCGCGCTTCCAGCGTCGCAATGAACAACGAGCCCATATAGGCAAAGTCCGCCCCCATCGCCTGTGCGGCCAGCACCGCGTCGCCCGTGGCCATGGAGCCGCTGAGCGCGATCGGGCCGTCGAACCACTCGCGGATTTCCTGGACCAGGGCAAAGGGGCTCTTCACGCCCGCATGACCGCCAGCACCCGCCGCCACCGCCACCAGGCCATCCGCGCCCTTCTCGATCGCCTTGTGCGCAAAGCGGTTGTTGATGATGTCGTGCAACACCACCCCACCCCAGGCATGCACCGCCTGGTTCACGTCTTCGCGCGCACCCAGCGAGGTGATGATGAGGGGCACCTTGTACTTGGCACACAAGGCCACGTCGTGCTCCAGCCGGTCGTTGCTCTTGTGCACGATCTGGTTGATGGCGAAGGGAGCACTTGGGTTGTCGGGGTGGGCACGGTCATACGCCGCCAGCGTCTCGGTGATTTCAGCCAGCCACTCGTCGAGTTGCGAGGCCGGACGCGCATTGAGCGCGGGCATGGAGCCCACGATACCGGCCTTGCATTGCTCGATCACGAGTGTGGGGTTGCTGATGATGAACAGCGGCGAGCCGATCACCGGAAAGCGCACACGGCGCAGAGCTTCGGGCAAACGTGACATGCGGTGCATCCTGGTTTCAGTAGGCCTCGAGGGCCATGTCGATCACACTGTCGCCACCGGTCAGGATGCTGTCGCGAATGCCCTGCACCTGGGTGAGGATGTGCTCGGCATACACGTGCGCCGTGCTGATCTTCGCCTTCATGAATTCGGTGTCGTGGCCCTGGGTCAATTCATCGAGTGCGGCCAACAGCGAGCGGCCCAGCTGCCAGCCCGACATCAGGTTGCCACTCAGCATCAGGTAAGGCACGCTGCCCGCAAAGGCCACATTGGGGTTGGAGGAGGCGTTACCGGCAATGAACGCTACCACCTGCTCGAACGCTTCACGCGCCGCCTTGAGACGCTTGGCCATGGACTGGGCTGCTGCGTGGTCGCGCTTGGCCAGTTGTTGTTCGGTGGCCGCGATGTGCGCCGCAATGGCCAACGCCGTCTGGCCGCCGTCACGGGCCGTCTTGCGGCCCACCAGGTCATTGGCCTGGATGGCGGTGGTGCCTTCGTAGATAGTGAGGATCTTGGCGTCGCGATAGTGCTGGGCCGCACCGGTTTCCTCGATAAAGCCCATGCCCCCATGCACCTGCACGCCCAGGGAGGTGACCTCGAGGCTCATCTCGGTGCTGAAGCCCTTGACCAGCGGCACCAGAAATTCGTAGAAAGCCTGGTTTTGTCTGCGGGTGTCCGCATCCGGGTGGTTGTGAGCGGCGTCATACGCCGCCGCCGCCGCGCTGGCCATGGCGCGACAGCCTTCAGTATAGGCGCGCATGGTCATGAGCATGCGGCGCACATCCGGGTGATGGATGATGGGCGCTGCGCCCTTGACGGAGCCATCGACCGGGCGGGACTGCACGCGGTCACGCGCGTATTGCACGGCCCGCTGGTAGGCGCGGTCGGCCACTGCAATACCTTGCACACCCACGGCATAGCGGGCGGCGTTCATCATGATGAACATGTACTCCAGGCCACGGTTTTCCTGGCCCACCAGGTAACCCACAGCACCGCCGTGGTCGCCATACTGCAGCACGGCAGTGGGGCTGGCCTTGATGCCCATCTTGTGTTCGATGCTCACGCAATGCACATCGTTGCGTGCCCCAAGTGAGCCGTTGGCGTTCACCAGAAACTTGGGCACCACAAAGAGGCTGATGCCTTTCACGCCTTCGGGCGCGCCTTGCACACGGGCCAGCACCAAATGGACGATGTTGTCGGCCATGTCGTGCTCGCCATAGGTGATGTAGATCTTGGTGCCAAACACCTTGTAGGTGCCATCGGCTTGCGGCTCGGCGCGCGTGCGCACCGCAGCCAGATCCGAACCCGCTTGCGGTTCGGTCAGGTTCATGGTGCCTGTCCACTCACCGCTGATGAGCTTGTCGAGGTAGGTGGCCTTGAGCTCATCGCTGGCGGCAGTGAGCAAGGCTTCAATGGCGCCGTCGGTCAGCAAGGGACACAACGCAAAGCTCAGGTTGGCGGCGTTGAGAATTTCCACGCAGGCCGCGCCAATGGCCTTGGGCAGGTTTTGCCCGCCAAAATCGGACGGGTGTTGCAAACCCTGCCAGCCCGCTTCACGGTACTGCCGGTACGCTTCCTTGAAGCCCGGCGTGGTGGTGACGGTGCCATCTTTCCAGCTGGAGGGCTTGAGGTCGCCCTCCCAGTTCAGCGGCGCAGTCACTTCCTGGTTGAAGCGGGCGCATTCCTCGATCACCGCCTGTGCGGTTTCCAGGCCCGCATCCTCGAAACCCGGCATCTGGGCAATCTGGTCGAGTCCGGCAATGTGTTGCAGGTTGAAGAGGTAATCCTTGACGGGGGCGATATAGCTCATGAAAGTCTCCGGTAAGGCAGGATGCAGGTACAAAAAAGGTCTCCACCGGGGAGACCTTGAAGGGGTGTGTCAGGCGCTCAGAGCGCCTGGGTCAGCTCCGGCACAGCCGCGAACAAATCGGCCTCGAGGCCGAAGTCGGCGACGCTGAAGATCGGGGCTTCGGGGTCCTTGTTGATCGCCACGATCACCTTGGAGTCCTTCATGCCGGCCAGG
>RFTK01000017.1 GCA_009923505.1 Betaproteobacteria bacterium
AACGAAAAGATCCAGAAGGGCTTTGGCCCTCTGGTCGAAGGCTTTTTGCGTGTGCCGCTCAACGACATCGAGGCACTCAAGCGCGCCACTGCCGACAACCCCAACGTGGTGGCCGTGTTCTTCGAAACCATCCAGGGTGAAGGCGGCATCAACCCGATGCGCTGGGACTACCTCAAAGAGGTGCGCGCCCTGTGCGATCAGCGCGACTGGCTCATGATGATCGACGAAGTGCAATGCGGCATGGGTCGCACCGGCAAATGGTTTGCTCACCAGTGGGCGGGCATCCTGCCCGATGTCATGCCGCTGGCAAAAGGCCTGGGTTCGGGCGTGCCCATCGGTGCGGTGGTGGCAGGCCCTCGCGCTGCCAATATCTTTCAGCCGGGTAGCCATGGCACCACCTTTGGTGGCAACCCCTTGGCCTGCCGCGCTGGGGTGGAAACCATCCGCATCATGGAAGAGGATGGCCTGCTTGACAACGCCACCCGCGTGGGCACCCACCTCAAAGCACGCCTCCAAGAAACCCTGGGCGGCATCCAAGGCGTCAAAGAGGTGCGCGGCTACGGCTTGATGATTGGCATTGAGTTGGACCGTCCTTGCGGCGCCATCATGCAACAGGCGCTGGATGCCGGGCTGTTGTTGAGTGTCACCGCTGACAGCGTCATTCGCTTGGTGCCTCCGCTCATCATCACCCCCGCTGAGGCCGATGAAATCGTGTCCATCCTGGCGCCGATCGTGACGCAGTTTTTAAAGCCATGAAGCATTACCTGCAATTTGCCGACCTGGATGCGGCCGAATACAGCTACTTGTTTCAGCGCGCCGCGCTCATCAAGGGCAAGTTCAAGGCCTACGAGAAGCACCAGCCGCTGTCTGATCGCACGCTGGCCATGATTTTCGAAAAAGCCTCCACCCGCACGCGTGTGAGCTTTGAAGCCGGGATGTACCAATTGGGCGGCTCGGTGGTGCACCTCACCACTGGCGACAGCCAACTCGGACGCGCCGAGCCCATCGAGGACAGCGCCAAGGTCATCAGCCGCATGGTCGATCTGGTCATGATTCGAACCTTCGGCCAGGACAAGATCGAGCGCTTTGCGCAACACTCGCGTGTGCCTGTCATCAACGGGCTGACCAACGAGTTTCATCCGTGCCAAATACTGGCGGACTTGTTCACCTTCATCGAACACCGTGGCGATGCGACCGACCCGCTGGCCTGCCTGCGTGGCAAGGTGGTCGCCTGGGTGGGAGACGGCAATAACATGGCCAACACCTGGTTGCAGGCCGCCGAATTGTTGGGCTTCAAAGTGCATGTCAGCACGCCCAGTGGCTACGAGGTGGACCAGGCAGTGGCGGGGTTGCGTTCCAACGAGGGCTACCGGGTGTTCACCAACCCCCTGGAGGCCTGTCAAGGCGCGGACCTGGTCACCACCGATGTGTGGACCAGCATGGGCTACGAAGCCGAGAACGAAGCCCGTCTCAAAGCCTTCGCCAACTGGCGCGTGAGTGCCGAGATGATGGCGCAGGCCAAGCCCGATGCGCTCTTCATGCACTGCCTGCCGGCTCACCGTGGCGAAGAGGTGGACGCCGACGTCATCGACGGTCCGCAATCGGTGGTGTGGGACGAAGCCGAAAACCGCCTGCATGTGCAAAAGGCCCTGATGGAGTATTTGCTGCTGGGTCGTCAGTGATGTCGGCTTGCCAGACCTGCGGGGCGTGTTGCGCGGCATTCCGGGTTGACTTCTCTGCGCACGAACTGGATGACGCGGGTGGACATGTGCCCAGTGGCTTGGCGGTGGAGGTCAACCCCCACACCTGGCGCATGCGCGGCACCGATCACGTGCCCATCCGCTGTGCCACCCTGACGGGACGCATTGGCGAGCAAGTAGCCTGTGGAATTTATGAGTGGCGTCCCAACCCCTGTCATGAATTCAGCGAAGGCAGTGATGCCTGCGCGCGGGCACGACAGCGACATGGGCTAGCGCCCCTGCACGGATCTGCGCCCTGCCCCTGACCGCCTGCCTCACCCAAACACCCGGTCGGTCGCTTGACGCACGACCTGCAGCCATGCCTGAAACCTTGCTCGGGGTTGTGCCAGGAGCGCTGCACCAGGCCCTTGCTGGCATGGTATTTGCGCCGCAAAAGGGTATGGCTCACCCTCCCAAGCGTTCACCCAAAGTGACCGAACCCCTGCGCATCGTGGTGGTGGCGCCTGATTTGGTGATTCCAGACCCTCAGGACGAGGACGCCCTGCAACTGGCGCAGCGTTCGCGGGCCTTGCGCATCGGACTGCTGGAGGGCGGTTTCAACCTGGTCGCCACCTTGCCCGCCGATGTGTTCCTGGCTGAGCGCATCGACCAACTGCAACCCGATCTGGTCATCGTGGATGCCGAGTCCGATGCGCGCGACGCACTCGAGCACGTGGTGATGTCCACCCGCGACACACGACGTCCTATCGTGCTCTTCACCGACGATGACGACACCTCCCATGTGCAGGATGCCGTGGCGGTGGGGGTCTCGGCCTACATCGTCAATGGCTTGTCCAGCCAGCGCATACGGCCCATTCTGGAGGTGGCCATGGCACGCTTTCAATACGAGGAAGGTCTGCGACTGGAGCGTGACGATGCGCGCCTGGCACTCAAGGAGCGCTCGGCGGTGGATCGGGCCAAAGCCCTGCTCATGCGCCAACAAGGGCTGAGTGAGCAGGACGCTTACAACAAGCTGCGCAAAGTCGCCATGGACAAGGGCCTGCGCATCGGCGAAATTGCCCAGCGCATGCTCGACGTCACCGACTTGTTGTCCTGAACTCAGGCGGGGCACGGTCGCTCAACTTTGGTGCACGCCGCTTGGGGCCGCGCCACATTGGGGCATTGACCCTCTCCTCACCCCCCGGTATCGCTGGCACGCGCGTTGCTAATAACCTCTTGAACCAACGAAGGTTCCCGGACAAAGGCGTCCATGTTCCCTGCCCCGTGCAGGGAGGCATGGACGCCTTTGTCATTCTGACGAAATTGATGTTGCTGTAAGGACCTTTGACATGACCACCCCCCTGGACAAGCCCATGACCCGACGCCAAGTGTTGAACACCGTTGCCGCCACGGCACTCACCATCGACCCGGCCTTGCGCGCCGCCGTCTATGCCCAGGGCTCGGACAAGCCGGAAAAAGAAGAAGTCCGGATCGGTTTCATTCCCCTTACCGATTGCGCCAGCATTGTCATGGCGTCGGTGCTGGGCATCGACAAGAAATACGGCGTGAAGATCGTCCCCACCAAAGAGGCCAGCTGGGCCGGTGTGCGCGACAAGCTGGTCAACGGCGAGCTGGACATGGCGCATGTGCTGTACGGGCTGATCTACGGCGTGCACCTGGGCACCGCCGGCCCGAAGAAAGACATGGCCGTGCTGATGAACCTGAACTACAACGGTCAGGCCATCACACTCTCGAAAAAGTTGGCCGAGAAAGGCGCCGTGGATGTACAAGGCCTGGCCAAGTTGATGGCCACGGACAAGCGCGAATACACCTTCGCACAAACCTTCCCCACCGGCACCCACGCCATGTGGCTGTATTACTGGCTGGCGAGTGCCGGCATCAACCCTTTGAAGGATGCCAAGGTCATCACCGTGCCGCCGCCGCAGATGGTGGCCAACATGCGGGTGGGCAATATGGATGGGTACTGCGTGGGTGAGCCCTGGGGACATCGAGCCATCGCTGACGGCATTGGCATCACCGCCACCACCACCCAGGACATCTGGACCGATCACCCCGAGAAGGTGCTGGGCACGACGTCCGAGTTCGTCAAGAAATACCCCAACACCGCACGCGCCGTGACCGCGGCGATCCTGGAGGCCGGTAAATGGATCGATGCCGGCTTGTCCAACAAGATGAAGATGGCCGAAACCATCGCTGACAAGGCCTACGTCAACACCAGTGTGGATGTGATCAACCAGCGAATCCTGGGCCGCTACCAGAACGGACTGGGCAAGACCTGGGACGACCCCAACCACATGAAGTTCTACAACGACGGCATGGTCAACTACCCTTACCTGTCGGACGGCATGTGGTTCCTGACCCAACACAAGCGTTGGGGTCTGATCAAAGACCATCCCGACTACCTGAAAGTGGCCAAGGAAGTCAACCAAACCGAGTTGTACAAGCAAGCCGCCACCGCCAGCAAGACGCCGCTGCCCAAGCAGGAACTGCGCACCAGCAAGCTGATGGATGGTGTGGTGTGGGATGGCAAGGACCCCCGCAAATACGCCGACAGTTTCAAGATCCACGCTTGAGGTCGAGCATGGCGCCTCCCCTCTCCGATCGATTGAAACCGCTGGTGGCCCTGGTTTTGCCACCGCTGGCCGGCTTTGCGTTGCTGTTGTTGATCTGGTCGCTGGTGGCCATGGGCAACAGCAGCGGCCTGCCCACGCCACTGGACACCTGGAAGCAAGCCTTGACGGTGTTCAGCGATCCGTTTTACAGCAACGGGCCCAACGATCAGGGGGTGGGCTGGAATGTGCTGAGCTCGCTGCGGCGTGTGGCACTGGGCTTTGGTCTGGCTGCACTGGTGGGGATTCCCCTGGGGTTCATCATCGGACGCTTTGAATTCCTCTCGCGCATGATCAATCCCATCATCAGTCTGTTGCGACCGGTATCGCCCCTGGCCTGGTTGCCCATTGGCTTGCTGGTGTTCAAGGGTGCCAACCCGGCCGCCATCTGGACGATTTTCATTTGCTCCATCTGGCCCATGGTGATCAACACCGCGGTCGGGGTGCAACGTGTGCCCCAGGACTACATGAATGTGGCCCGTGTGCTGAACTTGTCTGAGTGGAAGATCTTCACCACGATTTTGTTTCCTTCGGTGCTGCCCTACATGCTCACCGGCGTTCGTCTGGCGGTCGGGACCGCCTGGCTGGTGATCGTGGCCGCCGAGATGTTGACCGGTGGCGTGGGCATCGGATTTTGGGTCTGGGACGAGTGGAACAACCTGAATGTGCGCAACATCATCATCGCCATTTTCGTGATTGGCATCGTCGGCCTGGTGCTCGAGTACGCGCTGATACGGCTCGCCACCGCCTTCACGTTCGACGAGGTGCGCACATGAGTACCCTCAGCAAATACCTGCAAATCGACGGTGTGGCGCAGACCTTTCGCACCGCCACAGGCGACTTCCCGGCGCTGCGCAACATTGATCTGAATGTCACCAAGGGCGAATTCGTGGCACTGATCGGGCACTCAGGGTGTGGCAAATCCACCCTGCTCAACCTCATCGCAGGACTGACACGCCCCACAGAAGGCACCTTGCTGTGTGCCAACAAGGAAATTGATGGCCCGGGCCCCGAGCGCGCCATGGTGTTTCAAAACCACTCCTTGCTACCCTGGCTGACTTGCTTTGACAACGTCTACCTGGGCGTTGAGCGTGTGTTTGGCAACCATGCCCGGATTGACGGTCGCGCCAAGGAATCCAAAGCGCAATTGAAAGAACGCACCGACGCCGCACTCGCCATGGTCGGCCTGACCCACGCCAGCCACAAGCGACCTGGCGAAATTTCCGGTGGCATGAAGCAACGCGTAGGCATTGCGCGAGCGCTGGCGATGGAGCCGCAGGTGCTGCTGATGGATGAACCCTTCGGTGCCCTGGATGCCCTGACCCGCGCGAAATTGCAAGACGAGCTGCTCGCCATCGTGGCGGCCACCCACAGCACCGTGGTGATGGTGACGCACGATGTGGATGAAGCCGTGCTGCTGGCTGACAAGATTGTCATGATGACCAATGGACCGGCTGCCACCATCGGCGAAGTGCTGCACGTGGCGCTGCCCCGTCCTCGCTCACGCGTGGCACTGGCCGACGATGCCCAGTACCAGACCTACCGCAAGGCCGTGATTGATTTTCTCTACACCCGTCAAGGGCACATTGAAAAAACCTGAGCGATACAACCTGAGAAGCTGCACATGAAACGACTTCAACTTGTGATGGTGGGCAACGGCATGGCTGGCGTGCGGTCGCTGGAGGAGCTGCTCAAGCTCAACCGGGAGCTGTACGACATCACGGTGTTCGGTGCTGAGCCGCATCCCAACTACAACCGTATCCTGCTCTCGCCGGTGTTGGCGGGCGAGCAAGACTTCGACGACATCATCCTCAACCCGATCTCCTGGTACGAAGAGAACGGCATCACGTTGCACGCGGGCTGGACGGTCACCCGCGTGGACCGCGTTCGACGAGTGGTGCATGCGGTCAACGCCAGCGGCGAAGAACGCTCCACGCCGTATGACCGGCTGATCCTGGCCACCGGATCCTTGCCCTTCATGCTGCCGATCCCTGGCCGCGACCTCGACGGCGTGCTGGCCTACCGGGATATCGCCGATACCCAGGCCATGATGGACGCGGCACGCGAATACCGAAACGCCGTGGTGATTGGCGGCGGCCTGCTGGGTCTGGAAGCGGCCAACGGGCTCATGAAACGCGGCATGGACGTCACCGTGGTGCATCTCAGCGAATGGCTGATGGAGCGGCAACTGGATCGCACCGCGGGCCAATTGCTGGCTGAATCGCTGAGCGCACGCGGACTGAAGTTCCGGCTGAATGCGCACACCCAATCGCTGGAGCCCGACGCCACGGGTCGTGTGGCTGAAGTTGTGCTGAAGGATGGCAGCCGCATTCCCGCGCAACTGGTGGTGATGGCCGTGGGCATTCGACCCAACACCGCCCTGGCTGAGCAGATGCGCTTGCATTGCGACCGGGGCATTGTGGTGACCGACACCTTGCAGACCGTCACCGACCCGCGCATCTACGCCGTGGGTGAATGCGCCAATCACCGGGGCATTGCCTACGGCCTGGTGGCCCCACTCTTCGAGCAAGGCAAGGTGCTCGCCAATCACCTGGCCGAACTGGGCATCAGCCGCTATGTGGGTTCCCTCACCTCGACCAAGCTCAAGGTGACCGGCATTGATTTGTTTTCAGCCGGTGACTTCATGGGTCGGGATGACGGCAGCACCGAGGAAATCGTCTTGTCCGACACCCACGAAGGGGTCTACAAAAAACTGGTGCTGCGTGACAACCAGCTCATCGGCGCCTGTCTGTTTGGCGAAACGGTGGATGGCAGTTGGTATTTCAAGCTGCTGCGCGACGGCCGCAATGTGGCAGACATCCGCGACAAACTCATGTTTGGCGAATCCAACATCGGCGACACCGGACACCAGGGCCACAACAAGGCCGCCGCCATGCAAGACAGCGACGAAGTCTGCGGTTGCAATGGCGTTACCAAGGGCGCGATCTGCAAGGCCATCAAGGACCAAGGCCTGTTCACCCTGGACGAGGTGCGCAAGCACACCAAGGCCAGCGCCTCCTGCGGTTCGTGCACCGGACTGGTCGAGCAATTGCTGATGTTCACGGCGGGCGGGGACTACTCGGCCACGCCCAAACTCAAGCCCATGTGCGCCTGCACCGACCACGGTCACCAGGCGGTGCGAGACGCCATTCGCGACCATCACCTGCTGTCGATCGCACAGACCCAAGCGTTCCTGGCGTGGCGCACCCCCAACGGCTGTGCCACTTGTCGTCCAGCCCTGAACTACTACCTCATCAGCACCTGGCCGCACGAGGCGAAAGACGATCCGCAAAGCCGTTTCATCAATGAGCGTAGCCACGCCAACATCCAGAAAGACGGCACCTACTCGGTCATTCCACGCATGTGGGGCGGCGAAACCACCGCCGACGAATTGCGGCGCATCGCCGACGTGGTGGACAAATACAAGATCCCCACGGTGAAGGTCACCGGCGGGCAGCGCATTGATTTGCTGGGCGTGAAGAAGGAGGACCTCATCCCCGTCTGGCGAGATCTCGGCATGCCCTCCGGGCACGCCTATGCCAAGGCCTTGCGCACCGTCAAAACCTGCGTGGGCAGCGAGTGGTGCCGCATGGGCACCCAGGACAGCACCAACATGGGCAAGACGCTGGAGCGTGCCATGTGGCGCATGTACGCGCCCCACAAGGTCAAGTTCGCTGTCTCCGGCTGTCCACGCAACTGTGCCGAATCCGGTATCAAAGACGTGGGCATCATTGGCGTGGACAGCGGGTGGGAGATGTACATCGCCGGCAATGGGGGCATCAAGACCGAGGTGGCTCACTTCTTCACCAAGCTCAAGACCGCCGAAGAAGTGCTGGAATACACCGGCGCCTTCATGCAGTTGTACCGGGAGGAAGGCTGGTACCTGGAGCGCACGGTGCACTATGTCAACCGCGTGGGGCTGGACCATGTCAAGCAACGCATTCTGGACGATGCCCCTGGACGACAGGCCCTGTGGGCGCGCTTGCAAGACGCCTTGCGCGACGAACCTGATCCGTGGGCCGATCTGGCCAAGGCGCAGGTGGATACCCGTCAGTTTGACCCGCTGACCCTCTGACACTGGGCCCCCTTTGACTCTTTGAGCCCTCTGACTCTTTGAGCCCCTCTGATTCTGTTGACACCCTTGACACACCATGACTGCTCCCGAGTGGATTCCTGTTTGCCAGCTTGACGATATTCCGGTCCTGGGCGCACGCCGCGTACAACGCCCGCAGGGCACGCCGGTGGCCGTGTTTCGCAATGGCGAGAGCCAGGTGTTTGCCTTGCTCGATCGCTGCCCACACAAGGGTGGCCCGCTGAGCCAGGGCATCGTGTATGGCAACAACGTGGCCTGCCCCTTGCACAACTGGCAGATCCGGCTGACCGATGGGTGCGCCCACGCCCCCGATGAAGGCTGTAGCCCCCGCTTTGCCGTGCAATTGCATGGCGAGCAGGTGATGCTGAACGCGCACGAACTCAACACGCTGGCCCTGGACTGACACATTTCATGCCCTCGGTCAAGGAAACCCGTTCCACCTGCCCGTACTGCGGTGTGGGATGTGGGGTCATCATTCGCTCGCAGGCGGGTCGCATCCTGGATGTTCAGGGCGACCCCCAACACCCTGCCAATGCGGGTCGGCTGTGCAGCAAAGGCAGCCAACTGCACCAGAGCGCGGCGCACGCAGTGGCTCAAGCCAGTCGTGTGCTGCAACCGCAGCGCCGCTTGATACGTCACGGTCTACTCGACCCCTTGAGTTGGGACAGCGCCCTGCAGTGGGCCAGTCATCGTCTGGCTGATATCGTGAACAAACACGGCCCTGACGCGGTGGGTTTTTATGTCTCGGGTCAATTGCTGACCGAGGACTACTATGTCTTCAACAAGCTGGTCAAAGGACTGCTGGGCACCAACAACATCGACACCAATTCACGCCTGTGCATGAGCAGTGCGGTGGCGGGCTACAAGCTCACCCTGGGGGCGGATGCGCCGCCCGCCTGTTATGACGATCTGGAGCATGCAGGCTGTGTGTTCATGGCGGGCAGCAATGCCGCCTGGGCGCACCCCGTGCTGTTTCGACGTCTGGAAGACAGCCGGGCACGCCACCCCGCCCAGAAGCTGATCGTGGTCGATCCACGCCGCACCGACTCGGCCAGTTGTGCTGACCTGCACCTGGCCATTCGACCCGGCACCGATGTCATGTTGTTCCATGGCATGCTGCACCTGATGCTGCGCGAGGGCTGGACGGCACCCGAGTACATCGCTCGTCACACGGATGATTTCGAGTCCTTGCAAGCCCTGGTCCAGCGTTGTACCCCCGACGAGGTGCAGGCGGTCTGCGGTATTGCGCCGGCGCAACTCTGGCTTGCCGCCCGCTGGTTCGCCTGGGGGGGGGACGAAGGCCCCAGCCCTGCACGGGGACCCACCCTGAGCCTTTATTGCCAGGGGTTGAACCAATCGAGCCACGGCACGGCCAATAACGCCAGCTTGATCAACCTGCACCTGGCCACGGGGCAGATCGGTCGTCCGGGTGCCGGACCGTTCTCGCTCACAGGCCAACCCAATGCCATGGGCGGGCGCGAGGTTGGCGGGCTCGCCAACCTCTTGAGCGCCCACCGAGATCTTGCCAACCCAGTGCACCGCGCTGAGGTGGCGCAGCTATGGGGCGTGCAGCGCGTGCCCGAACAACCCGGCAAGACCGCCGTCGAGATGTTCCAGGCCGCCGCCGACGGTGAGATCAAGGCCTTGTGGATCGCCTGCACCAACCCGGCCCAATCCATGCCGGACCAGAGCACGGTGCGCCGCGCGCTGGAGCGCGCCGAACTGGTGGTGGTGCAGGAAGCCTTTGCCGACACCGAAACCTGCGCCTACGCCGACCTGATCCTTCCCGCAACCACCTGGGGCGAAAAGGAAGGCACGGTCACGAACAGCGAACGGCGCATCACCCGGGTTCGCGCCGCGGTGCCCGCACCAGGTCAGGCCCGTCACGACTGGCAGATCGTCGTGGACCTGGCGCAACGCCTGCTGGCGCAACCGGATATCGCCCAACGCTGCGGCGGCCTGCGGATGGACTATGCCAGTGCGCAGGACATCTGGCTGGAGCACCGCGAATCCACGCGCGGGCGTGACCTGGATATCACCGGCATGAGCTATGAGCAGTTGGACCAGCAACCCCTGCAATGGCCCATGCCTGAAGGACGCCTGGAGGGTAAAGCCCGGCTGTACGACGACGGGGTGTTTCCCACCGCGAATGGGCGTGCCCGTTTTGCCGCTCTGCCTTACGAGCCGGTGGCAGAACCCACCGACACACGCTGGCCGTTTGCATTCACCTCAGGTCGCTTGCGCGATCAATGGCATGGCATGTCGCGCACCGGTCTGGTCCCGCAGTTGTTTGGCCACGTGCCCGAGCCACAGGTGCAGCTTCACCCGACGGACATGCAATCGCTGCAATTGCAGGAAGGCGATCTGGTGCATGTCACCAGCCGTCGGGGATCGCTGGTGGTGGCCGCCTCCGCCAGCGAAGACGTTGCGGCCGGTCAGGCCTTCATGGCCATGCACTGGGGCCAGGCCTATTTGAGTGGCCGCAGCCACCGCAACACACCGCTGGCGGGTGTCAACACGGTGACCTCACCCGCCTATTGCCCCAAGTCCAAGCAACCCGAGTTGAAACATGCTGCCGTGAAGATCCTGAAGGCGGATTTGCCCTGGCGCTTGTTGGCCGTCGGATGGTTTGAGCGCGGAGTGGCCATTGAACAGATGCGCTTGTTGCGCACCCACATGCAACGGTTTGAATTTGCCAGCTGTGTGGCGTTTGCGGACCCTGATTCTCAGGCCTCACGACAAGGTGTGTTGTTTCGTGTTGCCAGCAGTGAGGCCCCGCCGCTCGATGCCGTCCTCGCCCTGGAACACCTGATGGGCATCACCCCGCAAGGGGGCTTGCGGTATGTGGATGCGCGCCCGGTGCACTTGCGCAGTCTGAGACTGTCCCCCTCAGCCGACGGCCAGGACTCACAGCTTGACGCCTTCATCCTGGCGGGCGACACGCGGGCTGAAGTCTGGCTCAAACAGCTGCTGCAAACCTCGCAACCGGTGCGCGCGCTGGGACGACGGCTGCTGATGACGGGCCATGAGCCCCCTCTCCCGATGGTCTCGGCTGGTCAGGTGGTGTGCATTTGCGTGGGGGTGCGGGATCAAGCGATTCAGGATTTTCTGGCTCGCTCCCCGGGCAGCGAAACCTCGCAACTCGACCAATTGCAATCGCATCTGAAATGTGGCACGCAGTGCGGCTCCTGCGTGCCCCAACTCAAGCGGATGATTCGCCTAACCCCTCAGCCCGAAAACAGCCACGGCTGATCCATCAGCCGCTGTCCCATGAGCTTCAGGCCCAGGTCGCGGCCCCACCGCATCCAACCGGTGGCGTGAAAAATGTCGGCGTTACGCCGGGACTGCAATTGCACGCGAGCATTGCGCTGCCAGCGTGCCACGGCATAACGGTGCAGGCGCTGGGGGATAGTCAAGTCGGTCTGGGTCCAGCACTGCGCCAAACAATCGGCGTCCTCCATCGCCATCCCGGCTCCCTGCGCAAGATAAGGCAACATGGGATGTGCCGCATCCCCCAGCAGCGCGACATGGCCGCGCGCCATCTGGTCCGGGCCCGCCAGGGTGTCGCGGACAAACAGTGGCCACACGCGCCACTGCTCGATCATGCTCAACAGATCACGCACGCCCGCGCAACAGCCGCGCATGGCCGCTTGCAAATCGGCTGCCATGTCGTGCGGATGGCGCGCCAGATCCCACCCCGGGGTCAGAGGGTGGTGGGTATCCTGTGCTTGCATCAACACCACCACATTGAGCCACTCGCCTTGTCGAACCGGATAGGTGACCAGATGCAAATGGGGTCCCATCCACACGGTCACCGTTTGGCTGCGCAAGCGCTCAGGCAACAGGGCTTGCGGCACCATGGCTCGGTACGCCAGGTGACCGGTGGATACGGGCTCGGGCAGCGCCCAGCCGCTGGCGCGCACCCGGCTCCACAAACCATCCGCCCCAATCAATGCCGAGGCATGCAGTGGGACTTTCGCTGGGCTGGTCTGTGTTGCTGCCCCCTGTCCCTGCGCCAGAGTCTGCCCAGGCGCCAGCGCCGATACCGAGGCCAGTTCAAGGGTCACGCCGTCGTGCTGTTCCACCCAACTCGAGCAGGGGGTGTTCAACCGCAGCACCGTGTTGCCCCCCTGCTCGACAGCGCGCAGCAGCGCGGCCTGCAAATCTGCGCGGTGCACCGTGGCATAGGGCGCACCGTAGCGTTGCTCACAGTAGCTGCCCAAGGGCAGGGTCGCGAGCTGAGTGCCGCGCAAGGCATCGCGTGCCTCCAAGGCCTCGGGCAAGGCGATTCGCTCGTGCAAGGCCTCCTTCAAACCCCAGCCATACAAGCGCCGCATGACGTGGGGACCCAGTTGGATACCGGCCCCCACCTCGGTCAATTCGGGGGCTCGCTCCACCAAGGTACAGGCCTGTCCCGCCTGCTGCAAGGCCAAGGCCAGGGACAAACCGCCCAACCCCGCGCCGACAATCGCCAGGTCACTCATGAGGCCAGGGCCTGGGCACAACACGCATCGAGTTGTGCCAGCCAAACCTGACGCTGTGCGGCGGAGACAAAACTGGCCTGCAAGCTGTTGCGTGCCAACTGGTATGCGTGTTGGGCATGAAGTTGCAACGCGTCCACGGTCTGCTGAAAATTGTCCAGCAGGTAGCCACCAAAGTAAGCCGGATCGTCCGAATTGATGGTCACGCACACGCCGGCTTCGAGCATCTGGCGCAGGTTGTGAGAAGCCAGTTGATCGAACACACACAGCTTCACATTGGACAGAGGACAGACCGTGAGCGGAATCTGCTCGTGCACCAAACGCTGCATCAGGGCCTCATCCTGCAGCGCTTGAACACCGTGGTCAATACGCTCCACCTGCAACAGATCCAAGGCCTCATGGATATAAGCTGGCGGACCTTCTTCACCGGCATGGGCCACCGCATGCAGACCCAGCCGTCGGGCACGCTCAAACACCCGTTGAAACTTGCTCGGCGGATGTCCCAGCTCACTCGAATCCAGCCCCACGCCAATGATGCGGTCACGCCAGGGCAAGGCGTCCTCCAGCGTTTGCAGGGCTGCGTCTTCGCTCAGGTGTCGCAGAAAACAGAGAATCAGGTCGGCATGAATTCCCAGCTCGGCCTGCGCCCGCTGGCAGGCCCGGGTCAAGCCCTCGATCACGACTCCCATGGGCACACCGCGTTCGGTGTGTGTTTGCGGGTCAAAAAACAATTCGGCGTGCACCACACCGTCTGCCGCCGCTCGAAGAAAGTAGGCCCAGGCCATGTCCTCAAAATCGCGCTCGTGCAGCAACACACTCGCACCGGCATAGTAGATGTCAAGAAAGCTTTGCAGATCGGTGAAGGCGTAGGCGCGACGCAAACTCTCCACATCCGGATAAGCCAAGGACACGCCGTTGCGCTGTGCCAGTTGAAAGATCATCTCGGGCTCGAGCGAGCCCTCGATGTGGATGTGCAACTCGGCCTTGGGCATGCGGCGCAACAGGTCTGGCAACGCAGCGCCAGGCACGCGCTGAAGATCGGCCGGCGTGAAAGTGGGTGCAGTCATGAACGTGTGGGAGGTGATGACAGGGCAGCGCCAGCAGGCGCCCTGCCCTGCATTATGCGATCACACCGGGTGCGGTGAACCCTGTCTTGCACGCCGAGGGGCAGCTCAGGCCCCCACCAGGTCACGAAGCCCGGTGGGATCGAGCACATCCAGCACACGACCACGCCCCCGGATCAATCCCCGCTCTCGGAGATCTCGCAGCACGCGCGACAGCGTTTCAGGGGCAATCCCCAGTTGCTCGGCGATCTGCCGCTTGCGTTGCGTGAATTGCACGGCCATGGCCTCTCGGTCCATGGGTTGTGCGTGCTCCAGCAGCCACTCCGCACAACGGGCCTGCGCATCCATGGCCAGACGACTGACCGAGAGTTCGGCCATCTGGCGCTGTCCCAGGGCGAGATCGTGGATGAGGTCGCGCGTGGAGGGAGGTTGTTGCGTCAGCCAGCCTTGAAACCGTCGTACTGACACGTGTTTGACCAGCAGCGGAGTCTCCGCCACAGCGTCGACATTCATGGGTTGGTCCAGCACTGCCCCGGACAGATCGAGCCAGCCCGGCGCCACCCTCTTGCTCAACCGATGGAGAGACTGCTCACCCTGGTACAGCCCCAGGCCCACCCGTCCCTGGATCAAGTAGCAGACGAAGTCAGCAGCCTGACCGCGCGCAAACACCCGATGCCCCGCCTTCAGGGACTGCGGGGCCGCTTGTTTGAGCAGTTCGGCGAGCGACATGATGGCTGCCACTGTGCCAGCCCCGCGGCTGCGCGGTCTTGTCGTACATCAAAGAATCAGCACGGCCCGGAAATCATTCACGTTGGTGAAGGTCGGACCCGTGACAACCAGATCCCCCAGGGGTTCGAAAAACCCCACCGCATCATTGCGGTCCAGATGATCGGTGAGCACCAGGCTCCGCGCCTGGGCTCGGCTCAGCGTGTCCGGGGCCACACGTGCGCCGGCATTGGCCTCGACACCGTCAATACCATCGGTGTCGGCGGCAAGACCCCAGACTCCCTCCTGGGCTTGCAGACCCAGGGCCAGGCCCATGCAGAACTCACCCGCACGCCCGCCGCGACCGCGGGCGGCGCCCGGCTTGGGAGCCAACACCCGCACCGTGGTCTCGCCCCCGCTGAGCAGCACACAGGGCTTGATGAACGGGCCGTGACCTTTGGCAGCCGCCCGCGCCAAGGCCGCGTGCACGCGGCCCACGTCGCGCGACTCGCCCTCCATCTCGTCCGAGAGAATGTAGGCGTTGAGGCCTGCTTGCTCGGCGAGTTCAGCGGCGGCCTGCAGCGACTGCTGAGGCGTGGCGATCATCTGCACACTGCAGCGTGACCACAGCGGGTCTGAGGGTTTGGGCGTCTCCAGTTGACCCGCCATCAATGGCGTGCGCACCCCCTCGGGAATGGCAATGCCATACCGGTCCAGAATAGCGAGCGCATCTGCACAGGTGGTGCCGTCGGGCACGGTGGGGCCACTGGCGATCACCGAGGGATCATCGCCCGGCACATCACTGATGGTGAGCGTGACCACACGCGCCGGTGCACAGGCGGCGGCCAGACGGCCACCCTTGATGCGCGAGAGATGCTTGCGCACGCAATTCATCTCGTGAATATTGGCTCCACAGGCCAGCAACCCGCGATTGATGGCTTGCTTGTCGGCCAGCGTCAGCCCAAGAGCCGGCAGGGTCAGCAAGGCCGAACCACCCCCCGAAATCAGACACAGCACCAGGTCGTCTTCGGTCAGCCCCTGGGTGAGTTCCAGCATACGCTCGGCAGCCTGGACACCCGCGGCATCGGGCACGGGATGTGCGGCCTCCACCACCTCGATACGGCCCGGCAGGAGTTCAGCCCCGGGAGGAATGTGGTCGTACCGCGTCACCACGAGGCCCGACAGGGGCTTGTCCATCGGCCACAGCCGGTCCACCGCCTGAGCCATGGCCCCCCCTGCCTTGCCAGCCCCCAGCACCAAGGTTCGACCCTTCGGGGGCGCTGGCAAAAAAGCCGCCAGGGTGTGCGCAGGCAAGGCCCGCTGCACGGCTGCGTCATACAAGGCCCGCAACAGGGCCTCGGGCTCTTGGTGACTGCGTTGGGGCACACCCATAGCGCGAACGCTTCAGGCGGACAGTGCCGTGCACACGGCGTCGGTCACTTGTGCCGTGGTGGCGGTGCCACCCAGGTCACGGGTATGCAAGGCCGGTTGGGCGGTCACCTGTTCGACAGCTTTCATCAGACGCGCGGCCGCTGTGTGCTCGCCCAGATGCTCTAGCATCATCACACAACTCCAAAAAGTGCCCACCGGATTGGCGAGTCCCTGGCCCATGATGTCAAAAGCTGAGCCGTGAATCGGCTCGAACATGCTAGGGTAACGACGCTCGGGGTCGATGTTGCCGGTGGGAGCAATGCCCAGGCTGCCCGCCAGCGCAGCGGCCAGATCGCTCAGGATGTCGGCGTGCAGGTTGCTGGCCACGATGGTGTCCAGGGTGCGCGGACGGTTGACCATCCGCGCAGTGGCGGCGTCCACAAGCTCCTTGTCCCAGGTGACGTCCGGAAACTCCCGGGCCACTTGCACAGCAATCTCGTCCCACATCACCATGGCGTGGCGCTGCGCATTCGATTTGGTGACCACCGTGAGTTGCTTGCGAGGACGCGACTGTGCCAACTTGAAGGCGTAGCGCATGATGCGCTCCACGCCGGCCCGGGTCATGATGGAGACGTCGGTGGCCACCTCGATGGGATGCCCCTGGTGGGCACGCCCGCCCACGCCGGCGTATTCACCCTCGGAGTTTTCGCGCACGATGACCCAGTCGAGGTCTTGCGGGCCACAGCGTTTCAAGGGCGCATCGATGCCGGGCAGGATGCGGGTGGGGCGCACATTGGCGTACTGGTCGAAGCCCTGGCAGATTTTCAGGCGCAGGCCCCACAGCGTGATGTGGTCCGGGATGTGTGGATCACCCGCCGAGCCGAACAAAATCGCATCCATGTCGCGCAACTCGTCCAGGCCGTTGTCGGGCATCATCTGGCCGTGCTGACGATACCAGTCGCCGCCCCAGCCGAAATGACTGAACTTGAATTGGAAAGATTGGCTCGCGCGGGCCAGCACCTGCAACACTTGTTCGCCGGCAGGCACGACTTCCTGGCCAATGCCGTCACCGGGGATGCATGCGATGTGATAAGTTTTCATGTGAATGGGTGGTGTCAGTGTCAGAGTCTCGCCCCCCGACGAGAGGCCCGGCGAGAACAAGAGAAATGATCGTACCATCGGTGATGATGTCGTTGCCCCACGGGGGGCTCTGACAGGAAAGACCCGCTCAAATTCGACACGTGGCCTCAACGGCCCCGTGCACGCCTCGGTTCACTTTGCCTGCTTTTCATGACAACTTCCTCTCGTACCCTGCTCATCCGTGAAGCCGCCTGCCTGGCCACCCAGGACGATCAATCCTCCGAGTGGCGGGGCGCTTCGGTGTGGTGTCGCGGTGGTTTCATTGAACGCATCCTCCCATCGGGTGAGGACCTGACACCCTGGATCGAGCAGGCCAACGAGGTGATCGATGCGCGTTCGCATGTGGTGCTACCCGGTTTGGTCAACACCCACCACCACATGGTGCAAAGTCTCACCCGTGCTGTGCCGGCGGTGCAAAACGCCGAGCTGTTCAGCTGGTTGCGCGGGCTTTACCCCATCTGGAGTGGCCTGACGCCTGAGATGGTGACGGTGTCGCACCAAGTGGCCATGGCCGAGTTGTTGCTCAGTGGCTGCACCACCAGCAGCGATCATCACTACATCTACCCGAATGGCATCCGCCTGGACGACAGCATCGAAGCCGCCCACCGTGTGGGACTGCGGTTTGTGGCCACGCGCGGCAGCATGAGTGTGGGACAACGCGAGGGCGGATTGCCCCCCGACCATGTGGTGGAGTCGGAGGAGGACATCCTGCGTGACACGCGCCGCTTGATTGAAACCTGGCATGACCCTTCTCGCGGCGCGCTGCTTCAAATTGCGGTGGCGCCCTGCTCGCCTTTCTCGGTCAGCCCCTCGCTCATGCGTGAGTCTGCAGCGTTGGCGCGTTCGTATGGGGTTCGCCTGCACACGCACCTGGCAGAAAACGACC
Source organism: Betaproteobacteria bacterium (assembly GCA_009923505.1). Lineage (GTDB taxonomy): Bacteria > Pseudomonadota > Gammaproteobacteria > Burkholderiales > Burkholderiaceae_C > Limnohabitans. The sequence continues at coordinate 18,050 of RFTK01000017.1, forward strand.
ACGACGTGGCCTACACCCGCGAGCGCTTCAACTGCACACCGGCGGAGTATGCCGAGTCACTGGGATGGCTCGGTGATGATGTGTGGCATGCCCACTGTGTGAAGATCGACCCGACGGGCATGAAGCGCTTCGCCCACACCCGCACCGGGGTGGCCCACTGCCCCTGCAGCAACATGCGCCTGGCCAGTGGCATCCTGCCCTTGCGCGAGATGCTCGACCTGGGCGTGCCGGTGGGCTTGGGCGTGGACGGCAGTGCCAGCAACGATGCCGGGCACCTCTTGAACGAGGCACGCCAGGCCATGTTGCTGGCCCGCGTGCGGCGCAGCCTCGAGCCCATGGGGTGTGACACCGGGCCAAAGGCCATGACGCCGCGCGACGCGCTGCGCCTGGCCACCCGAGGCGGCGCCGAGGTGCTGGGACGGTCCGATATTGGCCAGATCACGCCAGGCTGTTGTGCGGACTTTGCGTTGTACCGCCTCGACACGCTGGCGTTGGCTGGGGGTGCGGTGCACGACCCGGTGGGAGCCCTGTTGTTATGCAGCAGTGGGCAGGCCGACATGACCCTCGTGCACGGCGAAGTCTTGGTGCGAGAGGGCCGCTTGACGCGTGTCGAGATCGAGCCCCTGATTGCGCGCCACAATGCGCTGGCTCGCGAACTGGTGTCAGGCGTCAGCTAAGCACGAACCCCGCAACAACTGGCGTGTGACCCGCGCCGTGATACAAGCCACTGGGTCAAGGGCTAGCACGCATGTGGCATCAGGTGACACGACCGGGTGTGGGGCGTGACTGCAGCAACTGAGCCGCGACCGCCACCGCAATCACCTCGGGCTCTTTGCCGGCGATGCCGGGCAGGCCAATCGGACAGGTGATCCGATCGAGTTCTGCAGCCTCGAATCCTCTTGCCTCCAGCCGATGCTTGAAGGTGGCCCATTTGGTGGCGCTGCCAATCAAGCCCACAAACGCCAGATCGTTGTGCAGACGCTGACGGCGCAGACACGCGGCCACCACCTCCAGGTCTTCGGCGTGGCTGAAACTCATGATGAGCACCTGACTGCCCGGGGCCAAATCGTCCACGGCCGATTGCACCGGGTCGGAGTGTTCGGCACGCACATGAACGGGCAAGGGGTGGGGAAAGATTTCGTCGCGGCTGTCGATCCAGGTGATGTCAAAGGGCAATGCCGACAACACCTGAATCAGGGCCCGGCCCACGTGACCACCCCCAAAGAGTGCCACCGGTTGATGGTGCGCCTGCAGTCGCTCGACCTGCCGAGCCGCTTGTTCGGGCGTCAGCCGATCGCAGTGCTCAAACCGCAAGTGCACCACGCCGCCGCAACACTGGCCCAGGCTGGGTCCCAGGGGGTAGCGCAACACCAGGGATTCGTGGGTGGGTTGGCGCAGCAAGGCGCGGGCTTCTTCAATCGCCTGGAATTCCAGGTGTCCCCCGCCGATGGTGTTGATGACCTGGGTGGGGGTGACCGCCATCCAGGCCCCGGCCTCACGGGGAACAGAGCCCTGCGTGTGGTCCACCCGCACCAACACGAGGGCCGTCTGACCCAAGGACTCTTGCAACTGAGCTAGCAGGCTTGGCATGAAGCGGTTGATCGGGTCGCCGTCTCAGCTCGCCAGATCAGCCCAAACCAGTTCAGGCACGGGCCTGGGCGCGCACGCGCTCGCACGCCAGCAAAATACGCTCCGGTGTGGCCGGCGCATCCAGGTGCGCGACGGTCTGGTGGTGGCCCACGGCCGCCACCGCATCTTTCAGGGCGAAGAAACTGGAGAGGGCCAACATCAGCGGCGGCTCGCCGGTTGCCTTGCTGTGGAACGGCGTGGGCTTGAGGTTGTAACCATCAAAGAGCGTGACGTTGAAATGCTCGGGCACATCACCCGCCACCGGAATCTTGTAGGTGCTGGGACCATGGGTGAGCAGCTTGCCCTTCTTGTCCCAAATGCACTCTTCCATGGTGAGCCAGCCCATGCCCTGCACATAGGCACCTTCAATCTGTCCCTTGTCAATCGCCGGGTTGATGCTCTTGCCCACATCGTGCACGATGTCCACGGCCTTGAGCCACCATTCACCGGTACGCGTGTCCACCTCGACCTCGGACACCGAAGCGCCATAGCAGTAGTAGTAGAAGGCACGGCCATTGAGGGTGGTGAAGTCGTACTTGATCTCCGGGGTCATGTAGAACCCTGTGACGGACAGCCCCACGCGGTCCAGCCAGGCTTGGTGGGTCAGTTGGGCCCAGGGGACCGACTGGCCGCCACCGTGCACGGCGTTACCAGCGAAGGTGACGTCCTGCTCCGCACAGCCCAGCAAACGAGCGGCCACCGGCTTCAAACGCTCGCGCATTTGTGCCGTGGCGTTCATGATGGCAGCGCCGTTGATGTCGGCACCGCTGGAGGCCGAGGTGGCCGAGGCATTGGGCACTTTCTGCGAGTCGGTGGCGGTGACACGCACCTGCTCGACGCTGATGCCCAGACCATCGGCGCACACCTGCGCCATCTTGGTGTTGAGACCCTGCCCCATCTCGGTGCCACCATGGTTGACGCTGACCGATCCGTCCATGTAGATCACGAGCAACGCCCCCCCCTGGTTCAGGTGGGTGGCGGTGAAGCTGATGCCGAACTTGAGTGGCACCAGGGCCAGCCCACGTTTGCGGGTCTTGCTCTGGGCATTGAAGGCCTGCACAGCGGCACGGCGCTCGGCGTAGCGAGCTTGCGACTCGACCTGCGACACCACCTTGTCGCCCACCCAGTCCTCGATCAACTGGTTGTACTGGGTGGTCATGGTGTCGGGCGTGCCACTGAGTGCAGGGTCCTGGTAGAGGTTGAGCTTGCGCACCTCCAGCGGATCTTTCTTCAGGGTGGCGGCAATTTCATCCATCACCGTCTCAATGCCAAACATGCCCTGCGGACCCCCGAAACCACGGAAGGCCGTGGCGCTTTGGGTGTTGGTCTTGCAGCGGTGGCTGATGAGTTTCAGCGCAGAGATGTGATAACAGTTGTCGATATGCAAGCAGGCGCGGTCGTTGACGGGTCCGGAGTAGTCGGTGCTGTAGCCGCAACGAGACATCAGCGTGATGTTGGCGCCTTGCACCCGACCGTTGTCGTCAAAGCCTACCTCATAGTCAATGCGGAAATCGTGGCGCTTGCCCGTGATCATCATGTCGTCGTCGCGGTTCACACGCAGCTTCACAGGCTTTTTCAGCTTGAACGCTGCCAGGGCGGCGCTCTGGCTGAAGATGCTGGCGTTGCCTTCCTTGCCCCCAAAGCCGCCCCCCATGCGTCGGCAGATCACCTCCACATCGTGGGTGCTGAGGTTGAGCGCAGCAGCGGCCTCACGCTGGTTGCCATCCGGGTGCTGGGTGGAACAGTACAGCGTGAGTTGGCCGTCCTCACGCGGCACCGCGTAAGTGATCTGGCCTTCCAGGTAAAACTGCTCTTGTTGACCGGTGCGCACCGTGCCCTGAATTTTGTGTGGGGCATTGGCAATGGCCGTCGCCGCGTCGCCACGGGTGATGCCCTTGGCCGGCATCACAAAATTGCCCGCCTCCATGGCCTCTTCAATCGTGAGGATGGGCTTGAGTTCCTTGACCTGCACTTGGGCTTTGCTGGCTGCCTCACGGGCGTAGAGCATTTCACGCGCCACCACCACGGCCACCGCTTGACCCAGAAACTCCACCTTGCCATCGGCCAGGAACGGATCGTCGTGCACGATCGGACCACAATTGTTTTCACCTGGGATATCGCGCGCGGTGAACACCGCGACCACGCCATGCTCCCGGAGAATGGCGGCACGGTCGATGCCTTCGCCGATCAACTCACCGTGTGCAACGGGTGACATCACCAAGGCGGCGTAGAGGGTTCCTGCCAACTCAGGGATGTCGTCGGTGTAGGTGGCCCCACCCGTCACGTGCAGGTGTGCCGATTCGTGCACCACCTCGGTGCCTTGCTGGACATGGGAGACTGGCAGCAGATTTTTCAGATTCAGGGGCGCATTCATGGTTGTCTCCCTTACTGTTCGATGAACTCAAGCACCAGGTTGCGAGCCACCAGCGAGCGATAGGCCCAAGTAGCGCGCAATCCATCCCGAGCGGTGAAGCTGGCCGCAATGGCCGCATCCAAGTCGGCCACCTGCACATCGGCCGGCGTTTTCCCTTCCAGCACGGCCTCGAGCTTGGGCGCACGGCACGGCGCCGGGGCCAGGCCGTTGTAGGCCAGTTTCACGCCTGACAACTTGCCACCTTGCAGGCGGTAGGTGATGGCCGAGCAGGTGGCTGAAATATCCTGCTCGAAGCGCTTGCTAACCTTGTGCGCGCGAAACACCTGCCCCGCTGCCGGCTTGGGCAACTCGATGGCCTCGATGAACTCGCCGGGCTGCAACTGGTTGGTTTTTTGGCCGGTGTACCCCGACTTTGCCGAGGTGTTGCGCCGCTTTGGCTCACCACGCTCCAGCGACACCGCCGCCCCAATGCGCCACCCTTGAGCCGTTGCATCGATGCGCTGCAATTCGGGCACCAAGCCGAGGTAGACGATGTGCTCAGGTCGCGAGAACTGCTTGTTGACCTGCAAACCAATCTCGGTGCTGCCCGCCAGCAAAGTTGCCCGGGGATGTTCAACCAGGTAATGCGCCACCTCGGCCAGCGTGGCGGGCGATACAAACTCATTGCCCTTGCGGGTGCGCACCACGGGCTGGACGATGATCTCGCCCTCCAGGCTCAGCGTGGGCTGGGTGTCACGTTGAATCTCCTTCAGGAGCGCAATGTCGGCGCTGTCGTCAATCTTGAGTGCCGCCCCAGCCTGGCAGGCATGCTGCGCAGCATCGACGATGGGCTTGTAGCCCGTGCAGCGGCAAAGGTTGCCACTCAGCGTGTCGTTGATGGTCTGGCGGTCCGGGTTGGTATTGCGTTGTACCAGGTTCACCAGGCTCATCACAATGCCAGGCGTACAAAAACCGCACTGAGAGCCATGGCAGCTCACCATGGCCTGCTGGACCGGATGCAGAGTGCCGTCTGCGCGTTGCAGACTTTCAACCGTTTTCACCGACTTGCCATCCAGGGTGGGCAGCAGTTGCAAACAGCTGTTGACGGCGACGTAGTCCACGCCAGTCGCGGTGTCATTGAGGCTACCGACCATGACCACACAAGCGCCGCAATCGCCTTCAGCACACCCCTCTTTGGTGCCCGTGCGGTGCATTTGTTCGCGCAGATAGTCCAGCACCGTGGTCGTGCGACGCTCGCCGCGCGCCTCCACGATGTGGCCGTCAAGCACGAAGCGAACTGTGTTAGTGACCTGGGTCATAATGAACAAAATTATGGTAAAAACGGGGCTGGCAAAATTGTATACAGATTCGTCTCAACCCGACTGCCCATAATACCTCCGTTCTCGCCAGATCGGCCCCTGAATCCCCTGTTGCGGCTCGTCGATGCCCCAATCGGGTGCAGGTAACGTGGCACCAAACTTGCACGGTTTTATTAGATTCTGTCCCTGTCAACACTGGAGTTTTTTCATGACCAAGCGTTCTTTTTTGCAAGCTGGCGTTGCTGCTGCCTTGTCCCTGGCCTGCGGCGTCGCCTCGGCCCAGATGACCCCCATCAAGTTCCAGTTGGACTGGCGCTTTGAAGGTCCCTCCGCGCTGTTCTTGGTGCCCGTGGCCAAAGGCTATTTCAAGGATGCCAAGTTGGACGTGACGGTCGACGCTGGCAACGGCTCCGGGGGTGCAGTGACCCGTGTCGCCTCCGGCACCTACGACCTGGGCTTTGCCGACCTGGCCGCGTTGATGGAATTCCATGCCAACAACCCGGACGCGCCCAACAAGCCGGTCGCCATCATGGTGGTCTACAACAACACGCCCGCCTCGGTCATGGCGCTCAAAAAGTCCGGCATCAAGACCCCCGCCGACCTGGCCGGCAAGAAGCTGGGCGCCCCGGTGTTTGACGCAGGCCGCCGTGCTTTCCCCATCTTCGCCAAGGCCAACGGCGTGAGCAACGTGACCTGGACCGCCATGGACCCGCCGCTGCGCGAAACCATGCTGGTGCGCGGCGATGTCGACGCGATCACCGGGTTCACCTTCACCTCGTTGCTCAACATTGAGGCCCGCGGTGTCAAGGCCGAGGACGTGGTGGTGTTGCAATACCCCGACTACGGCGTGAAGCTGTATGGCAACGTGATCATCGCTACTCCCAAGATTCTGAAGGAAAACCCGGCGGCCGTGAAAGCCTTCCTCAGCGCTTTCACCAAGGGCGTGAAGGACGTGATCACCGAACCGGCTGCCGCCATCGAAGCGGTCAAAGCGCGTGACGGCATCATCAACACCGAACTGGAAACCCGCCGCCTGAAGCTGGCCATCGACACGGTGATCAACAGTGCTGATGCGCGTGCCGAGGGCTTTGGTCAACTCAAGGGCCCCCGCCTGTCGTTGATGGCGAGCCAGGTGTCGGACGCCTTCAACACCAAAACCCGCATCAACCCGGATGATGTGTGGAACGGTTCGTTCCTGCCCAGTGCCAAAGAACTCGACATCCTGCCCAAGTCCAAGAAATAAATGTCAGACGCTTTCGTCGATTTCCAAAACGTCTGGCTGGCCTACAACGACGAACTGCTCTCACAAGGGCAGTTCGCGGTGGAGGACATTTCGCTGCAAGTGCGTCAAGGCGAGTTCATCGCCATCGTGGGACCCTCGGGGTGCGGCAAATCCACCTTCATGAAGCTCACGACCGGACTCAAACGTCCGAGCAAAGGCAGCATTCATGTGGACGGCCAACCCGTCAATGGGCCGTTGAAAATCAGTGGCATGGCGTTTCAGGCGCCCTCGCTGCTGCCCTGGCGCACCACCCTGGACAACGTGTTGTTGCCGCTGGAAATCGTCGAGCCCTACCGCTCTCAGTTCAAGTCACACAAGGCGGAGTTCGAGGCCCGCGCGATTGACCTGCTGAAAAGCGTGGGCCTGCATGGTTACGAGCGCAAGTTTCCCTGGCAGCTCTCGGGTGGCATGCAGCAGCGCGCGAGCATCTGCCGCGCCCTCATCCATGAGCCCAAGATGCTGTTGCTTGACGAGCCCTTTGGCGCGCTTGATGCATTCACCCGCGAAGAGCTGTGGTGCACCCTGCGCGACCTGTGGACCGAGAAGCGGTTCAACGTCATCCTGGTCACCCACGACCTGCGCGAGTCGGTGTTCCTGGCCGACACCGTGTATGTCATGAGCAAGAGCCCGGGCCGCTTTGTGGTGCGCCGAGAGATCGATCTGCCGCGTCCGCGCGACTTGGAAATTACTTACACCGCCCAGTTCACCGACATCGTCCACGAACTGCGCGGCCATATCGGCGCCATGCGCCGCTCCGGCACCCCCTTGCAGCAGTGAGCCTCATGAATTCCAAACAGATCGAACGCTGGTCCCCCTGGCTGCTCATGGTCGCCACTTTGCTCGTGTGGCAGTTGCTGTGCAGTGCGTTTCAGGTGTCCGAGTTTGTGTTCCCCAGCCCGGTGCGCATTGGCGAGCAACTGATTGAATTCCGTGGCGTCATCGCCGCGCATGCCTGGCGCACCTACTGGGTCACCATGGCGGGCTTTGGCCTGGCCATCGTGGTGGGTGTGTTGCTGGGCTTTGTGATTGGCAGTTCACGACTGGCGTATGCAGCGGTGTACCCGCTCATGACGGCTTTCAACGCCCTGCCCAAGGCGGCCTTTGTGCCCATCCTGGTTGTGTGGTTTGGCATCGGCATCGGTCCGGCCATCCTCACCGCCTTTCTGATCAGCTTCTTTCCCATCATGGTCAACATCGCGACCGGTCTGGCCACACTGGAGCCCGAACTCGAAGACGTGTTGCGGGTGCTGGGTGCCAAACGCTGGGACGTGCTGGTCAAGGTGGGACTGCCCCGCTCCATGCCCTATTTCTACGGTTCACTCAAGGTGGCCATCACGCTGGCTTTTGTGGGCACCACCGTGTCCGAGATGACGGCGGCCAACGAGGGCATTGGCTACCTCCTCATCTCGGCCGGGTCGGCCATGCAGATGGGCTTGGCCTTTGGCGGCCTGGTGGTGGTGGGCGCCATGGCCATGGTGATGTACGAACTCTTCAGCTACATCGAAAAACACACGACCGCCTGGGCTCACCGCGGCAGCCAGAACGGCTGAGCCGGCCAAAATTAATCCCAAATTACGACATTCAATCGCGCGGCTTTTCCTATTTGCTTAAAGGGAAGTCGCTAGATGGTGCGAGTGCTACTTATGGTAGATACTGGTCGCCCTTGAGCAAGCGCTGAAGGCTTGATTCCCTTATCCAACGCCTGGTATCTATGACGACGACTACACCTGCCTCGCCACCCCCACACGCCTCTGGCGCCCCCAACTCCAAAGACATCGCCTTTTTGATTTTCATGGCCTTTGTCGTGGTCGCCGTGATCTGGCTGGGGCGCTTCAATTTCAAGGAAGGCCAACACATCGAGGATGCCAAGAACAACGGCGAAGCCTGGGTGGAGTGGCTGACAGAAGCGGGCACCAAGCGCATGGAAGCCGACTACCAACACAAGGCCTGTGCGGGCGGCGTGAAGCCTGAAAAGCCGGCCGATGGCGCAAGCGCAGACGGCCAAGTACCCGGGACCTGGGGCGCCTGCCTGGCCTACCTCCAATCAAGTTCCGAGCTCAAGGGACTGGTCAACACCTTCTTTGACAAGCCCATGCATGTGGTGGAAAAGTGTGACAAGAGCGATCTGTCCACGCGTGGTGCCATCAGCTTCTTCAACCTGGTACCAACCCCCCCGGGGTCTGCCGTTCCCATGGTTGTGAACCCCTTGAAAGAGGAGGACGCCATCGATGGCAAGTTGCAGATCCGCGTGATCGTCTGTGACAAAGGCGGCTACCCCATCAAAGTCGGTGAACTCGAGTTCTGAGGATTGACATGGACAACTCCCATCAAAACACAACCCCCAGCAAACCTTCGCTGAGAACCCAGTACATCGCGAACCTCGATGTCGCCGAACTGCTGGGCCACGAGCCAAAAACGGCCGATATTTCGCGCGATTTGCCTATGCGCAAGTGGCTCTATTCCTGGCTGCTGGACCCCAACATCCCGGGTAATAAGCAAAAGCAGTTTGACAAGTGGCTGGGCATTCTGATTGTCGCCAACCTGTTCAGCCTGGTGTTCGAACAGGTCCCAGCGATTTTTGAACCCAACAAGCAGCTTTTCCACTATTTCGATGTCTTCTCGGTCATCGTCTTCACCATCGAGTACGCCCTGCGGTTTTACCTGGCGCCTGAAGACGAGGAGTTCAAAAAGAAACGCAACGCGCGACTGGGCTTTGTCACCAGCCCCTTTGCCATCATCGACTTGTTGGCGATCGCCCCCTTCTACCTGCAAGCATTTTTACCGGTCGATTTGCGCGTGCTGCGGGCCTTGCGGTTGCTGCGAATTCTGAAATTGTTTCGCATCCTGATTCCGGCCTACCAAGAATTTGTCCGCGCCAACCAGGGACGCACGTTCCGCCAGCGCATTCACGCACTGGTCTTCCCCTCGCCCTACGGTGGTGCCCTGCATGACCTGTTTGACACTTTCATTGCGGTGTGGGTGCTGCTGTCAGTGACCTCGGTCATTCTTGAATCGGTGGACAGCATTCACTACATTTTGAACCTGCAGTTTGTGGTGCTGGATTCGATCGCGGTGGCGATCTTCACCCTGGAATATTGCATGCGCATTTACTCCTGCGTGGAAGATCCGAAGTACCAGGGTGCGATTGCCGGTCGCTTCAACCAGGCCAAGTCACCGTCCACCTTCATTGACTTGCTGGCCATTGTGCCGTTCTACCTGGAAGTTTTCTTGCACCACGTGCTGGATTTGCGTTTTCTGCGAATCTTTCGACTGGCGCGACTGCTCAAGCTCACCCGCAACAGCGATGCTACAACCGTGCTGTTCCGGGTGATTGCCCGCGAGTGGCCCGTCATGAGCGCGGCCTCCTTCATCATGGGCTTGCTGCTGATTCTCACCGCCAGCATGGGCTACCTGCTCGAGCATGAGGCGCAGCCCGAGAAGTTCGAGAACATCCCGCAATCCATTTACTGGGCCGTCATCACACTGGCTTCGGTGGGCTATGGCGACATTTCCCCGGTCACCCCCTGGGGACGGGCGATGACCTCGGTGCTTGCGCTGCTGGGCATCGGCATCTTTGCCATCCCAGCGGCTTTGCTGGCGTCCGCTTTCAGCGATGAATTGATCAAAGACCGGGAGGGCTTGAAAGCTGATCTGTTCAAGATCCTGAAGGACGGGAAAATTGAAGCCAAGGAAATTGAATTCATCCGTACTGAGGCCAAACGGCTGCATTTGAGCGTGGCCGAGATCAACGCCTTGATTGATCTGGTGATCAAGGAGAAGGAAATTGAAGAAAACCTCAAGGCCTTGCCGGTGCACATGATTGCCCAGCGACCCGAACATGCCGTTGAATACTTCAAAACCTGCATCAGCGAGATTCGTCAAATCGAGATGCACATGACGGCCGGCGAATTTGAAAACACGGCCAAGGAACTCGACCGCTTAACCCAAAGCGAGTTGCAGCTGTGGCGCCAGATTCAAGGCAAGGCTTGAGACTGAGTCATCCACCCCGGAGACATGAGGCTCCGTGGGTGGGGTCTTGATGGGTGACCAAGTTCGCAGCTGCGTGTAGCCCCCTGTTGTGTTGATTTGCCGATGATCTCGAAATACCAAAGAACCGTCATGGAAATCCTTGACGGATCACCTAACCAGTTTCTCAGCCGGTATGTGGAATGGCTGATCACCGCCGTGGTGCTGATCAATTGCTCGGCCGTGATCCTGGACTCAGTCCCTGAAATACACGCCGAGCACAAGGAGTTCTTTCACGAACTCGAATTCTGGAGCGTGATGTTCTTCACGGTGGAGTATGTATTGCGCATCTGGTCGCTGGGTGCTCGCCACAAGCCCGAGGATGGGGGAGCCTGGCGGGGTCGCAAAGGCTACATCTTCAGTCCATTTGGTCTGGTGGATTTTTTCGCCACCATGCCTTATTACATGCACGTGTTCTTCCCCACCCTGGACCTGCGCATCTTGCGTGTGCTTCGGTTGCTGCGAATTCTCAAGCTCTCCAAATACAACACGGCCTTGCAGGACCTGTGGCATGCTGTCTACGCCGAGCGTCGGGCGTTTGGCTCTGCCGCCTTCTTGTTGCTGATCTCCACCGTGGTGTCGGCATCCCTGATGCATTTCGCCGAGGGTCACGAACAGCCCCAGGCCTTTGGGTCAATTCCCCACTCCATCTACTGGGCCATCGTCACCATCACCGCGGGCTATGGCAACGTTGAACCGGTGACCAAGGCGGGTGAAATCATCGCCCTGCTGACCGGTTTTCTCGGGGTGTGCATGGCCGCCATCATGACGGGTATCGTGGCGTCTGCATTTGCCACCCAAGTGTCTCGTAAAAAGCATGCCTACCGGGCTCAACTCATGCGCGTGCTGGAGGATGGTGAAGTCTCGGAGGCGGAAAGCGACAGTCTCAAGCGCTTGCAACAACAGTTCCGGCTCTCGGATCACGAGGTGCAAGCCATTCTCGACGAGTACCACAAGAGCAAGGAGCGCAACGCATGAGCGCCCACGCGTTGACCCCTATCGCACGCTTGCGCCGTCGGACCTACGAAATTCTCGATGGCGCCGTGGTGGATCGCGCCAGCCATACCTGCGAAATTTTCATCGCTGTGCTGGTGGTGGCCAACGTGGTGGCCATCATCCTGGAGTCGGTCCACGAGATCCATGAAGCCTACGAGGCCTACTTCCACATATTTGATTTGATCAGCGTGGTCGTGTTCTCGATCGAGTATGTCTTGCGCGTGTGGTCCTACAGCGAGAAGCATCCCGGGCCCGAGCACAGCGCCTGGAAAGGCCGCAAGGAATACATCTTCAGCCCCTTCGGACTGGTGGACTTCTTCAGCACGGTGCCGTTTTACCTGCAACTGCTGTTCCCTGGAGCCGACCTGCGCGTGTTGCGCATGTTCCGCTTGATGCGAATCTTCAAGCTCTCGCGTTACAACAGCGCGATGGAGGACATGCTGGAGGCCATCAAATCCGAATGGGACTCCTTCTCGTCCGCGCTCTTTTTGTTGCTCATCAGTTGCCTGCTGTTCTCTTCGCTGATCTACATCATCGAAGGGCACGACCAGCCGGAGGTATTTCCCTCCATACCCGCTGCCATGCATTGGTTTGTCCTGACCATCATTTCAGGCTGGGGCAATGTGGACCCTGTCACCTATCTCGGCACGGTGTTGGTCATCGTCACCCAGATCCTGGCCATTGCCTTGGCAGCCATCCTGACCGGTGTGGTGGCCACGGCCTACACCTCTCAGGTTCAGCGGCGTGAAGCCCTGTACGAGATGGAGGTGCGCACCGTGCTGGCCGATGGGGTGGTTACCGAGGAGGAGCACAAGAAGCTCAAGGTGCTGCAGGCCAAATATGGCATGTCGGATGAGCAGGTGAATGCTATCGCGCGCCAGGTCGATGAAGAGCGTCGCGCCAAGGAAAAGGCCTGAGCCGATGCGGGGGCGAGTTGTTGGCCAAGGGTTGCGAGCTGGCCCCGGTCACCGAATCACTGCGCTCTGACCTCAAGGGCTCATGCGGTCGCGCCGCGCCAAGCTCGGGAACAGCCGGGTCCAGAGCACCGCCACCACCACCGTGCCGATGCCCCCCACCAGCGCAGCCGCCACCGGCCCCATCCAGGCTGCGGTGGCGCCCGACTCGAATTCACCCAATTGGTTGCTGGCTCCGATGAAAATCGTGCTGACCGCACTGACCCGCCCACGCATCTCGTCGGGCGTTTCCAACTGCATCAAGGTCTGACGGACCACCACGCTCACCATGTCGAAAGCCCCGCTGAACACGAGCGCCAGCATGGACAGCCAGAACACGGTTGACACTGCAAACACCGCGATAGACACCCCAAACAAGCCCACGGAGACCATCAACCAGCGGCCCACGTGTCGCTGCAAGGGCCAACGCGTCAACACCAGGGACATGATCAGGGCGCCCGCGGCCGGCGACGCGCGCAACAAGCCCAAACCCCAGGGCCCTACCTCCAAAATGTCTTTGGCATAGATGGGCAGCAAAGCGGTCGCACCGCCCAGCAACACCGCGAACAAATCCAGCGAGAAGCCGCCCAGTAGCAATTTGTGGTGCCAGACAAAGCGTACGCCGGCCAGCACGGACGTCACTGTCATGGGCTCGGGAGCCGCTTGTCGCTGGGGTAAAGACAAGCGCATCAAGGCCAGACTGGCCACAAGCAAGAGTGCCAGGCTCAGGGCGTACACCACATCGGCCCCCAGCGCAAAGACGAACCCACCCAGCGCCGGACCCCCCAGAATGGCCGCCTGCAAACCCGCCGAACTGAACGCCATGGCACGCGGCAACAGACTCGGCGACACCAGCGCCGGCAGCAGTGCCTGTGAGGCCGGCATTTGAAAGGCGCGAATTGCCCCCATCACCAGCGACAACCACAGCAACAGGTCGCGGCTGAGGGCGTCCGCCCAGGTGGCCTGCAACAAGACAGCCGCGACCAGCGCCTGCCCCAACAGACAGACCACGATGATGCGCCCCCGAGGCCAGCGGTCGGCCACATGCCCTGCCAGCAACGCAAGCAGCAAGGCGGGAACAAACTGGACCAGGCCGACCAGCCCCAGATCCCAGGCGCTTGAGGTGAGTTCATACATGTGCCAGGCCATCGCCACCATGAGCATTTGCGTGGCCATAGCGCCCGCAACACGGGACAGCCAATAGCGGAAAAACCGCCGCTCCCGGATCAGATCGCCCAGGGTACTGGCGTGGTGTGCGGTCAACGCAGGGCCTTCCAGCAGCGCACCAACCCCAGGCGCTGCTGAGACCACCAACCGCGACCATAATCGCGCCCCTCCTCGACCTGATCACGGATCCCGGTGGGGGGCACGTGGGCATCAAAACGGGCCGTCCCACAGATCATGTCCCACCAGGGCAAGAGCACGCCAAAATTGTGACCCCCGAGCACCCCGGATGACGTCTCGTGTCCCAGGCCGATGGCGTGATGCAGGCGGTGAAAACGCGGACTGACCCACAGTCGCTCACCCCATCGGCCGAAATTGCAGCGCAGATTGGCGTGATGAAAACTCTCACTCAGTTGGGTCAAGGCGATGAGGGTCACGAACTGTCCAGGCCCCATGCCGATGACCTGCGCCACCACCACCCAGATCACCGCGTGAATCAGGTCGTCGAGCACGTGGTTGCGGTTGTCGGACCACATCGTCATCTGCCGCTGCGAATGGTGCACCGCATGCAAGGCCCACCACCACGACCAGTGATGCTGGGCCCGATGCAGGCCATAGGCCAGTGCATCGAACACCACCAGATACAGCACAAAGGTCACCCAGGGAATATCGGTGACGCCAGGCCACAAGGCATCCAGGTGCCAGGTGCCCAAGCCCTGGCTGCGCAGCGCGCCCAACATGCTTTGAAGGAGGGGGTCCAACAGAAAAAACAGAACCAGTCGAAACAGACCCAGGCGGTGAATCAGGGTGTAGAGGATGTCGGTTCGCACAGCGGCCTTGTCGACCACCGGTTCAACCGCACGCCAACGCTCCAGCGGTCTGAGCAGCACCAGCATGATGAGCAGTTGCAACACCCCCACCATGAACCAGCCCGTGGCCTCAAAGGCCTGCTCCAGAATGCCCCCGAAGCCGAGGCCGAAGGCCAGTGGCTGCACCACCGATTGAAACAAGGCGTCCTGCAGGTCGGCCCAACCATCCAAGAACCATTCCATCATCAAGCTCCGTGCCGCACTGTCCACTGCTGGAATTGCGGATGCTCTCGCAAGGTGCGAAAACAAAACCCCTTCTGCTGCAAACCTTGGACCAAGGGCTCCAACACCGCCGGGGCCCAGGGATCCTGGCGCGACCAGATACCCAGGTGGGCCATCAGAATATCGCCAGGACGGATGCGCTCCAGCGATTGTCGCAACAACTGGGCATTGGGATAACGATCGCTGGGCAATTCGTCGCCCAGAAAACCCGCGGGCGACCAGCCAATGTGTGCATAGCCACAGGCCTTGGCGGCGCGCAGGAGTGCGGGGGAGGTCTTGCCGCCGGGCGCGCGGTACACGGGCAAGGCAGGCACGCCCGTCACAACTTGCAGGCGCTCGCGCGCCCGGTTGATGTCGGCGCAATAGTCCTCAGCCGTCCAGCGCAGCCGTTGCCCCTTGTGGGGGCCGGCACTGGGGCGAACGTCAAAGCGGCCCTCTGGCGCGTCGGCCAGCCAATAGACATGATCGTGGGTATGCGAAGCGAACGCATGGCCCTCGCGCGCCCGTGCTTGCCACCAGGGCGCCCAGTGGGTGCCCAGCGAGCCATCGCCTGTCTGGGTGGGTTCGTGGGCCGCAAAAAACGTCGCCTTGACCTGGTGGCGCTGCAACACCTCGGCAATCAAGGGCGCCACGCCCATGTGCCCGGTGTCGAAGGTGAGATACAACGGTTTCTGACACGGTGTTGCTGGCGTTGCTGGCGTTGCTGGCGAGGCCGGCGCGTCGAGGGGTGAAGAGGGGTTGGTCCAGCCCACGAGGGGATGCAGCGCCATGCACACGACCAGACAGGACAGCACACGGGTCATCACCGCGGTCAGCCCGCCTTGTCCATGGCTTTGATCACTGTCGCTTGGCATGCTCGAGGGTCCAGATGCCGTGTGGCGACTTGCCCACCCGGACCTGTCTCACCAGGCGCCCGGTGGCCAAATCGATCACGCTCATTTTTTGAATCCACCGTGAGGATACCAGCAGCAGACGTCCATCGGCCGTGACCTCCATGCAATCCGGTCCGCCAGGGGCCTTGAAACTGCCCACCACCTCCAGCGTCTGAAGATCAATCTTGCTGATGGTGTTGGCCACTCGGTTGCTCACCAGCACATGCCGACCATCGCCCAGGGCACGGAAGGCATGGGCTCCCTCGCCCGTGGGAATGCTCTTGACCAGTCGCGCGGGCTGAACCGAGATATCGAACACTTGCACCTCGCGGCCACCGGTCATCCCCACCAGCAACAAACGGTCATCGGCGGTGCCGAAGACATCAGCGGGCAGGGAACCCGTCTTGACGCGCCACTTGATGGTCTGGGTGGCCAGGTCGACCGCCACCAATTCATCACTGTCTTGCATGGTCGTGTAGACCGTGGTGCTGTTGCTGTCGATCCAGAGGTGGCTGGGCGTTTTGGCGGACGGTATGCGCTTGGCCAGGGTGAGGTTGCTGCCGTCCCAGCGGTACAGGTCGATATGGTTGAGGCGGTTGGCCACCGTGACCAGCCACTTCATGTCGGGCGAGAAGCGCAGATGGTAGGGATCGATGATATTGCGCACCACCCGCTGGACTTCGGCGGTGCGGGGGTCGATGAAGGTGAGCGAGTCGTTGGCGGCGTTGGCCACGATCACCGACTTTTCGTCTGGTGTCAGGTAGAGATGATGCGGCTCCTTGCCGGTGGGGATGCGCCGCGTCACGCTCCAGCTGTCGGGGTCGATGACGTGGATGTTGGCATCCTGCGAATTGAGCACAAAAATGGGGGGGCGGGCCGCATGTGCTGATAAACCCAACAAGGCCAGCGCCCCTAAAACCGTCGCCAGACGTCGCCGCAAAGTCCTAAATCCCATCACCCCGTACCATTGAGTTCCCGTCATGACGCCCAGTGTAACGGCTGTGACGCCAGAAACCCGACCTGAAACCTTGCTGTCAGCCCGGCCAGTAAGATTTCATGATGGCATGGATCAACATCAACGGGGTGTCACTGGAAGTCGAGCGCATCAACGCGGGCAGTCCGCCAGGACGTGCCCCCCTGGTGTTTTTGCACGAAGGCTTGGGCTCGGTGGCGCAATGGACCAGCCGCGAAGGCAACTGGCCCCGGGCGTTGTGCACGGTCTGCGAGCGTGATGGCCTGGTGTATTCGCGTCGCGGCTATGGACGATCCGACCCGATTCCTGATGTACGAGGCGCCAACCGGCATGGCCCCGATTACATGCACCGCGAGGCTTTGATGGTATTGCCAGCCTTGCTTCAGACCCTGGGGTTGCAACAGCCCGTGCTGCTCGGGCACTCCGATGGCGGCACCATTGCGTTGCTTCACGCCTCGCAGCACCCGGTGTCGGCCTGTGTGGTCATGGCGCCGCATGTCATGGTGGAATCCATCTCGATAGAAGCCATCACCGCGGCCCGTGAGGCTTACCTCCAGGGCAACTTGCGCGAGCGCCTCCGTCACTACCACGACGATGTGGACAGTGCATTCTGGCAATGGAACGATGTTTGGCTGTCGCCTGAGTTTCGCGCTTTTGACATCCGGCATGACTGCCGACGCATCAACGCTCCGGTGCTGGCCATTCAGGGACGCCAAGACCCGTATGGCACGCTGCAGCAGATCGAGGACATTCGCCCCGACCACGGGCGCATAGAACGACTGGTGCTGGACCCTTGCGGCCACGTGCCGCAACGCGATCAATTCCAGGTTTGTCTTGACCACATCGCCAGTTTTCTGGCCACCTGTCCCTGACATGGCACGATCAACTTCCGTCATGACCCTGCAGGAGTTGCTGTACACCCAGGGCTTTGGTACCCGCCGGGTTTGCGCCGGCTTGGTGGAACACGGCCACGTGGCCTTGCGCGAGGGCGATCAATGGACCGCCTGTGACGACCCCTGGCTGGAGGTTACGCCCGAGGAGGGGTGGCCGTATCGCGTGCAGGGCGTTGCCTGGGCCTACCACCGGCTCGCTTACCTTCTGCTGCACAAGCCCGCCGGCACCGAGTGCTCTCAGCGCCCCTCGACCTGGCCCAGTATTTACAGCCTCTTGCCTCCCCCCTTGCGCCAGCGCCCCAACAAGTCGGCGGTGCCGGGTGTGCAGGCGGTCGGGCGTTTGGACCAGGACACCACCGGCCTGCTCATACTGACCGATGACGGCGCCATGATCCACCGCATGACCTCGCCACGGCACCATGTGCCCAAGGTGTACGAGGTGGGCACGGCGAAGCCCATGGACCCCTCGGTGGTGACCCAGCTCCTGCAGGGCGTGGTGCTCCACGATGATCCGCGACCCGTGCGCGCCGCGGCTTGCGAGTTGATCGAGCCCCATCACCTGCGCCTCACGCTCACCGAGGGCAAATACCACCAGGTCAAGCGCATGCTGGCGGCCACCGGCCACGAGGTGGTGAGCCTGCACCGCTCGCGCATGGGGCAACTCGCCCTGCCGGCTGATGTGCTGCCCGGTCAATGGCGCTGGCTCAGTGCCCAGGAGCTGGCGGCGGCCAACAGCCCCCTTCAGCCCCCTACAACCAATCCGGAAACTCCCTAGCAACGGCCTGGTACGGGCTGGGTCACCCCACGACCCGATGGCGCTCGCGTCCACTTCGCGCCAGCCTCCACAGCCAGGGTGTGAAACAATGGCCATGTCATTTCTTGCACGCCAAGCGCACACTTCCCATGAGCACTCAACGCCTGGATCTGTTCATCTCTGCCCTGACCGAATTGCTGGAACGCACGGGCGATGAGCCCACCATTCTTCAAGAGGCTCGAGTCCTGTTGCAGGCGCTGGTGCAGCACGATGACTGGTTGCCTGACACTCAGGCACAACCCAGCGCCGAGCGCTACCAGCAATACCCGCTGTTCGTCGATCCCTTGGGTCGCTTCTCGGTGGTGAGCTTTGTGTGGGGCCCGGGTCAGTCCACGCCAGTGCACGATCACACGGTGTGGGGGCTCATCGGCATGTTGCGCGGCAGCGAATGCTGCCAGGCCTATGCCGCCGACGCCACCGGGACCTACCAACCCCAAGGACCGGTGCATACCCTGCATCCTGGCGATATTGACGCCGTCTCACCCACCCTGGGCGATGTGCACAAGGTGTGGAATGCCCTGCCCGATCAAGTCTCGATCAGCATCCATGTCTATGGCGCCGATATTGGCCAGGTGCAGCGCTGGGTCTACCCACCGGAGGGCGGGCGCAAGGGCTTTGTGTCCGGCTACAGCCCGGTCCGCCACGACCCTACCGACCCACTCGTGCAGAGGCTGGCGTCTCCATTGCCCATCACCACCATGGCCCAGGTTCGCGAGGCCTTGCTGAATCGCGAGGAAATTGCCTTGCTGGATGTGCGTGAGGAAGACCCCTTCGCACACAGCCATCCGCTCTTTGCGGCCAATCTGCCGCTGGGTCGCCTGGAAGCCGATGCTTGGCAACGTATTCCCCGACGTGACACGCGTGTGGTGGTGTATGACAACGGTGAAGGATTGGCCGAGCCCGCCGCACGCATGCTGCAAAGCTTGGGTTACAGCCAGGTGAGTCTGCTGTCGGGTGGCTTGGCGGGGTGGGCGGCCGCCGGTGGCGAATTGTTCCGCGACGTCAACGTGCCCAGCAAGTCCTTTGGCGAATTGGTGGAATCCATCCGCCACACCCCTTCCTTGCCCGCACCTGAGGTGAAGGCCTTGATCGAACAAGGTGCTGACCTGGTGGTGCTGGATGCTCGTCGGTTCGACGAATACCACACCATGAGCATTCCCAGCGGTATCAGCGTGCCCGGGGCGGAGCTGGTGCTGCGCGCACGCAGCCTGGCGCCCAACCCCAGCACCCGGATCGTGGTCAATTGCGCAGGCCGAACCCGCAGCATCATCGGGACACAATCGCTCATCAACGCAGGAATTCCCAACCCGGTGGTGGCGCTGCGCAATGGCACGATCGGCTGGACGCTGGCCGACCAGACCCTGGACCATGGTGCTACACGGCGTTTCGATCTGAATCAATTGGCGCATCAGACCGAGTCCGCCGCCGCTGCTCGCGATGTGGCTGCGCGCGCCGGCGTGCAGTTCGTCGACCTGGTCACGCTGCATCGCCTGCAATCTGACGCCCACCGTACCACCCACCTGCTGGATGTGCGCACACCCGAAGAGTATGGGCAATCGCACCTGCCCGGTGCGACCAGCGCCCCGGGCGGGCAACTGGTGCAGGAAACCGACCACACCGTGCCGGTGCGCGGTGCTCGCATCGTGCTGTACGACACGGATGGTGTGCGCGCCTGCATGAGTGCGTCCTGGCTGGCGCAAATGGCCTGGGAGGTGTATGTCCTCGAAGGCCTTCAAGCCGCTGACCTGAGCGAGGTGGGTACAGCGCATCGCCCCCAGCCTGCCACGCTGTATCCGCTGGTCCACACCTCGCCTGAACGGGTTCAACACTGGCTGGGCCACAGCGACACGTTGGTTGTCGACGTGGGTAGCAGTGCTGCCTTTGTGAAGGGTCACATTCCAGGGGCTCGCTGGTTGTTGCGCTCCCGTTTCGAGCAGGATGTCCCCACACTGCCACCAGCCTCCCGCGTGGTGGTCACCTGCCCGGATGGACGCCTGTCACGGCATGCCGTCGCCCCCCTGCGCGCCTGTTTGCCCGCCCCCACACAACTCCTGTGGCTCACCGGGGGCACGCAGGCCTGGCAAGCCTCTGGCCGCGCGCTGGACGTGAACGAGACTGGCCTGGTGAGCGAGCGCATTGACCGCTACCGTCGCCCTTATGAGGGCACCCACAACCGCCGCGAAGCCATGCAGGCTTACCTCGATTGGGAGTTCGGCCTGGTGGAGCAACTGGGACGTGATGGCACGCATGGGTTTCACGTGATCTGAGCACGGATGCCTGATTCACAACGTCGACAGCAACAGGCCCTGTGGGTGGCATTGGCGCTGATCGTCATCTGGGGAGCGAACTTCTCGATCCAGAAATGGGTGATGCGCGAGATCACGCCCACCGGATTTTTATTCGGGCGGTATGCACTGATGCCGGTCTGTGCTTTGCTCCTGCTCATCTGGCGTCACGGCTTCCAATTTCCCTCCTTGTCGCGTGACGACCTCTGGGGACTCGCACGCCTGGGGGTGATTGGGCACACGATGCATGTGGGCATGGTGACCTACGGCGTGCATTGGTCCACCGCGTTTTCAAGCTCGGTCATTCTGGCTTGCGGCCCCTTGTTCACCCTCATCATCCTGCGCTTGCACGACCTGGAACGGCTGGGGCGCTATCAGATACTGGGCATGGCCGTGGCCTGCTGCGGCGTGCTGATTTTCTTGTCCGAGAAATTGCTGGGTGGCAGTTGGCAAGCCACCGGGGGCGACCTGGTGCTCTTGGTGGCTGCCTCGTTGTTCTCTTATTACACCGTGGCGGCCAAACCCTACATTGAACGGCTGGGCGGCTTCACCACCATGGCCTATGCCACCTTGTTCGGCTCCATCCCTGTTTTGCTGCTGACCGCTCCGCAAATGGCCGATGTGCCATGGTCCGCCTTCACCGTGCCGTTGGCGCTGGCTTTTGTGTGGGCGGTGGTCGTCTCCGCTTTCCTAGGCTGGCTGGCCTGGGGCTGGGTGAATGCGGTGCGCGGGGTGGCGCGTACCGCCCCCTTGATGTACCTGATGCCGCCTGTAGCGGGACTGCTGGCCTGGGCCTTCATGGGGGAAAGCTACACCTGGCTGAAGGTCATCGGTGCGTTGGTGAGTCTGGCTGGTGTGGCCATTGCACAATTTGTGCGCCAACCTCCATGGCCCAGACCGCCCGCTTGAATTTTGGGCGAGGAGGTGATGTTGACCCGCCTGGGCGGCACAATGCACAATTTTGTGAGCGGCACTCTCATCCAACGCTGAGGTGTTGACTAGCATCAGTGTGCATGAACCCCATGCACCCTTCTGCTCAAACCCCACAGACAACGCCCAGCCTGTCGTCGAGAGAACTGCAGGTCCTCATGCTGCTGAGCACCGGACGCCCCATCAAACGTGTGGCACTGGACCTCGGCATCTCGGCGCACACGGTCAACCAGCATGTGCGCCAAATCTACCTCAAGCTCGCCGTGCACAACCGCATCATGGCCCTGAACCGAGCCCGACAACTCGGGCTGTTGGTCAACGACGGTGTGCCCCTGCCGCGGCCAACGCTGTCATATTGACGATACGCCTGACCGTGGATGAAGGGGTCAGCACATGCACCGGTTGGGCGGCACCCAGCAAGATGGGCCCTACCGTCACGCCGTGACCTTCCGTCACCTTGATGACATTGAACAGAATGTTGGCCGCGTCCAGGTTGGGACAAATCAGCAGATTGGCCTCGCCACTCAGCGTGCTGTCCATCAGGCTGCTGCGGCGAACCGCATCGGACAACGCCGCATCGCCTTGCAGTTCGCCATCGCATTCGATGTCCGGGGCCAGGTGGTGAAAGAGATCTCGGGCTTGTCGCATCTTCTGCGCCGATCCGCGCGATGAACTGCCGTAATTGCTGTGCGACAAAAAAGCCACCTTGGGGGGCAAACCAAACCGCTGCACCTCCTGCGCTGCCATCAAGGCGATGCTTGCCAGCAATTCCGCGGAAGGGTTTTCATTGACGTAGGTGTCGGCAATAAAGAGCGTGCGATCTTGCGACATGAGGACATTCAGCGTGGC
>RFTK01000161.1 GCA_009923505.1 Betaproteobacteria bacterium
ATACCCCGGGTGGGGGTGGGTATGGGCGATCCAGCTAATCAATCTTCAAGTCTTTCATCAAGGTAAACACATGTTTCAAGCATTCAAGACGAGTCTGCTCGTGGCGGGCCTGATGACCCTGGGTATCTCCTCGCTTCACGCGCGTGTGACACGCATTGTGATTGATGAGGTTCGTGCCGTCCCAGCGGCAACAGGTGGCGCTGGTGCCATCGCCTATGAGCAAGTTGCAGGACGCGCTTTTGGAGAGCTCGATCCCAAGCTCGCGCAAAACGCGATCATTCAGGATATTGAATTGGCCAAGGATGCTGACGGCAAAGTGAGGTACATGGCTTCGTTTGTCATCTACAAGCCTGTTGATCTCAAGCAAGCCAGTGGCTTGATGTGGCATGACGTACCCAACCGCGGGCGTGTCTTTCCGTATGCACCGGAAGAGTTTGCCATGGGGGACATTGGACTCGCCAGTGCCTGGCAGGGGGACAACGCAGGTGCGACCACTGTTAAACCCAAGGCCACCATCAACGGATTGCAGTTTCTGCAGATCCCCGTTGCACGCCAACCCAATGGTTCGCCGGTCACGGGGCGGGTGTTCGCTCGGATCGTCAACCGATCAGGGCCGGCTTCTGCCCCCTTGCTGGTTCAGACCAATCCGGTGCCCTATCAACCCATGAGCCTGGACACGCGTCAATCCCAGTTGGTGTCCAGGGGGCGAGAAAATATGGCAGGGGAGGTATTTGATGAGCAAGTGATGCCCGCAAGTGAGTGGGCCTGGGCCAAATGTGATGCCCAGACCCCATTTCCAGGTACGCCCGATCCAACTCAGATTTGTTTGAAATCGGGCTTCGATCCCAAACGGCTTTACCAGGTGACTTTTCAAGCACGAGATCCCTATGTGCTGGGAATAGGATTTGCTGCCTGGCGTGATGTAGGCGCTTTCTTCAAACAGGCACGTGCTGATGACTCGGGAACACCCAATCCGCTGGCGGGCGTGGTTCGGCACAGCATCGGTCGAGGTGTGTCGCAGTCAGGCAATTACCTTCGTGGCTGGTTGCATCTGGGGTTCAACCAGGACGAAGTGGGGCGTCAGGTGCATGATGGCTTGTGGCCCATCATCGCGGGCCGCCGCATCGCCCTTAATTTCCGCTGGGCACAGCCTGACGGCGTGCTGGAGTTGTACCAGGCGGGCAGTGAGGGGCCGCAATGGTGGTTGCCGCACCCGGACTCGGTGCGGGGCTTGCCCCCAGCGGGGATTCTGGATCGTTGCACCCGTACCCAGACCTGTCCCAAAATCATCGAGCATTTTGGCTCGGCTGAAGTATGGGCATTGAAATTGACGCCGGAGTGGGTGGGCACGGATGCCAAGCAGGACCTACCACTGCCGACCAATGTTCGGCGTTACTACATCGCCAGCAGTAACCATGGTGGTGGAGCGGGCGGCTTTGATACGAGCCTGCCTGGTGTAGGGTTGCCGACCGCGGGCCCCATGTGCCCTGGTAATAATTTTGGACAGGCCGTGTTGCCTGCCAACCCAGTGCCGCACAAGGAAACGGTCAATGCATTGCGCGTGCATTTCCGTCAGTGGGTCATGAAAGGGGTTGAACCGCCACCCAGTCGCTATCCGTTGCTGTCACGCAATGAATTGGCGCTGGCTGAAAAAACGGCCCTGGGATTTCCGACGTTGCCAGGATTGCGCAGTACGATTCCTGAGAGGGACTTCATCATGCCCGTGCATGACTACGATTGGGGCCCCGACTTCAACGCGTTGGATGGCACTGGCATACCCACTTTGGCGCCCCCACGCATCAAACAGGTGCTGACCATGCTCGCTCCCAAGGTGGATGCCGATGGCAATGAATTGGGCGGCGTCCCGGTGGTGTTGCTCGATGCGCCCCTGGGTACCTACCTGGGATGGAATGTGACGGCGGGAGGCGACAAGCCTTTTCATCAGGGTGAGATTTGTAATTACGTTGGCGGCATGGTGCCCTTTGCGCGAACCCGCGCACAGCGCCTGGCGCAATCCGACTCGCGCCTATCGCTGGAAGAACGGTATGGCTCACACGAGGGGTATGTGACCGCCGTTCGTCTGGCGACGGAGCGCGCTAAGCAGGCAGGCTTTCTCTTGCCAGAGGATGCGAAGAATCTGGTTGAGGCAGCGCAACGCAGTCAAGTGCTGCGCTGACACGGCTTCATCAGCCGATATGGGTCACCAAGGACCCCATGCCAGAGACTTCAACCCGGATCGTGTCACCCCGCTTGAGCCACACGGGCGGGTTGCGAAACGCCCCGATACCTGCCGGGGTGCCCGTGGCGAGTACGTCGCCGGGCTCCAGCGTCATGTACTGGCTGATGTAGTGAATCAGCTCGGCCACCGGAAACAGCATGTCGTGCGTGTTGGCTTCCTGCATAAGCTCATCATTGACCCAGCTGCGCACCCACAGGTCTTGCGGATTGGCGACATCAGCGGCGTCCAGCAGGATCGGACCGAGGGGACAAAACCCATCCATGCTTTTGGCAAACGTGGTTTGGGCAGGGCTGACATCGAATTGGAATTCACGCGCGCTCAGGTCGTTCAGGCAGCAATAAGCCGCGACGTGCTGCAACGCGTTTTCGCGTGAGACCGTATGGGCATGGCGACCGATCACCACCGCGAGCTCGGCTTCAAAGTCCATCTTCTTCACATCGGCGGGTATCGGCACGGTGGCACCAGGGTCGCAAACGGAGGAGGGGAGTTTCGAGATGATGCGGGGCTTTTCAAAGGGCTGCACACCGGTTTCCTTGGCATGGTCGGCATAGTTGCGACCGATGGCCACAATCTTGCCGGGACGTGCCAGGGGGGCGTGGAGCTGCACCGATGCGAGCGCGTGGCGAGCCTGTGTCCTCCCGCCTTCCGCCAAAGAGTACCGAAGCGCAGCACGGGCCGAGGGGCCCGCCTGCAGCCAACGCATCCACCCACCTGTGGCGGGCCTGAGGCCCTGCGCATGGAGTTGCGCTTGAACCTCCGCGGGGATGGTTAATGCGGCGAGGGCATCCTCGATGTCCAGTACCTCGGTGCCCACCACGAGGCCGGCGTGTCGTTCGCCGCCCGACAGGCTGAAGCTCACCCCTTGAAAGGTTGATGGGACGTTCATGCGTAGGCTGCGTCGAGTGACGGCAGTTCCATCAGTGGCTTGGCACTGCCGTCCGCATGAAAGAACAGGTCGGCCATGACCTGAAATCGCTTGATGAGCCGGGGTTCCTGCGGCGTGTAGTCGGCCACCGCGTTGTGGATGGTGCCCATGTTGTCCCACATCAGCACATCACCCTCGCTCCAGCGGTGGCGATACCGGTACTGGTCCTGCAGTTGATGGGCAAACAAAAATTCCAGGGCCTCAGCGCTGTCGGTGTCACTCATTTCATTGATGCGGATCGAATAGCCGGGGTTGAGGTAGAGCACGGATTCTCGGGTGATGGGATGGCGCATCACGACGGGGTGAGACACGGGAGGCTTGGCGGCGCGCTGGGCTTCAGTCAGCGGTTTGCGCATGCTGCCGGGTTGGCTGCGCATCTTGTCCCAGAACTTGGCGAAATCGTGCAGGGCCGTTTTGCCAGCGAGTTTCTCTTTCCACTCGGGGCTCAGGTCGCGGTAGGCCGCGTGCATGTCACAAAACTCGGTGCAGCCCAAGGGCTCGCCATGGCGCATGGGAATGCGCAGACCATAGAGCACATTGCTGAAGGCAATCATCTTGCTGTAGGACATATCGGTATGCCAGTCCTGCCCAGCGTCCGATAAGCCAATGGGTTTACCGTTCTCGATGATGTTGGACAGGGTCATCATCTCGGGAATCTCCGACTCTTGGGCGTTGGCCGCCACATTGATCTCCAGCGTGCCAAAGTTTGCGGCGAAATCGCGTTGCTGGCGCGGTGTCAGATGTTGCTCGGGGAAACACAGCACGCCATGGCGACCCAGGGCGGCGATAAGGCTGAGGCGATCCGTCGCAGACAGGGGGTGGGACAGGTCCAGTCCCACCACGCGCGCGCCCAGTCCGTGGGCATTGGGTTGAAGGCGAAAGTTCATGGTGTTCTCTCGTGTCAATCGTGACGTGTCAAAAGTATCGTTCAATACGCCAGTTCCAGCAAAGACAGGATCTCGCCAGGGTCGGTGACGGTTCTGGGGTTGAAATACAGACCGCGCTCGCCCATGACTTGATGCGCAACGGCTTTCAATTGTTCGCGGGCAATGCCCAGATCGCGCAACCGGCGCGCAATCTTGAGCCGCACCTGCAAGGTCTGCACACAACTCACCAGGGTGTCGTGGGGTTGCCGATCTGGCCACACGGCCAGCGCTTGGTCCAGAGCGGTTTGGACCTGTTGGGCATTGAAGGCCAGCACATGGGGCAGCATGACGGCGTTGGCCTCGCCATGACCCACGCCGCAGCGGGAACCGATGGCATGGCACATGGCATGGTGCAAGGCGGTACGTGCATTGGCAATCACACGACCGGCCAGGTGGGCGGCCGTCATCAAGTCGGCTCTTGCGGTCACGCTGTGGGGATGCTCCAGCACCGCCGGGAGTGATCGCACTAGCAACGGGATGGTGTGCAGACACAGCGCGTCTGTGATGGGGGTGCGTTGCAAGGAGTACAAACCTTCCAGCACATGGGCCAGGGCATTGAACCCCGTGTTCATGAGAACCGACGGGGGGACCTCCAGATTGGCCACGGGGTCCAGCAGCACCACACGACTCATGGTGCCTACATCGTGCAGGATGAATTTGTGACCGTGCTC
>RFTK01000162.1 GCA_009923505.1 Betaproteobacteria bacterium
ATCGTCACCACGTGGCCTTGAGTGCTGCCACTGCCAGCGATCTGAGTGGTGCTGCCTTGCGCGCGCCGGCCAAGGCCTTGCGTCGTGAATTGCATTTGCTGCTGCGACAAATCAGCTATGACTATGAGCGGATGCAATACAACACCGTGGTGTCTGGCTGCATGAAGATGCTCAACGCCATTGATGACTTTGCCGGGGATGACAGCCCAGGTGACCGTTCCGTGCTGTGCGAGGGCATGTCCCTGCTGCTGCGACTGCTCTACCCGGTGTGCCCGCACATCACCGATCAGCTCTGGCGCGACCTGGGCTATGCACGCGCCCATGCCAGCCTGCTGGATGCTCCATGGCCCCAGGTGGATGAGGCTGCCCTGGTGCAGGACGAAGTCGAGTTGATGTTGCAAGTCAATGGCAAGCTGCGGGGTTCCATCCTGGTGCCCGCCCAGGCCGGCAAGGACGAGATCGAGGCCATTGCACGTGCCAGCGAAGCGTTCACCAAGCAGGCGCAAGGTGCGTCACCCAAAAAGGTGATTGTGGTGCCGGGGCGTCTGGTCAATCTGGTGGTCTGATGATGAACACCACGCGTCGCTTCTGGTTGTCGAGTGGCGGCGCGTTGCTGTTGGCCGGTTGTGGCTTCACCCTGAGTCGACCGACGTCGTATGCGTTTCGCTCCCTTCACATTGCTGGCTCCAGCCTGATGGGTCTGGGCCCCGAGATGCAGCGACTCTTGCAGGCCGGGGGCACGGTGGAAGTCATCACCGATCCGCGGCAGATCGAACGCGCCGACCTGGTGCTCGAGATCCTGCAGGAAATGCGTGAAAAAGTGGTGGTGGGCCGCACCTCCACCGGTGCCGTGCGCGAAAACCAGTTGCGGCTGCGCGTGCGTTTTCGGGTGCGCAACCGCGAAGGCATTGAGCGCATTCCCGAAACCGAGCTGGTGCAAGTGCGCGACATCACCTTCAATGAAAGTTATGTCCTGGCCAAGACCTCGGAGGAAACCTTGCTCTACGCCAACATGCAGACCGACATGATCCAGCAAATCCTGCGCCGACTCGCTGCGCTGCAGCAGATCTGAGCCATTGGCCATGCAACTCGCCCCCGCACAGCTGACGGCGCATTTGCAAAAGGGCTTGCGCGCCCTCTACACGGTGGTGGGCGACGAAGCCTTGTTGCAGCAGGAAGTGGCCGATGCCATTCGCGCCTGCGCGCGCACCCAGGGCTTCACCGAGCGACAGGTTTTCACGGTGGCTGGCGCACACTTTGACTGGAGTGCCGTGCAATCGGCGGCCGGCGCGATGAGCCTGTTCGCCGATCGGCAAATCATCGAGCTGCGCATCCCCTCGGGTAAGCCGGGCAAGGAAGGCAGTGTGGTCCTGCAGCAATTGGCCGAATCATTGGCTGAGGGTGATGGCACCCTGCTCCTGGTGTTGTTGCCGCGCCTGGACAAGGCCACACGGTCCTCCGCCTGGTTCACAGCGCTGGACAACCACGGGGTCAGCCTGGCCGTGGAAACGCTGGAACGCTCCGCCTTGCCGGTGTGGATTGCCAAGCGGTTGGCACAGCAACAGCAACGCGTCGAGGCCGGTGAAGCCGGGCAGCGCACCTTGCAGTTTTTTGCCGACCGTGTGGAAGGCAACCTGTTGGCCGCGCACCAGGAGATTCAGAAGCTCGCACTGCTGTACCCCGAGGGCGAGCTGAGCTTTGAGCAGGTGGAGTCGGCTGTGCTCAATGTGGCACGCTATGACGTGTTCAAGTTGTCCGAGTCCGTGTTGTCGGGCCAGACCTTGCGGGTGCAGCGCATGCTCGACGGCTTGCAGGCCGAGGGCGAGGCCGAGGTGTTGGTGCACTACACCCTCGCCGAGGACATTCGCGCGCTGAGCCGTTGCAAGGCGGCCATGAGCCAGGGACGGCCGCTGCCCATGGTGTTGCGCGAGCAGCGTATCTGGGGGGTGCGTGAACGTCTGTTCGAGCGGGTGTTGCCGCGGCTGAGCGCGGCGCAACTCGAGGCCTTGCTGCAATCGGCGCATACCGTGGACGGTATCGTCAAGGGGCTCAAGGCGCCGGGATGGCCGCTGCAGGGCTGGGCCGCGCTGCACCGCCTGGCCCAGGCCCTGTCGCAGGCCTGCAGGGCACCTGCGGCCGAGAAGATGCGAAAATCGGCCGCATGAACGCGCTTCACATAGCTGAACACATGCACTTGCTGGGCACGCAAGCGCGCGCGGCGGCAGCGTTGATGGCGCGTGCAACCGCCGCCGACAAGCGTGATGCCCTGCTTAGACTGGCCGCCTTGCTGCGTCAGAACCAGGCCCTCTTGCAAGCCGAAAACGCCAAGGATCTGGCGCGTGCCCGTGCCAGCGGCCTGTCCGATCCGATGGTCGACCGCCTCAAGCTCACACCGGCCATTCTCGAGACCTGCGCGTTGGGCTGCGAACAACTCGCCGGCATGCCGGACATCATCGGGGAAATCATCGGCTTGCGACAGCAACCCAGCGGGATTCGCGTGGGGCAGATGCGCGTGCCCCTGGGTGTGTTCGGCATGATTTATGAGAGCCGGCCCAACGTCACCATCGAGGCGGCCTCGCTCTCGATCAAGAGCGGGAACGCCTGCATCTTGCGGGGCGGCTCAGAGGCCATCGACTCCAACCGAGCCCTGGCCGAGCTGGTGGCCCAGGCCCTGACCGATACCGGCCTCACCCCCCACGCGGTGCAGTTGGTGCAAACCACCGATCGGGCGGCGGTGTCCGAACTGGTGGCCATGCCGCAATTTGTCGACGTCATCATTCCGCGCGGTGGCAAGGGGTTGATCGAGCGCGTCAGCCGCGAGGCCCGTGTGCCGGTCATCAAGCACCTCGATGGCAACTGCCACACCTATGTGGATGACCCCTGCGATCTGGAGCAGGCCATCACCGTGACCGACAACGCCAAGACCCAGAAGTACAGCCCTTGTAACGCCACGGAGAGTCTGCTGGTAGCGCAGGGCGTGGCCGCAGACTTCCTGCCACGTATCGGCGCGGTGCTGGCTGCCAAGGGGGTTGAGATGCGCGCTTGTCCGAAGGCCAAGGCCTGGCTGAGTGGTGTGCCGGGCGCCCGCGTGGTGGACGCGAGCGAGCAGGACTGGTCGGAGGAATACCTGGCCCCGATCCTCAGTATCAAGGTGGTACGAGGCCTGGACGAGGCGATTGAGCACATCAACCGCTACTCCAGCCACCACACTGACGCCATCCTCACCCGCGACCATGTCCACGCCCAACGGTTTTTACGAGAAGTCGATTCGGCAAGTGTTATGGTGAATGCTAGTACACGCTTCGCGGACGGTTTCGAATACGGACTGGGCGCCGAAATCGGCATTTCCACCGACAAATTTCACGCCCGGGGGCCCGTCGGCATCGAGGGGCTCACCTCGCTCAAGTACGTGGTGCTGGGCCAAGGTGAAGTCCGCCGCTGACACCCGCATGCCCTGAAACGGTGCGCCGAGCGGGGTTGCAGCGGATGAGTGGGACGACGACGCGGGGGCTGTCTGAACTGCGCGCTTGTGTCCAACGACCTACAATGCCACCTCAATTCTGCGAACGGTTTCATGGTTCCACATCTCATCACGGCTCTGACCGGGCCGATCAACGAACTCGAGCAGCGCATTCTCGATTCCATGCCCGCCATCGAGCGCTGGTTCCGACTGGAGTGGATGGAGCACACCCCGCCCTTCTACACCTCGGTTGACATTCGCAATGCCGGCTTCAAGCTGGCGCCAGTGGACACCAACCTGTACCCGGGGGGGTGGAACAACCTGACCCCCGAGATGCTGCCGCTGGCGGTGCAGGCTGCCATGGCGGCCATCGAGAAAATCTGTCCCGAAGCGCGCAACCTGCTGCTGATTCCGGAAAACCACACCCGCAACACCTTTTATCTGAGCAATGTGGCGCAGCTGCAGCGCATTTTTCAGATGGCAGGCCTGAATGTGCGGGTGGGGTCGATCAATCCGGAGATCAAGGAGACGACGACCATCGACCTGCCTAACGGCGACCGCGTGACGCTCGAGCCGGTCATTCGCGGCAAGCGCCGCCTGGGACTCAAGGACTTTGACCCCTGCACCATTTTGCTCAACAACGACCTGAGTGCCGGTTTGCCCGGCATCCTGGAAGACTTGCACGAACAGCATGTCCTGCCCCCGCTGCATGCCGGCTGGAGTGTGCGCCGCAAGAGCCACCACTTTGACTGCTACGAAGAGGTGAGCAAGCGTTTTGGCAAGCTGCTGGGTATCGACCCTTGGTTGATCAACCCCATGTTCGGGCAGTGCGGCGAGGTAAATTTCGCTGAGGGTGAAGGACTGGAGTGCCTGCGCAGCAATGTGGATGCCCTGCTCACCAAGATCCGTCGCAAGTACAAGGAATACGGCATTCACGAAAAACCGTTTGTGGTGGTCAAGGCCGACAACGGCACCTACGGCATGGGCATCATGACGGTGCGCGATGTCAAGGACCTGGAGGCCCTCAACCGCAAGACGCGTAACAAGATGAGCATCATCAAGGATGGCCAGTCGGTGTCTGACGTCATCATCCAGGAAGGTGTGCTGACCAACGAGCGTATCAATGACGCCGTGGCCGAACCGGTGGTCTACATGATGGACCGTTACGTGGTGGGTGGGTTTTACCGCGTGCATGCCGAGCGAGGTATCGATGAAAACCTCAACGCGCCGGGCGCCAGCTTTGTACCCCTGGCCTTCGAGCAAAGCGCTCACAC
>RFTK01000163.1 GCA_009923505.1 Betaproteobacteria bacterium
CACCTCTTGCACCGCCTGCGCGACACCCAGGCCCAATCGACCTTGGATGCAGCCAGGCGCCACACCAACCTCTCACACGCTTGTCACGTGTTGCCCGCTGATCATCGATTCATCCAGGGACGTCAGGTAGCGGTGATCGATGACATCATGACCACCGGCGCCTCGTTGCAGGAAGCGGCCCGGGCCCTGCTGCAAGCCGGCGCCATTCGCGTGGTGGGCGTGGTGCTGGCGCGAACGCCTGAGGTAAGCTAGCCTGCATGTTTCATATCGTTTTGGTCCATCCTGAAATTCCGCCCAACACCGGCAATGTCATCCGGCTGGCTGCCAACACCGGTTGCACCCTGCACCTGATCGAGCCGCTGGGGTTTTCCATGGAGGACCGCTTGATGCGTCGTGCGGGATTGGACTACCACGAGTACGCCGAGGTGCGACGCCATGCCGATTGGTCAGCCTTTGTAGCGCAAGAAAGTCCTGACCCTGCGCGCTGCTTCGCGCTGACCACGCGCGGACAGCGCGATGTGCACGAGGTCGCGTTTCAGCCAGGCGACTGGCTCGTGTTTGGCAGCGAAACCCAGGGTCTGCCCGGTGCTTTGCGCGAACAGTTCGCCCCGACGCAACAGCTTCGCCTGCCCATGCGGGCCGGACAGCGCAGCCTGAATTTGTCGAACGCTGTGGCCGTTGTCGCCTATGAGGCCTGGCGGCAACTGGGCTTTACCGGCGCGGGCACCTGAAGGACGATCACCCGCCTCAGCCCCGGTCTCAGGCAAATCGGCGGGCGATCGTTTCGGCCACACACACCGGTTTGTCGCTGCCTTCACGCTCCACCAGCACCTGCCAGGTTTGCTGAAAGCCTTGGTTCTCGACGGGGTCGCAAGCCAGCAGGGAGATGCGGGCCCGCAAGCGACTGTTGACCGGCACGGGGGCCATGAAACGCACCTTGTTGAGCCCGTAGTTGATGCTCATGCGCACGTTGTCGATGCGCATGGCGGAGTCGAAAAATTTGGGCACCAGGGACAAGGTGAGGTACCCATGCGCAATGGTGGTGCCAAACGGCCCCTCAGCCGCACGCTGGGGGTCGACATGGATCCACTGGTGGTCGCCGGTCGCCTGGGCAAACTGGTCGATCTGCGCCTGGGTGATGGTGGTCCACTCGCTGACCGCAACTTCTTGCCCCACACACGAGGCCACGTCCTGCAAAGAGGCAAACACTTTCATCTGAAGTCACTCCGGTTTCAACCGCGCAACAGCGCGCATCACAACACTGTACAAGCCTGCTCGAAGCTCAGACGCGTGTTGCGCGGGAACAGCTTGCTGGGGTCACCGTAGCCCAGGTTGAGAATGAAGTTCACCGAGCAGCGGCCATCGGGGAAGAATTCGGCGTTCACCTTGGCCGCATCAAAGCCACTCATGGGACCGCAATCGAGGCCCACGGCACGCGCGGCGATCATGAAGTACGCACCACTCAAGGTGCTGTTGCGCGTGGCCGTGGCTGACGCCAACGCCGCATTGCCTTCAAAGAGGGCCTTGGCGTCCGGGAAATTGGGAAACACCAGGGGCATGTGCTCAAAGAACTGGTTGTCGGTGGCCACGATGACGACCACCGGCGCCGAACGGGTCTTGTCCACGTTGCCGGGACTCATGCAGGGTATGAGACGCGCCTTGGCCGGGTCCGTGTGCAGGATCACGTAGCGCGCCGGCTGGGCATTCATCGAAGTGGCGCCCATCTTGGCAATGTCGTACACCTGCTGCAGCAGCGACACGGGCACCGGTTGGTCGGTGAACCCATTGGCGGTGCGGGCATTCAGAAACAGTTGCTCGAGAGCGGCTTGGGAGATGGTCATGAAAAATCCTTGAACTGATCGGAGGCGGTCTTACTCGGGTTGCAATCCCGCTGCACGCATCAACGGCACCCAGCGTTCCAAGTCGCGGCGCAACAGGGCACGCGCATCCTCGCCGATGACCGCCAGGGGGCGGCCGCCGGCTTTTTCAAAACGCTCCATCACATCCGGCGACTGAGCCACGCGAGCAAACTCGGCACGCCAGCGCGCCAACTCGGGCGCCGGTGTGCGTGCAGGGGCAAAGAATCCGAACCATGACTCCAGCTCCAGGGCCGCAGCGCCGGTTTCGCGCAGGGTTGGCACCGTGGGGTGCATGGACAGGCGGGACGACGCCGACACGGCCAGGGCTTTCAGGCTGCCGGCATCGACATGCACGCGTGCGGTGGAAGACAAGTCAAAAAATACGTCAACCCGGCCACCCAGCAAATCGGCATACGCGGGTTGCGCGCCACGGTAGGGCACATGGGTGATCTGCACCCCAGCCAGGTGCCACAAGGCCGCGGCCAGCACATGCTGACCCGACCCGTTACCGGCCGATGCGTAGCTCAGGCGCCCCGGATTGGCTTTGGCATAGGCCACCAACTCGCCGAGGGTGGCAAACGGCAGGTCCTTGCGAGCGACCAGGGTGTAAGAGTAGGCTGCAGCCAACCCGATCGGCTCGAAATCCTTGAGCGGGTCATAGCTCAGGTTTTTGAACAGCCCGACGTTGAGCACCAGGTTGGACA
This sequence comes from Betaproteobacteria bacterium, assembly GCA_009923505.1. GTDB lineage: Bacteria > Pseudomonadota > Gammaproteobacteria > Burkholderiales > Burkholderiaceae_C > Limnohabitans. The sequence goes on from RFTK01000163.1 coordinate 2,564, forward strand.
CCGAGCCCGTCAGGACCGTGTAGCCATCCGCCGGGGCTTTGGCGGCCAATTCAGTCCCCACCAGCGTACCGGAGCCGGTGCGGTTTTCCACCACCAGGCCGCTCTTGAAGCTCTGCCCCAGCTTGTCGGCCAGGGTGCGCGCCACAAAGTCGAACCCGCCGCCAGGCGGTTGCGGAACGATCACTCGGATGGGGCGGTTCGGAAACGATTCCTGGGCCCAGGCGTTGTGGGACAGGACAGCGGTGGCCAGCGCCCCGGTCAGCCCCCCCAGCACCTGGCGGCGTTGCATCCCGCTGGGGGTGTGAGACAGATCCGATTGATGAACGAACGACATGATTCAACGCTCCAGTGGTTGGCCAGCGAGCCAGTGGGCACCGCGGCGATACAAGTCCTGCACGCCCGCTCCCTTGAGCATAGGCATGTCCATCTTGACCTGGTATCCGATGCGCGTCTGGATATAGGCCAGGTGGCGATACCCCTCGGGGAAGCCGGCCAACGCTGCCGCGTCCAATTGCAAACGGGCAGCGGGGTCGACCGGGTCGATGCGGTCCTTCTCGTAAATGGGTTGGCGATGCACCAGGCCCCAGCGGCCATGACGCTCTTCGAAGAAGTCGTAAAAGCGGCCGGTACACACCACGTCGCACAGCACATCCTCGACCATGCCACGCTGGGAGATGGTCATCTTGGTTTGCGCGATGGCCCGGGTGCCCTGCACATCGATGGAGGACCCGCCCAGAAAGTGCAGGATGCTCACGCCCTTGTTCCACCCTTCGATGGTGACGCGGATGAATTCCTCAAACGGACCCTGGAACCAGGTCGCCATCATCACGCCATCGTCATGCCACACGGTCTTGAAGCGCTCCCAGTCGCCGGCGTCACGCCAGACGGCCCAGTTTTCCACCAGCTGTCGAATGCGCAGTTGTTGTTCGAGTTGAGATTCCATGATGTCCAATCGGTGACGCGGCAGGCCGCGAGTTGACAGATTTTGATCGACCCACCGGCAAAAGCGCGTGCAGACGTGGCACCATCGCAGCAATGCCGGTGGCTGTGGCAGCCGAGTCGACTCTGGGCGGCATTGTCGCCAACTTGAACAACCTTCGCTCTTTCTCGCTTATTTCGACATGATCGATATTCCCGTGCTGATCGTGGGCGGCGGCCCCAGCGGCCTGATGCTGGCCAATGAACTGGGGGCTCGCCAGACACCCTGCCTGCTGGTGGATGCAAAGCCTTCGACCGCCTTCAACCCACAGGCCAACGCCACCCAGGCACGCACGATGGAGCATTACCGTCGGCACGGCTTCGCCCATGAAATTCGTGCACGGGGCCTGCCCTCGGACCACCCGACCGACATCGCCTACTTCACCCGGCTGTGCACCTACGAGTTGGCGCGTCTGTCGCTGCCCACCGCCGCGCAGGCGGTGAGCAACATCCGCAACATGAGCGGCTCCTGGAGCGCGGCCGAGTTGCCCCATCGCATATCGCAAAAATATGTCGAGCCGGTGATGCGCCGCCACGCGGAGAAGTGGCCGGGGGTGGACATCCGCTTTGGCTGGACACTGACCAGGTTTCAAGACCAAGGCACCCATGTGGAGGCCTGGATCCAACCCACCGAAGGTTCGCAGCCCGAGGTGATGGTTCGTGCTCGCCACTTGGTGGGCGCCGATGGTCCGCGTAGCGGCGTGCGCCACCAACTCGGCATTGGCTATGAGGGGGCCACGGGCATGAAGCGTGGCTACATGGGCGGACAGATGTTCGCGGTGTACTTTCGCTCACCCGAGGTGTATGCCCGCATCCCGCACGGCCGTGCCTGGATGTACGTGGCGGTCAATGCCGAACGCCGCGCTCTGCTGGCCTCGGTGGACGGGGTGAGTGAGTTCGCTTTTCACGCAGCCATCCATGAAGGAGAGCGCGCCGAGGAATGGACCGCCGCCGATGCGCGTCGCATCGTTCATCAGGTCATGGGTTGTGAGATCGACATGGAAGTGCTGTCGGTTCAAACCTGGACAGCGGGCCATGCCCTGGTGGCACAGTCCCTGGCTCGCGGTCGAGTGTTCCTGATTGGCGACGCCGCGCATTTGTTCACCCCCACCGGAGGCCTGGGTTACAACACGGGCGTGGAAGATGCCGTCAACCTGGGGTGGAAGTTGGC
>RFTK01000164.1 GCA_009923505.1 Betaproteobacteria bacterium
GGGTCCAGATCGACCAAGAGCACCCGTTGCCCCACGCTGGCCAGCCCTGCCGCCAGGTTGACGGTGGTCGTGGTTTTGCCCACGCCTCCTTTTTGGTTCGCAACGCAAAATACGTAAGGCATCTTATTTGAACTCTTTGGTACTCATTATTTGGTCAGCGCCAGCTTGCAACCAAAACCCATCAGCAAGGCGCCGGCTGTGGTGTTGAGCGCTCTGGCAACCCAGGGATGTGCGCGAACTCGCGAGGACAGACGGTGGGCCAGCAACACCAACACCACGCCATAGAAGAAGGTGAGCGCAGCCACGGTCAGCGCCATCACCCCGAAGGTGGCGAGCGAGGGTGGTTGGTGAGGGTCGACAAACAAGGGGAAAAAAGCCATGTAAAACACGATGGCCTTGGGATTGAACAGGGTGATCAGGCACGACTGCCGACAATATTGACCCACGGCGATGTCCAGCACGGGGGAGGCCCCCGGCTGGGAGCGGATCATCTTCCAGCCCAGCACAGCCAGGTACAGCGCACCCGACCACTGCACAGCCGTAAAAACTGTCGGCCAGGTCAGCAACACGGCGGACACGCCTAACACCGCCAACCAGATCAGCACCTGATCGCCGGCCATGATGCCCAGGGTGGAGGCGAGCCCGCCCCGCACACCCCCCTTGGCCGTGGAGACGAGCAGGGCCAGGTTGCCCGGGCCGGGAATGGCCAGGAACACCAGAATCGCCAGCACAAAGGCCGGATAGTCGGTAATGCCGAACATGAGTTTTTCGTTGGTTGGGCGTGTGTCGTGAGTGGGCGAGTTTACTCGCCTTGTTCACCCTCAGCCCCCAGACCAACGGCGGGGCCGACAACCCGGCGGCATCTACCGCTGCGCCGGAACCTCACACCGTCTGCTGGGGCCGCATCCAGACCAGGCAACGCTCCGCCTGCAGGCCTGGAACTCGCAAGGGTTCCACGTGGAACACCTCGACACGGGGGGGCAGGGCAGCACACTCGTCCAGCGGATCGCGGCCTTTCATCGCCATCCAGACCCCCGAAGGCGCAAGCGCTTGCTCGGTGCAGGCCACCAGATCGGGCAGGGCGGCAAACGCGCGCGCCGTGATCACCTCGAAAGGGCCCGGTAACGACTCCGCCCGAGCGTGCACCGTCGAGAACCCCGTCAGCCCCATCTGCCCGGCCGCTTGCTGGACAAACGCCATCTTCTTGGCCACGGTGTCCACGCAGGTGACATGCCACTCGGGGCATAGGGTGGCGATGACCAACCCAGGCAATCCAGCGCCCGAGCCCACGTCCAACAAGCGTCCGCCTGCCGGGCACTGCCGCCGCAAGGGCGGCACCACCGCCAGGCAATCCAGGAGGTGCTGTGTCAGGCCCTCCTGGGGATCTCGAATGGCCGTCAAGTTGTACACCCGACCCCACTGAGACAACAGCGCCAGGTATTTCAGCAGTCGTGACGACTGCTCGGGTTGCAGATCCAAGCCCAGCGAGCGCGCACCCGCCTCCAGGCCCGCCAACAATTCGTCCGTCATCAGGCCGCGGCCTTGTCGCTCTCAGGAACAAACCCCTTGTACCGGGCGCGCCGCAAATGGATCAGCAGCAGCGAGATGGCCGCAGGCGTGATGCCCGAAATACGCGAGGCTTGGCCCAGGGTTTGGGGTCGGTGGCGGTTGAGCTTTTGGCGCACCTCGATACTGAGGGCCGGGATTTGCAGGTAGTCGAGGTCTTCAGGCAGGCTGAGGTTTTCATAATAGGCCGAGCGCTGGACCTCGTCGCGCTGGCGATCGATGTAACCGGCATACTTGGCCGCGATCTCAACTTGCTCGATCACGGTTCCACGTGAAACCGCGTCCAAGCCCTCGAGTTCGGGGCTGGCAAACCGACCATCGGCCAGACTCATCAGGCCGGCATGCGTGACGCCCGGGCGGCGCAGCAAATCGGCCAGGTTGTATTCGCGCTCGATGGCCTTGCCCAACACCCGCTCAGCCTCAGCCGCGGGCAAGTTGTTGGGGTTGACCCACAGGGCGCGCAGGCGCTCGGTTTCACGTGAAACAGCGTCCCGTTTGCGGCAGAAAGCCTCCCACCGGACATCGTCCACCAGACCCAGTTGGCGCCCGACTTCTGTGAGGCGCATGTCGGCGTTGTCCTCGCGCAGTTGCAGCCGGAACTCGGCGCGGCTGGTGAACATGCGGTAGGGCTCGGTCACCCCTTTGGTCACCAGGTCGTCGACCATCACGCCCAGGTAGGCCTGGTCACGGGCGGGCACCCAGGGCTCGGCTTCGCGGCATTGCAAGGCTGCATTGATGCCCGCGAACAGGCCTTGCGCGGCAGCTTCCTCGTACCCGGTCGTGCCATTGATCTGCCCGGCAAAAAAGAGTCCGCGGATGGCGCGGGTTTCAAAGGATAAGGTGAGGCCTCGAGGGTCAAAATAGTCGTATTCGATGGCATAACCCGGGCGCAGGATATGGGCGTTTTCCAAGCCGGGCATGGAGCGCACCAGCGCCCACTGGATGTCAAACGGCAGGCTGGTGCTGATGCCGTTGGGGTAGATTTCATGGGTGTCCAGCCCCTCGGGTTCGAGGAAGATCTGGTGGCTATCCTTGTCGGCAAAGCGATTGATCTTGTCCTCCACGCTGGGGCAGTAGCGCGGGCCGACGCCTTCAATCTTGCCGGTGAACATGGGGCTGCGATCAAAGCCGGAACGGATGATCTCGTGGGTGCGCTCATTGGTGTGGGTGATCCAGCATGACACCTGGCGTGGATGCAGGTCCGCGCGGCCCAGAAAGCTGAACACCGGCACCTCACCCGGCAAGCCGCCGGGCATGCCATCGCCGGGTTGTTCGGTGCATCGGGAAAAGTCAATGGTGCGCCCGTCCAGGCGGGGCGGGGTTCCCGTCTTCAGGCGGCCTTGGGGTAGCTTCAACTCCTTGAGCCGTGCACTCAGACTCACCGCAGGCGGGTCGCCGGCTCGGCCTCCCGCGTAGTTGTCCAGGCCCACATGGATCTTGCCATCCAAAAAGGTGCCGGCGGTCAAGACCACGGCGCGTGCGCGAAAGCGGATACCGGCCTGCGTGACCGCGCCCACCACACGGTCCCCCTCGACGACCAGGTCGTCCACGGCTTGCTGAAAGAGGGACAGGTTGGGTTGGTTTTCCAGCCGATGACGAATAGCAGCCTTGTAGCGAACGCGATCGGCCTGCGCTCGCGTGGCCCGCACCGCCGGTCCCTTGGAACTGTTGAGAATGCGGAACTGAATGCCGGATTCGTCCGTGGCCAAGGCCATGGCCCCCCCCAATGCGTCCACCTCCTTGACCAAGTGCCCCTTGCCGATGCCCCCGATCGAAGGGTTGCAACTCATCTGCCCCAAGGTCTCGATGTTGTGCGTCAACAGTACCGTCCGACAGCCCATGCGCGCGGCGGCCAAGGCAGCCTCTGTCCCGGCATGGCCACCACCGATCACGATGACGTCAAACTGTTGTGGGTACCACATGGGCGGCTTTCTTGAATCAGACGGGCAGGGGGAGGGGGCCTAAAAGCAAGGCGGGGCAAGGCCTTGCGAAGCAAACCTCATTTTAATCCACGCCTGTTTTCTCTGCTCTCAAATGGGGTAGCGGCCGCTGACGCCAAGCCAGCACAGCCCCGAGCAGCAGGACGCCCGCCGAGCAGGCCAAGCCACGGGCCAGACCCCCCGGGCCGTCAGCCACCCAACCCACCAGGGTCGGGCCAATGATCTGTCCCAGTGCAAACACGATGGTGAACGCGCTGATGCCACGCGCCCACTGGCTCGCCGGCAGGTTGTGGCGCACCAGGGCGGTGGTGGACGCAACCACCGACAAAAACACCGCGCCAAACAATAAGCCAGAGAGGGCCAAGGCCCAGCCCGGCGCCGACACCGCAGGCACCAGGGTGGCCAGCGCCAACAACGCATTGAGGATCGCGAGGGCCTGCCCACCCTGGAAGTGATCGAGCAAGCGCGCCCACAATCGCGCCGACACCACCACCGCCAATCCCAGCGCCGCGTAAAACAAGGTGATGGCCGAGCCGCTGGCCCCTTGCTCGCGCAACAAGGCGATCACGAACGTCATGTAGCCGATGTAGCCGATACCAAAACACCCATAGCCCGCCAGGCCCATCACCCATTGCGACCACTCGAAGCGTACGCCCTCGTCCGGCCGCTGGGCTGTCGTCTGACTGTGCTGCGGGTCCAGCCCCACCACGGTACGCCACAGTGCAAGAAGCGCCCCCGCACTCACCCCCGCCAGGGCCCACCATGCCCGGGGCCAATCCCCAGGCGTCACCAGGACCCAGGGCACCAGGAGCGCCGAGACGACGATGCCCCAGCCCGTACCTCCGTAATACAGCCCAATCAGCCACCCACCCTGGTGTGGTCGTCGCTGGGCCAGGCCAGCCGCCAGCAAGCCCCCGGTGACAAATACCAGGGCACTCGCCCACCCGGCCAGGAAGCGTTGGAGCATCAGGGCCCAGGCCTCGGCCACAAACCCACTGAGCGCCATGAAGAGCGCCGCCAGACACATGCCCGCGAGCAACACCTGTCCGGGGCGGCGCCAGCGCTGCAGCAGCCGTGGCATCAGCAGAGCCCCCGCGAGATAGCCCGCTGCATTGGCCGTGTTCATCGCGCCAGCCAGGGTGTAGCTCCACCCCAGCGA
>RFTK01000165.1 GCA_009923505.1 Betaproteobacteria bacterium
GGCGGGATTATGAAGCCGTGCCCGCGCGCCGACCAGAGCGGATATACGAGGGGTTCGGGGCGCTGTGCTACCCAGGCGACAAGCGCTCGTTCCCGACCACTCAATCGCCCCGCTGCAAACGTTCGCTCTTCCAGTACACGTCGTCCCCGCCGTGCCAGCGGTTCAGGGTGCGCGCGAGCACGAACATCAGATCGCTCAACCGGTTGAGGTACTGACGCGGCAACTCCTGCAAGGTTTCGACCGCGCCCAGGGCCACCACCGCGCGCTCGGCCCGCCGCGCCACGGTGCGGCACACGTGGGCCTGTGATGAAGCGCGCGAACCGGCGGGCAGGATGAATTCCTGCAAGCGAGGCAGGGCTTCGTTGAACTGCTCCAAGGCCTGGTCTAGCGACAGGACTGCATCGGCCTTCAACAGCTGAAAGCCAGGGATGGACAGCTCGCCGCCTAGGTTGAACAACTGGTGCTGCACGTCGATCAGCAGCTCGCGCACGTCACGCGGCATGTCTTCGCACAGCAGCAGACCGATGTGGGAGTTGAGCTCGTCCACATCACCCATGGCCTGCACACGCAGGCTGCTTTTGGAGACGCGTTGGTTGTCTCCCAGCCCGGTGGTGCCGTCGTCGCCGGTGCGGGTGGCTATTTGTGTGAGTCGGTTTCCCATGGGGTGTCCTTGCGGTGGTCTGGCGCTATTGTCCCTGCAAAGCGGGCCGCGTCCGGCGGTGGACTGCACAACGTGGACAGGATTCGTAGAATCCGCTTCATTACCCACCCCAGCGGAGCCCGCCATGAATGCGCCCACGACCCCGAACCACCTGATGCCGGCCGTCGCCCAACGCGAGGTGCCTGCGGCCCTGATCGAGAAGCTCAAGGCCTTGTTTGGCGAGCGCTGCTCCACCGCCATGGCCGTGCGTGAGCAGCATGGGCGCGATGAATCGTCCTTCGAGGTGCCGCCACCGGCCGCGGTGGTGTTTGCCGAAAGCACACAGGACGTCGCCGCTGCCGTCAAACTCGCGAGCGAATACGGCGCACCCGTGATTCCCTTCGGCGTGGGCTCATCGCTCGAGGGCCACTTGCTGGCGGTACAAGGCGGCATCAGCATCGACCTGGGTCGCATGAATCGGGTGCTGTCCATCAACGCCGAGGATCTGACGGTCACGGTGCAGCCGGGCGTGACCCGCAAGCAACTCAATGAAGAGGTCAAGAGCACCGGCCTGTTTTTCCCGATCGATCCGGGCGCGGACGCCACCATCGGCGGCATGAGCGCCACGCGTGCGAGCGGTACCAACGCCGTGCGCTACGGCACCATGCGCGACAACGTGCTGGCCCTGGAAGTGGTGACGGCATCGGGCGAGATCATCCGCACCGGCACGCGCGCCAAAAAGTCCAGCGCTGGCTACGACCTCACGCGACTGTTTGTGGGCAGTGAAGGGACTCTCGGCGTGTTGACCGAAGTCACCGTCAAGTTGTACCCCTTGCCCGAGGCGGTGTCGGCCGCGGTCTGCTCATTTCCGTCGCTGGAAGCGGCCGTCCTCACCACCATCCAGACCATCCAGCTCGGAGTGCCGATTGCACGGGTGGAGTTGATCGACCACAACGCGGTGCGCATGGTCAACGCCTATTCCAAAATCCATTTGCCGGTGCAACCGATGTTGCTGATGGAGTTTCATGGCTCGCCCGCCGGCGTGAAAGAGCAGGCGGAAACCGTGCAAGAAATCGCCCGCGACAACGGCGGCAACAACTTCGAGTGGGCGTCAACACCGGAGGAGCGCACGCGTTTGTGGACCGCCCGGCACAACTCGTATTTCGCCGCCGTCTCCTCGCGTCCGGGCTGCCGCGCCATCAGCACCGATGCCTGCGTGCCCATCAGCCGCCTGGCAGAAGCCTTGCTGGAGTCGGTGGATGAGGCGGACAACAGCGGCATCCCTTACTTCCTGGTCGGTCATGTGGGGGATGGCAACTTCCACTTCGGCTACCTGATCGACCCCAACAACCCAGACGAGCGCGCCAAGGCCGAGGTGCTGAACCAGACCATGGTGGAGCGTGCCTTGCGCCTGGGGGGAACCTGCACGGGCGAGCACGGCATTGGCCTGCACAAGATGGACTTCCTGGTGACGGAAACCGGGGCGGCCACAGTGGATGTGATGCGCACCCTCAAGCGCGCACTCGACCCCAAGAACATCATGAACCCGGGCAAGATTTTTGCCCTCTGATCTCGGGCATGCTGCGCCCAAGGCCTGCGGCTTTCAGGGCGGCAAGCGTCCTGGCAGCTGGCCCGCGCTGCTGACACGCCAGGCAGACTCATCACCGAGGCGGATGGACCTGGTGTTCGTGACCTGAGCGCTCAGTTGGCCCCGCGAAGGCGCTCGATCAAGCCATTGAGTTCATCCAGCGAGCCAAACTGAATGGAGATATCGCCCATCTCCTCCACGCGGCCGTTGCGTTTGACGCGTTTCTTGACCCGCACCTCCACTTCGGCGGTCAAGAGGTCCGAGAGCTCTTCCTCGATGCGACGCAGATCGCGTGATTTTTCTTTCTTGGGCTTTTGCGTGACCAGCTGAAATTCAGCACCCAGCTTCTTGACCAGGCTTTCGGTTTCTCGCACCGACAAACTCTTGGCCGCCACTTGATTGGCCGCTGTGATCTGTGCAGCACGGTCCAGCGACAACAAGGCACGCGCGTGCCCCATCTCCAGGTCGCCTGCCATCAGCATCGACTGGACCGGGTCGGCGAGGTTGAGCAGGCGCAACAGGTTGGAGGCGGCACTGCGCGAGCGGCCCACCGCTTGTGCCGCCTGTTCGTGCGTCAAGCCGAATTCGCGGATCAGTCGTTGCAGGCCATGCGCCTCTTCGAGCGGGTTGAGATCTTCGCGCTGGATGTTTTCAATCAGCGCCATCGCCGCGGCCGCCTCATTGGGCACATCGCGTACCAGCACCGGCACCCGCTCCAGCCCCGCGAGCTTGGCCGCACGCGAACGCCGCTCGCCCGCGATGATTTCGTATTTGCCCGCATGTGCGCCTTGGCTCAGGCGTCTGACCAGGATGGGTTGCATGATGCCTTGCGCACGAATGCTCTCGGCCAGTTCGTACAAAGCGCCTTCGTCCATGCGTGTGCGAGGCTGGTACATGCCCGGCACCAACTCGCTCAGGGCGAGTTCGCCTGTGCCGCCGGCGGATGAAGCGTCCTGCGCCGAGGGGTTAACACTGGGGCCTAAGAGGGCTTCGAGACCGCGGCCAAGGCCTTTGGGTTTTTTGGTGACCATGATGTGTGGGGTCCGACAAAGGTTCAGAGGAAGGCGTGATGTGTCGCGGGCTCCTGCAGCCAAGCGAGGATCGCCTCGCGTTGTCCGCCGGGGTCGAGCGGGCCCGTCCACTGCGCTCCCCAGCACTCGGCCCACTGCGCTTGCTGGGACAAGTGACTGCGGGGGCTGTGCTCGGGGATCACGCAGGCGGGGAACGGCAAACGCGAGGGCGTGACAGCACGCCAGGTGCGGTAGCGGCCTGAGGGATGCGCAGCATCGGGGCAAAAAGGACTCAACAACAAGGCCGACTCCACCCGCGCGCAGGAGGACGAGTACGCGGCCCAGGCGGCCACCAGTGCACAGCCCAAACCCTGTGCGATCAAACGACAGCGCGGCGCGCTGCGCACCGCCGACTCCAGTTGCACCAGCCAGTCGCCACGCAAGGGCACGGGCTCGGTGTGTTGCAGCACCTCACGCGCCCCATGGGCGCGCGCGAGCTGCCAGGACCAACCGGCGGATCGGGCATGGGCCGGGTCGTCGCCCAGCCAGAGCAAGGAGTGCGTGGAATGCATGGTGTGCATATGCGGGGGTTTCAACCCACTTCAGAGCGTGGGGCTGCGCTGCACCAGTTCGCGGGCAAAGTCCACATAGGCCTGACTGCCCTTCGCGCCAGCATCAAACACCACGCCGGGCAAGCCGTAGCTAGGCGCCTCCGCCAGCCGCACATTGCGCGGGATGACCGTGTTGAACACCTTGTCGCCAAAGTGGTCCTTGAGCTGATCGCTCACCTGTTGCTGCAAGGTGATGCGCGGGTCGAACATCACCCGCAACAAGCCGATGATGCGCAAATCCCGGTTGAGGTTGGCATGCACCTGCTTGATGGTGTTGACGAGATCGGTGAGCCCCTCCAGGGCAAAGTATTCGCACTGCATGGGCACGATCACGCCATGGGCGGCACACAAGCCATTGAGGGTCAGCAGTGACAAAGAGGGCGGGGAGTCGATCAGCACGAAGTCGTACTCTTGCTCCACGTGGGTCAGCGCCTGGCGCAGGCGCTTCTCGCGGCGCTCCAGACCGACCAGTTCGATTTCGGCACCGGCAAGCTCACGGTTGGCGCCGAGCACATCGTAGGTGGGTTTGCTCGCGGCGCCCGTGCCCTCACCCCACCGACTGGTTTGACGTGCCTCCGCAATCGAGGCCGACTCCAGCAACACGTCGTACACCGAGAGCTCGAGTTGTCGCTTGTCGACGCCCGAGCCCATGGTGGCGTTACCTTGAGGGTCCAGATCGACCAAGAGCACGCGCTGCCCCACGCTGGCCAGCCCTGC
>RFTK01000166.1 GCA_009923505.1 Betaproteobacteria bacterium
TTGATCGGTGCCTTCCTTGACCATCTGGAGCGCGACAGAAAGAACAGTGTGCGCACCCGCAATGCGCGGTTGGCGGCGATTCGCTCTCTATTCCGTTATGCGGCTCTTCGCCATCCCGAACATGCTGCCACCATCGATCGTGTTCTCGCTATCCCACCGAAACGCTTCGAGCGACGGCTCGTGACCTACCTGAGTGAGGGGGAAATCAAGGCCCTACTGGCCACGCCAAATCGGGCAACCTGGACCGGGCGGCGCGACATGGCCCTGTTCAGCCTCGCGGTCCAGACTGGACTTCGAGCATCCGAACTCATCGGACTGCGCTGCAGCGATGTGCATCTTGGCGCAGGCGCACATGTGGGTTGTAATGGCAAGGGACGTAAGGAGAGGGTCACACCACTGACTTCGAGTACTGTGGCCGTCTTGCGGGTCTGGCTGGCCGAGCGTTCAGGTCAGCCTGGTGAACCACTGTTCCCAACACAAAGTGGACGCACGCTCAGTCGAGATGCGCTTGAACGCCGACTTGCAGGATATGTCGCGGATGCCACTGCTGTTTGTCCATCCCTGACGTGTAAGCGGGTGACCTTGCATGTGCTGCGACATTCTGCTGCCATGCGTCTGTTGCAGGCAGGTATCGACACATCAGTGATAGCGCTCTGGCTTGGTCACGAACAGGTCGAGACGACGCAAATTTACCTGCATGCAGATTTGGGGATCAAAGAACGAGCTTTGGCCAAGACAGCACCAATAGAAACAAAACCCGGTCGCTTCCGCCCGAGTGACAAACTGCTCACCTTCTTGGATGCTCTGTGATTATGCCGACCGCAAAGCAGCGTGCTCCACCACACAGGCCGAGTTGCTGATGTTGGTCGGCATAACCAGGACATCGGCGTAATGCTGTTGCCACCCGGTGGCCTGGACCATCTGCTCGAGCGTCGCTCCCTCCGGACGCTGGAGCAATTCGATCAGCGTGGCCTGCTTGGTGCCCTCTCGTTTGGAGGGTGTTGCCTTGGCTTCGATCGCAATGCCAAGGGCGCTGCGCCCTGCGTCGGTGATTGCAAATTGCGTGGTGCCGTCCTCGGCTTGGCTGTGGGCGGCAATGAGATTGGCGTTGGCCAGGGATGTCAAAACCTTAAGCCGCGCACCCCCTTTTAGATTGGCCGGGAAGTCGGTCAGCAAGTGCTCTGGATGCTGTGCCGCTGCGGTGAGCAGATTGGTTTGGGTCTCGGAGAGTTTCATGGTTTTTCCTTTAAAAAATGGTGATGTGATGAACGCTTCATTCCGCTCGCTTATCAAGCGATTTCTGAATCTTTTTTCTTCTCCTGTGGCTTCTTCGTCTGCGCCTTCAGGCCAGCCTGATAAGCCGCTTGCAGAGCAGCCTCAATTCCCCAAACCGACACGTCGTGAAAGTCCAGCCGGTCCGAATGCTGCGTCTGCAGCGTCTGGACAAAAAGGTGCTCGCGTGCGATCTGCTCCAAAAGGCAAGAAGGCGCGTTGATGGCGTTGGTGGTTTTCTTGTGGTTCATGCGGCGCTCCAAAAAACGTTGATTGATGACCGTATGAACGCTTCATTTCCGAACAACATCAAGTCAATTTCTTAGCCAGACTCTTTCACTTGGGTATGACCGATCGACTCTCAATTCGGGCCTATGCGCGCCACCGAGGGGTGTCCGATACGGCGGTGCGCAAGGCCATTGAGGCCGGGCGGATCACCCCCAACGCAGACGGCACGATCAATGCGGCGCTGGCCGACGCTCAATGGAGCAAAAACACAGATGCCGCGCAGCAACGCGGTAAACACAAGCCCGTCTCCAATGAGGCGATCGCGGGGATACGGGAAACGCTGGGTGAACCTGCGGGCTCGTTTGAACCCAAAGGCGGTGGCACCACGTTGCTGCAGGCGAAGACCGCCAATGAGGTGCTCAAGGCGCAAACCAACCGGGTGCGCCTGGCCCGCCTAAAAGGGGAGCTTGTCAACCGTGACCAAGCCGTCGCACACGTTTTCAAGATGGCGCGGGCCGAGCGCGATGCTTGGTTGAACTGGCCAGCGCGTGTGGCTGCCCAGATGGCGGCTGACCTCAATGCCGATGGGCATACCTTGCATGTGCTGTTGGAAAAAGCCGTGCGCAATCACTTGATCGAACTAGGCGATTTGGCTGTTCGGTTGGACTGAGCCCTGCTGTGGGCTTGAGGTTTTACGGAATGCAGGGATGTGTTGGAACACTATGACGGATTTGATGCCATTGCTGAGGCGTGGCGCGAGGGGCTCACCCCCGACCCACTGCTGACTGTGTCTGAATGGGCCGACCAGTACCGAGTGCTCTCGGGGAAGTCGGCCTCGGAGCCTGGCAAGTGGCGAACCAATCGCACGCCGTATCTCAAGGAGATCATGGACTGCCTCTCCCCGACGTCTCCCATCGAGCGTGTGGTGTTCATGAAGGGTGCACAGGTCGGTGGCACTGAGTGCGGCAACAACTGGATTGGTTATGTGATCCATCTGGCCCCTGGCCCCATGATGGCTGTTGCGCCGACGGTCGAGATGGCCAAGCGCAACTCTAAGCAGCGGATTGATCCCCTTATTGAAGAAAGTCCGACGCTGTCGAGTTTGATCGCACCAGCACGGGCACGTGACTCAGGCAACACCATCCTGGGTAAAGAGTTCCGTGGTGGCGTGCTGGTGATGACGGGCGCAAACAGCGCCGTTGGCCTGCGCTCCATGCCGGTGCGCTATTTGTTTTTGGATGAGGTCGATGGCTACCCAGGGGACGTTGAGGGAGAAGGCGATGCGATTGCACTGGCTGAGGCTCGAACCCGAACCTTTGCACGCAGAAAAATATTCATTGTCTCGACGCCAACAATTTCTGGATCGTCACGCATCGAACGCGAGTACGAGCAAACGGACCAGCGACAGTTCATGGTCCCTTGCCCGCATTGCGAGCACGAGCAAGTCCTGATCTTCGAACAACTGATCTGGGAAAAAGGTCTGCCCGAGACAGCGCACTACAGGTGTGAGTCGTGTGAGCAGCCCATCTACGAATACCAAAAGACCGAAATGCTGGAGCGGGGTCGATGGCAGTCGTCGATTCCTGATTACGTGGGAAAGACGGTAGGGTTTCACCTCTCCAGTCTGTACAGCCCAGTTGGTTGGCGCAGTTGGGCCGACATCGCTGCAGCATGGGAAGCAGCACAAGGATCTGCAACTGCCTTGAAAGCATTTAAAAACACAGAGCTGGGCGAGACCTGGGTCGAGCAAGGTGAAACCCCCGAGTGGGAGCGCTTGCTCGAGCGTCGTGAAGACTATCGAATCGGCACTGTGCCAATTGGGGCGGCTTTGCTTTGCGCTGGGGTGGACGTTCAGAAGGACCGCATTGAGGTCTCGGTCTGGGCATTCGGTCGTAGCTCATGGCCTTGTGGCGGCTCGCGTTGGCTTTGATCTTGGTGCCGTCCACCGCGATGGTGCCCAGCTTGAGCAGCCCCATCTCGCGCGCCAGTCGAACGACTTGCACGAACAGATCGCTGAGCTCCTTGAGGTGAAACGCCCGAAAGTCGCTCAGCGTGCGGTGCGCCGGGAAGTTGCCTGCCCCGAGCAGGCGAAACGCCACGTCTTCGTGCAGCTTGCGGGCAAGCTTACGTGAACTGAACACGCCTCTGGCGTAGCCATAGATCAGCACTTTGACCATCATGGCGGGGTGAAAGGGCTGGTTACGTGAGCCGCCTGCCAAATACCTCGCGTGGAACGCCTGCAGGTCCAGACTGGCCACTGTGTCGTTGATGAAATACGCCAAGTGCCCTTCGGGCAGCCACTCGCGCATCGAGTGCGGCAGCAGCATGTCTTGGTCCGGCAGGTAGGGTAGGTAGCTGGCAGGCATCCAGCTGTAACGCCCAGACCTCACAAAACGATGACTTCAGGCTTCTGCCGCGCAGACTCCTAGTCCGACGGCCGGCGCAATCTGCTGCTGAGTGCAATCGCGCGGACGATGGACGCGAACGCGCGCATCGGCGCCGTCTTGTCTACATCGCGCTTCCAGAGGATCCCTGGGGTACGCATGGGCGTTGGGCTCTCCAGTGGGACTGCGCGCAGCGTGGAGCGGTCCCGCACCGCGTTTTCGGAAACGATGGCGCCGATCTGCGTTCTTTCCACCAGTGCCAGCATGGGGGCGAGCGTATTCATTTCCACAACCACGAGAGGCTCGGCATCACATGCACGAAAGCACTCATCGAGCATGGCGCGGGTCGCGAAAGCTTCTGGCAGCAATACCAGAGGCTGCCGATGAAGCT
>RFTK01000167.1 GCA_009923505.1 Betaproteobacteria bacterium
TCCGCGCCAGTGCTAGCTTTTCGTACCGTCACTTATTGCACTGAAAACGAGGAGACCCCTTAAACGGCTATGGCAGGACTTCGCCGTCCGCAATCGCCATTGCTACCGCGGCGGTCGTCACAATGGTCGCTTGCGCAACCGGAATTGCGTCGATTGTGGTGCGCTGAGATAGCTGGAAAATTGGGATGGGCGTGAGATACGGAACAGGCAAGGCCGTCAGTTGCGCATCAGGATGGCAGTCAGAACAAACCCGGCCATCCACAGCGTTTCAACCAGCAGCAGGGCGAAGGGTCGCCAGCCGGCTTGGGCCAGTTGCATGAACGAGGTCTTCACGCCAAGCGCCGCAATGGCCACGACCAAACAGGCACGTGAGACGTCATTGAGGCCAGTTTGGACCACCGCCGGCACGCCGCCCACGGAGTTAATGATGACCAGCGCCACGAATACCCAGAGAAACCACGGTACCAGGGACTGTTTGGGGTTGGCGGAAGTGCTTTCGCTCGCTTCGCGCTGGAGTTTAAACAGACTGGACACCACGACCACGACCACGGCCAGCATGGACACACGAAACAGCTTGACGATGGTGGCGTAGTCGCCGGTTTCCTGGTTCAGCATGTAGCCGGCGCCCACCACCTGCGCAACGTCGTGGATCGTGCCTCCTAGAAAGAGGCCTGCCAGCTCGGGTGGCAGGTGCAGCAACCTGGCAACCAGCGGGTAAATCACCATGGCGAGGGTAGAAAGCACGGTCACGGTCACCACCACCATCAGGGTAAAGCGTTCACTTTCCTTGTCGCGCGGCAACACTGCCGAGATCGCCAGAGCCGCCGACGCGCCACAGATGGCGACAGCACCGCCGGACAATATAGCTTGCGCGCGGTTCATGCCCAGACGACGTCCCAGCAGCACCCCACACAGCAGCGTGGTTGCGACTGCGGCGATGACAATAGCCGCAGTGCTCCAGCCCAGCCCAGCAATTTGACTTGCCGTGATTCGAGCACCGAGCAAGCCGACGCCAAGGCGCAGCACGGTGCGCGAGCAAAATTCGATGCCGGGCCTGGTGGTGACGTCCTGACTGAGGTAGTGAAAAGCCACACCAAAGAACAGCGCGTACAACAGCTGCGGCCCGCCGTGCAGCGTGGATACCAGGGTAGCGGCCATCGCAATCACACAAGACAAGGCAGTTCCCGGGAGCAGTTGAATCAAGTGCGGCGGTAGCCAAGCGGGTTGGGCCGTGTCGGCAGATGACGTTGGCGACAGGAAATTGAACACAGTCAGACCTCTTTTGAATAGCGCGCATGGGCTCAGCGTGGAAGGGTCATAGCCCTCTATGAATTTAATAATAAGTAAAAGTCATTAAATAAAAAAGCGGATAATATTGCTTAGAATGATCGATAAATCCAATCAACAATCATTCCAGCGTCTGCGCCTTAACCTGCGTCACCTCGAAGTCTTTCTGGCCACGGCGCGCGGCGGCAGCACACGTGCGGCGGCTAACCGGATTGCACGCTCGCAATCTGCAGCCAGCACCTCGCTGGCTGACCTCGAGGCCGCACTTGGGGTCGAACTGTTCGACCGCATCGGCCGACGCCTGCTGCTCAACGAGAACGGACGCGCGCTGTTGCCCAAGGCGCAGGCTCTGGTCGAACAGGCGACCGAAGTGCAAGCCTTGTTCATGGACGAGCACGCCGCACCCTTGCGGGTGGCCGCCAGCTTTACGATTGGCGAATATTTGTTGCCGAGCCTGGTGTCGCAATGGGTGCAACTGCACCCCAAGAGCCAGGTCCATCTGCGCATTGGCAATACGAGCGAAGTGATAGCAGCGGTAGCTGGCTTCGACGTCGACATCGGCTTCATCGAGGGGGCTCAGACGCATTCTGAACTTGTCTTTCGGCCTTGGCTGGATGACGAAATGGTGATCCTCGCTGCACCGGGCCATCCGCTGGCGAATCGCTGCGCGACGGCCCGACAGCTGGCTAACGTCACCTGGGTGTTACGGGAACAGGGCTCCGGCACGCGCCAGATCGCGGATGAGTGGTTGCTGAAAAATCTGGCTCATGTGCGCGTCGGCTTCGAGCTCGGCAGCACCGAAGCGATTAAGCGCTTAGTGGCGACAAGCGATGCCCTCGGCTGCCTTTCGCGGTACGCGGTGGCGCAAAGCGTGGAAGACGGGCACTTGGTCGAACTGCGAACACGCCTACCCAAGGCAACCCGCAAGTTCGCCATCGCGCTACACCGCGAAAAGCGGCTAGGCCGCGCGACCACGGATTTCCTGGCGCACTGCAGCGCCGCTGCGCCGCTGAGGTTGGTGGCCAGCTAGATGATTCGGAACCTTTCTACGCCTGCCCCAAAGGATCAATCGTCAGCTGGAGACCCAGCGCCTTCACCACCTTGACGCCGACCGAAAACTGACCCAGGGTCAATATTCAATCGGCGCCAAAAGGTTGTATGAATGAGAGCGGCCAAGGAGCAAACATTAGTAATAACCTTCGTCAGATCAAGATCCGCTCCACCTCATCAAGCGAGACCTGATCATTGCGCCGGTCATAAAGTCCGGTCGTGCGGGCGCTTTCATGGTTGGCCATCTGCTGCGCAATTTCCAGCTTGCCGCCATTGCGCAGGTACTCCGTGATGCCGGTGGCCCTGAAGGTGTGGCAGCCAATCTTGGTCTTGATGCCGGCCTGCTCGGCGCGACGTCCGATCATCCGCCAGACATCGGACTGGCTCATCGGCCTGGCTGAGAGCGTGGCACTGCGGCCCATGGCCGTGCAGAACAAATACGCTTTCGCGCCAGGCTGTGCCGCTTCCAAGTAAGCATGCAGGTAGTCCTCCAGATTGTGATGGCATGGCATCTCGTGCTCCTTGCCGCCTTTCTCATGCAGCCGTATCCAGGTGCGCCGGCCCTGCACATAGACATCGTCGACCTGCATCTTGATCACGGCGCCCACACGGGCGAAGGTGTAGACCATCAAGCCGATCAGCGCGCGGTCGCGCAGGCCGGTGATGGTGGAGGTGTCAATCGCATCAATCAGTGTCCGCGCCTCGTCTGCGGCCAGCACGGGCGTTTTCCCTTTCTTGACCGAATGCCTGGGTCCGCGCACCGAGGAGGCTGGGTTGCTTGGTATGACCTGGCCAACGACCAGCCAGTCGAACAGCACGCGCAGCGCGGCCAACTGCAGCTTGACCGATGGCGCGGTCATCTGCAACTGCAGGGTTTCGATGTAGGCGGCCACATGGACCGGCTCGATGGCTTGCAGATCATCCAGGCCGTATTCGGCGCACCAGGCGCTAAAGCGGCTGGCGGCTCGCGCGTAGGCCCGGCGGGTGTTCGGGTTGCGGATTTGCGCGGTGAAGTGGGTATTCCGGACCAACGTGACCGGTCATTCCGGTCCATCGTGACCGACGATTCCGATCGAACGTGACCGGGGATTCCGGTCTGAACGTGACCGATTTGCGGGGTGACCGGAATGACCGGTCACGACGGCGGAATCACCGGTCACGGTACCGGAACGATGTCGTATGCCACCGTGATGGTGTTGCGCACATTCATCCACTCGATGTGGGTAGCCTTCCCGGCTTTGGCCTGGGAGACGGCATGCCCGCAGCAAGGATCCATATGCGCAAGATCAAAGACGTCCTACGTCTCAAACTCCATGCAGGGCTGTCGCACGAACGCGTTGCCGCTTCCCTGAACATCTCCAAGGGCGTGGTGGCCAAGTACACCAGCCTGGCCGCAGCAGCCGGGCTGGACTGGCCAACGGTTGAACGCCTGAGCGAGGCCGCACTCGAACGCCGCCTGGTCGGGGGCAGAGCCGACCGCCCCAGCCACTACGCCCAACCGGACTTCGGCCGCATTCACCAGGAACTGCGCCGCAAAGGCATGACGCTCATGCTGCTGTGGGAAGAGTACGTGGCCCAGCACCCGCAGCAAAGCACCTGGCGCTACAGCCAGTTCTGCGAGAACTACCGGCGCTATGCGCTGCGCCTGAAGCGCTCGATGCGCCAGATCCACCGCGCCGGCGAGAAGCTCTTCATCGACTTCGCCGGCCCCACCATGGAGCTCACCGATGGCAGCCGTGCCCACATCTTCGTGGCAGCGCTGGGTGCATCGAGCTACACCTTCGCCTGTGCCACGCCGCGCGAGACCATGGCCGACTGGCTCCATGGTTGC
Organism: Betaproteobacteria bacterium; assembly: GCA_009923505.1. GTDB lineage: Bacteria > Pseudomonadota > Gammaproteobacteria > Burkholderiales > Burkholderiaceae_C > Limnohabitans. The sequence goes on from RFTK01000167.1 coordinate 4,169, forward strand.
GCACGGGCCTTGAGCTTCTTTGGCGGCGTGCCCCAGCTCATCGTGCCCGACAACCCCAGAGCCATGATCGCCAACCCCAACCGGTATGAGCCGCGCACCAACGA
>RFTK01000168.1 GCA_009923505.1 Betaproteobacteria bacterium
CCAGCGCAACTGGCCCTGCTCCACCACCACCTCGCTGTGTGAAAACAGCCAATCGGCGAGCGACCCATCCGACGACCCCTCGATCGTCAAGCCTGCCACAGACCAGGTGCCATCCGTGGCCCGGTGGACATCCACCGAGGGACGGTCAATGACAATCTGGTCGAAGGCTGCACGCAGAATCGACTGCGGCGAGAGGGTGAACAGTACGCGCCCCAGGCGCAAACCTTGGGATTGCTGCGGGTCCAGGATGGTGATGTCCAGGGCCTCGAACGAGGGCAACCAGCCATGGGAATAGGCCTGCAACGTGCCCACCCGCACCTCGCGCCCACTCAGGTGGCTGGCTTGTGCCTCCAGCATGGGTTTGAAGTCGCCGATTCGCGGCACAATGAAACCGTGTAGCAGCAACCACAGCAAGGCCACCACGAGCCAGACCCCGGCCACGGCCAGCAGGGCCCAGCGTGTGAGCCGGGCGTACAGGCGCAAACCGCGCGACCAACCACGAGAGGCGGTCAGTGGCTTGGGCTCGGAGGGCTGCTGGGTAACTGCGTCTGTGTCTGCCATGATGGGAATAACGTGAACGGAATTATCACCCCCCCGCCCGATCCGGCTGTGTCCGCTGGCGACCTGCCCGACCCTGGTGCCGATCATTCACGCTTGGTTCAACGTTTGCGGCGGCGCTACGCTGATGTCCTGTCCGCATTGCCCCCGGGTCCGCCGGTGCGCGACACCATGGAGCAAGCCCTGGTTCCTCTGCTGGCGCGACTGGGTGAATTGGGCGCAGCCTTGCGTGTGCTGCGCCAACTCGTGATCGAGCGCCTGGTGGTGCTGGATTGCGAGCAGCGTGCGCCCCTGGAGGTGGTGACCCGAGCGGTCACCGAATTGGCTGAACTGGCGTTGGACCATGCCTGCCAAGAGGCGCTGACCCAGCTCGATGCGTTGTATGGCGCTCCCATCACCGAGCAGGGTCGTCGCGCCGAGCTGTGGATCATCGGCATGGGCAAATTGGGCGCACGCGAGCTCAATGTCTCCAGCGACATTGATTTGATTTATGTGTACGACGAGGACGGACATACCCAGGGCCGCGCCGATGGAGGTGGGCGCATCAGCGTGCACGAGTATTTTTCTCGCGCAGTCAAGCGACTCTACAGCCTGGTGGGAGACACCACCGAGCACGGTTTTGTGTTTCGGGTGGATCTGGCCTTGCGTCCGAACGGACACTCGGGGCCTTCGGTGGTGTCACTCAATGCGCTGGAAGAATATTTTTTGGTGCAGGGTCGTGAGTGGGAGCGGTTTGCTTGGCTCAAGAGCCGGGTGGTGGCCCCTCGCAGCAGCCTGGGTAGCGCCTTGGCGCTGCGAGACACCGTCCAGCCTTTTGTGTTCAGACGCTACCTGGACTACAACGTGTTCGAAGCGCTGCGCGGCTTGCATCGCCAAATTCGTGACCATGCCCAGCGCAGCAGCGCAGGACGACCGGAGCGGGCCAACGACGTCAAGCTCGGGCGCGGGGGCATTCGCGAAATCGAATTCACCGTGCAGTTGCTGCAGGTGGTGCGCGGTGGACAGTTCCCCGAGTTACGCACGCAGCCCACCCTGGAGTCGCTCGAGCGGGTGACCCGCGCGCAACTGATGCCCGCTGCCACAGCCCAGGCCCTGGCGCAGGCCTATGTGTTTCTGCGACGGGTCGAGCATCGCATCCAGTACCTGGACGACCAGCAGACCCATGCCCTGCCCTCCGACCCGGGCGATCTGGCCTGGTTGGCACATACCCTGGGCATGGCTTCGGTGGATGCTTTCTGGACCGAGTTGGCCCGGCACCGGGAACTGGTGGCTCAGGAATTTGACCGACTCCTGGGGCAATCAGAGTCAAGCAATGGACTCGGAGGAGCGAGTGCCACGGCACCTGTCGATGGGTTGGCTGCGGCCTGCGATCTCGAGGGCGTGCTGCCGTATCTGGGTGAGGCACTGCGTGAGCGCGTGGCACGCTGGCCCGACCATCCGCGGGTGCGCGCATTGCGTGATGATGGCCGACAGCGCTTGTTGAGGTTGGTGCAACGGACCCAATCGTGGATGGACGAGGGCCGAGTCGACGAGCAGGCGGCGGTGCGTTGGAGTGACTGGATCGAGCCGTTGCTGCGCCGCGAGAGCTATCTGGCCTTGCTGGTGGAGCGACCCGGCGTGCACGAGCAGTTGCTGCGTTTGCTAGGGGCGGCACGCTGGCCTGCGCGCTACTTGCTGCAGCACCCCGGCGTCATCGACGAGCTGGCCACTCAGGCATTGTTGATGGAGCGCTTCGACCCGGTTCAATTCGAGGCGGACCTGGAGGCCCGTCTTGTCGCTTTGCAAACCGCCGGCGAGGACGACGAGGAAAACCTCTTGAACCTGCTGCGGCGGGCTCACCACGCCGAGGTGTTTCGAACCCTGGCTCGAGACGTGGAAGGTCGTCTGACGGTCGAGCAAGTGGCCGATGACCTGAGTGCACTGGCCGATACCCTGTTGCGCTTGAGCCTGCGCTGGGTGTGGCAGCGACTCAAGCAGCGACACCAGGACGTGCCCCAGATGGCGATCTTCGGCTACGGCAAGCTAGGCGGCAAAGAGCTGGGCTACGGCAGCGACCTGGACATCGTGTTCGTCTACCAGGACGATCATCCGCAGGCGGGCGAAATCTATGCGCAGTTGGTGCGCCGCCTCATCAACTGGCTCACGGTCAAGACGGGGGAAGGCGATCTCTACGAAATTGATACGGCTTTGCGACCCAACGGCAATTCAGGGTTGCTGGTGACCTCCTTCGAGGCCTTTGCCGATTATCAAAGCCAACGCGGCAGCAACACGGCCTGGACCTGGGAGCATCAGGCCATGACGCGGGCACGGTTTTGTGTGGGCCTGCCTGCCCTGGCCGAGGCGTTCGAGGGCGTGCGACGCGAGGTGATCCGAGCGCCCCGCGACTTGGGGCTCTTGGCGCAGGAGATTGTGGCCATGCGTCACAAGCTGCGACAGGCACGGCCCGTGCCGGCCGGCCAGTTTGACGTCAAGCACAGCCCGGGTGGCATGGTGGATGCTGAGTTCGCGGTGCAGTATTTGGTGCTTGGTCACGGAGGCGCTCACCCCGAGTTGTTGGACAACGTGGGCAATATTGCCCTGCTGCTCAGGGCTGAGCAGGTGGGCTTGCTGCCTGTGGGGGTGGGCGTTGCCGCTGCGGACGCTTATCGGGATTTACGACGTGTGCAGCATCGCGCACGACTCGACGAGATGCCGACCCAGGTCGAGGCTTCTGAACTGAAGACCGAGGCCGCCGCGGTCCTGGCGTTGTGGCACGCCGTGTTCGGCGCTGCTGATTAACCCAGGCGAATTTTGCGCACCAGCGCGGTGGTGGAGTAGCCGTCCACAAAGGGCAAGGCGAGAGCCCGGCCGCCCCAGGACTGCACCGCTGCCGTTTCGGGCAGGGTAGCCATGTCGTAGTCACCGCCCTTGACGAGCACCTGCGGGCGTAGCTCGCGAATGAGTTGCAAGGGCGTGTCTTCATCAAACCAGGTCACAAGGCTGACCGACTCCAGCGCAGCGATCATGATGGCGCGGTCTTCTTCGTTGTTCAGCGGGCGGTCCGGGCCTTTGCCCAGGCGACGCGCTGACGCATCGGTGTTGAGCGCCACCACCAGGGCCGCGCCTTGCGCCCGGGCCTGCGCCAGGTAGGTGACATGGCCGCGGTGTAAGACGTCGAACACCCCGTTGGTGAACACCACGGGCCCGCGAAGGGCCAACGCCTGAAGCGCCGCAGGCGCTTGTTCGCGCGCCACCATCTTGTCCAGAAACGGGGGCGTGATCATGGCTGGACCAGTGAGGGCTGTTTCAAGCCGGCTGGGTGTCGATGAAGCTTGGGCGCTGCATCAGCTTGTTGTAAAGCCGCTCCAGGTTGGGGTGGCGCGACGCCCAGGCGATCTGCGGGAAACGGAAGTTGAGGTAGCCCAGCGCACAGCCCACCGCGATGTCGGACAAACTCAGGTGGATGCCACTGCAGTAGGTGTTGTCACCCAGGCCGCGGCTCATCGCCGCCAGGCTGTCGTCGATCTTGCGCAGTTGACGCTCGATCCAGGCCTGGCTGCGCTCGTGGGCAGAGCGGCCTGGCCAGCTGGCTTCCAGGCGCGCGAGGATGCTGGCGTCGAGCAGGCCATCGGCCAGGGCCTCCCAGGTCTTGATGGCGGCGCGCTCGCGCCCCGAGCTGGCGATCAACTTGCCCACTGGCGAGAGTGTGTCAAGGTATTCCACGATGACCCG
>RFTK01000169.1 GCA_009923505.1 Betaproteobacteria bacterium
CAAGAAGAGCAGGTGGTGGTGTCCATGCGACGCATCGCGGATGTGTGGAAACAACTCTTCCCGGCTGAGCAGCAACGCGTTGCACAACTGCTCATTGAGCGCGTGAACTTCAGGGATGGCAGCCTGGACATCCATTGGCGTGAGGATGGCTGGATTGGTCTGGATCCTGAGATCGTGGCCCACCCCTATGTGGAGGAAGCCAAGGAATATGCGAAGGAGGTGATGGCATGACAACAGAGGCTTATCAAGGCAACCCCAGGTTGCGCAGCGTGCGAATCGATGTCGACGGCAAGAGTTGTCAGTTCATGACCGACAGTCAAAGAGTGACGATGATCCCTCTCAAAATCAGGCGCAAGCAAAACAGAAAGCTGCTTACGCCGCCATCGGGAACGATGTCAAACGTGATGTCTGGCGGCGTGGATATCCCGATGATCAAGACCTTGGGTAAGGCGTTCTACTGGCAGCGCCTGCTCGAGGATGGTAAATATGCGACGGCAAGGGATTTGGCGCGTGCCTTCAATTTGGAGCCTGGGTGGGTGGCTGAGGTCCTTCGCATGACCAGTCTGGCTCCAGACATTGTTGAGGCCATTTTGGAAGGCGTGCAGCCCAGGCATCTGAATCTGCAGACGATCCGTGGGCGGCATGAGTCTCTGCCACGTGACTGGGAAGAGCAGAAAAAGATGCTTGCGTTTGTGTGATTTGGTTCAGCTTGATTTGACTGCAAACGGCCATTTGCAGTTAATCATCGACATTTCTGATGGACGTCATTCGCAGCCCATATACCCCCACTGAGGTCATCTGAGGCCATCTGAGGCCATCTGAGGCCAGCTTAGTTGCTGGATAATCTTCCTCTGCTAGCAGGAGTAATTTGTAGAAACATATTCGAGATGTAGAATTATCTACATCATGAATTGGCTCTGCTTCATCACCAGCCTGCCCACAGAAAACGCCACCCTGCGTCAACGTGCCTGGCGGGCCCTCAAGTCATCCGGTGCCTCGGTGCTGCGTGATGGCGTCTATTTGCTCCCCGATTTGCTTAGCAACCGGACACTTTTAGATGGCATCGCCCAGGATGTGCTGTCGGGCGGCGGCACGGCCATGGTGCTGGACACTGTGGAGCCGTCCGGGACTGATTTCAAAAGCCTGTTCAACCGATCTGAAGAGTACGCGGCATTGCTGGCTGAACTTGGAAAGGCCGCAGGCGAACTGACACCCGTCTCGGCACCAGACGTTCTTAAGCAAGCCAGAAAGCTGCGCAAGACATTTGATCAACTCAGCCAGATTGACTTCTTCCCTGGGCAGGAGAGGGCTCAGACCGAAACCGTACTGGTCGAATTGGAAGGGGACTGTGCTCGCTTGATCTCGCCCGATGAACCGCACGCCGCCGTCGGTGCCATTCCCTCGCTGAGCATTGCCGACTTTCAAGGTCGAACATGGGCTACCCGTGCCAAACCTTGGGTGGACAGGTTGGCTACAGCTTGGTTGATTCGCCGTTTCATTGATCCCAACGCCCGCATCCTTTGGCTCAAGAGTCCCAAAGACTGCCCCAAGGATGCGTTGGGGTTTGATTTCGACGGAGCTCGTTTTTCTCATGTGGGTGCCAAAGTCACCTTTGAAGTGGTGGCAGCGAGCTTTGGGTTGATGGAGCCTGCAATCCAACGTCTGGGCTTGCTTGTCCACTACTTGGATGTCGGGGGAGTGCAGCCCCCTGAAGCTGTGGGCGTCGAAGCCGCGCTGGAAGGCCTAAGCACCACTATCACCGACGACGACCAGTTGCTCAACCTGGCCAGCACCATCTTTGATGGTCTGCTGACCACTTTCCAGAAACCCGCCGACAAGGGGGCAAAGCCATGACTGAAACTAAGAATCTGACCCCTTACTCCCTCTGGCAGCTGACGCTCTACTTCCTGAGGCTTGGAGCCCTTGGCTTTGGTGGCCCTGTGGCGCTAGTCGGCTTCATGCACCGCGATCTGGTGGAAGAGCGCCATTGGATCACCGAAGCCGACTACAAGGAAGGTCTTGCGTTGGCTCAAATCGCACCAGGCCCTCTTGCGGCACAGTTGGCGATCTACTTGGGCTATGTGCACTACCGCATCCTGGGTGCAACGTTAGCGGGCTTGGCATTTGTGCTGCCATCTTTCCTGATGGTGGTTGCCTTGGGCATGGCCTATGTGTCCTATGGGGGGCTGCCTTGGATGCAGGCGGTGTTCTATGGCGTGGGTGCTGCGGTGCTTGGCATCATGGCCATTGGAGCCCACAAGCTCTCCACCAAGAGCATCGGCAAGGACAAACTGTTGTGGGGCATCTTTGGTGTTCTGGCCGCAGTAACCATCATCACCCAGTCTGAAATCGCCTGGTTGTTCATTGCCGCAGGTTTGCTGGTCTGGGTGATCCGCTGCAAGCCCAACCTGAAGGACATGCTTTCGTTTGTGACCTCCAAGGTCGTCTTAGGGCTTATTGCATTGAGTGTTGCCCTATGGATGCTTTACGAAAACTACTTTGGCCAAAGCGCCATTGAATCCAACACTGCGTCACTTGATCCAGGTTTGCTGACTCAGATCGGACTGTTCTTTGCTAAGGCTGGAACCTTTGTCTTTGGTTCAGGACTAGCCATTGTCCCGTTCCTCTATGCGGGCACCGTGACCGAGCACCACTGGCTCACTGACCGCCAGTTCGTGGATGCCGTGGCCGTGGCCATGATTACTCCGGGTCCGGTAGTCATCACGACGGGCTTTATCGGTTATCTGGTCGCAGGATTGCCTGGCGCAGTCATGGCGGCAGTGGCGACCTTCCTGCCGTGCTACCTGATCACCATCGTTTCTGCGCCGCATTTCAAGAAATGGGGCAAGAACCCTTCGGTGATCGCGTTTGTGGATGGCATCACGGCAGCGGCCATCGGCGCCATTGCAGGCTCGGTGGTGGTAATCGCGCAGCGCTCTGTCAGCGACATCCCCACCGCATTGCTTGCAGTTGGGGCCACGGCACTGTTGTGGAAGTTCAAGAAGATTCCCGAACCGGTACTGGTCATTGGCGCAGCACTGATCGGATTGGCGATCTACCCCCTGGTGAGTCATTGATGAAATCCATATTCAAACTCCTGATGTTGAGTGCTGCATTACTGGTTCTGCCTAGCCTCTCCAACGCGCAAGACCGCAAGATCGAACAAGCCATCAAGCACCGCAAGGCGGCGTTCACCTTGATGGCGACCTATGTCAACCGAATGGTGCAGACAGTGGACGGTCACCGACCATTCGATGCCAAGCAGATGGCTCAAGATGCCAAAGCGGTGGAGTTGCTCAGCAAGTTACCGTGGGAGGGATTTGTTGAAGGCAGTGAACGGGGCGACACCCGCGCCAAGGATGACATCTGGTTTGAGGACGAGAAGTTCAAGCGGTATGCCACTGACTTGCAAGTTAAGACGATTGCGGTGACCTCGGCAGCGGAGTCGGGTGATCTCAAACGATTTGGGGCGGCTGTAGGACAGATGCGAGATGCCTGCAACACCTGTCACAAAGCGTTCCGCAAGGACTGATCGTGTATCGCAAACGCTGGATCGCAGTGTGTTTGCTATTGGCCAGTGCTTTGTCTTGGGCCACCAAGCCATTGCCGGGCTGGAAAGCCCTGGAGCCACCTGATATAGCGGCCTTGTTCAGAGATAAAGCCCTTGGCGATGGGTTCCATTACAGCTACCGATTTCTGTCCGATGGTTCGCTCAGTGGTGTCGAAATGGCCACTCACATGCACATACCCATGGTGAGCACCATCAGCATCAGCACGACATTGGGGTGGATTTAACAGAGCCACATGCCCATTGGCATCGACATTCCGCAATCACCCACAAACATATACATTACCCTGACATTCACCATCAACACTCGCATTGATGTGTGGCACTGGCGATCTAATTTTGAGGTGCGCAAATGTCCGCTTCGCGCACCCATGAACGACCGTAATGGGTCGGACGGAGACATACCTGACAGTGTCCGTCAAAGAACATCCGGACAGCAGCAACTAACTGCCTGAACATCAGGCAACTTCACAAGCGGCGAGCCAAGTGCTCGCCGTCTTCATTTGTGGCGGGGCATTGGCGAACCAGAAGTTTCCGCATGGTTCGCCAATTGGTCCCTCGTATGTTCGCCACCCGAAATCTCCAATGACACCTGTTCCTCAACAACGTCAAAGGAGTATTTCATGCCAGCAACGGCAACCGCACTCACCCGATCGACCCAAGAGGCGATCAACACCCTGTCACCCGGAGA
>RFTK01000170.1 GCA_009923505.1 Betaproteobacteria bacterium
CGCTCACCGTTTCCACCTTCACCATCACCTTCTGGATGATTGCCATCACCTTGGCGTTTGGTTTGCCGCTGTCGTTCCTGCTCGAGTACGAGCGCTGGGCCTGGCCCACCCCGATTCAATGGGCCTCCATTGCGTACAACGCCACCCTGGTGTTTGTGTTTTCGCAGGCTATCTGGCTCACCCTGGCGCGGCATCTCCCGCCCATGGCGTCGAGCCTGAGCGTGATGTTCATCCCGGTCATCGGGGTGTTCAGCGGCGCCTGGTGGCTGAGTGAGGTCCTGCACTGGCAGGACTGGACCGCCGTGTGCCTGATCGTGGGCTCGATTGCCTCAGCCCTGTGGCCGGCTCGCCGTGCTGAGGGCCAGACATAAGTCGGCCCAGGCCTTGCGCTTGTCGACCAGGTTGCGCAGCAAATAAGCCGGGTGATACGTGACCACCACCGGCACACCCTCATACGCATAGATCTGCCCGCGCAGACGTCCCAGCGGCTGCGACTCGATGTCCGCCACGCTGTCACGTAACAACGACTGCACCGCGAATCGCCCCATCGCAACAATGATGCGCGGTCGCAGCAAGGCCACTTGCCGACGCAGATACGGCTCGCAGCGCGCTACCTCGTCGGGCTGTGGGTTGCGGTTGCCTGGCGGGCGGCACTTCAGCACATTGGTGATGTACACACGACCGCCTGGCGCTTGCTCTGCATGACGCTGCAAGCCCACGGCCTTGAGCATGTTGTCCAGCAGTCGACCGGCCTGGCCAACGAACGGCTCACCTTGCAGGTCTTCGTGTTCGCCCGGGGCTTCGCCCACGATCATCCAATCCACCGGTGGTGCCTCGCCGGGGGACAGCTCGGGCGCGCCGGTGCCAAACACCGTGTGACGTCGTTGTTGGCACAGGGTGCACGCCTCGCAACCAGCCACCGCCTGTTGCAGCGCAGACCAGCTCAGGTCGGCGACAGGGCCCAGGGCATGGCCTGACGGTTGCATCGCGATGGGACGAGGGACAGGTGTTGTCGGAGGTGCTGATGCCCCAGCAGGACGGCCAGAGCCAGCTGCCCCCCCCACAGCCGCGACCCTGCTGGCAGAGGGATGCAAGATGTCGGGGACGGCAGGCCTTGCGTCGACGCTAGAGGGACCCGACGCCGGCTCGGTGAGCGTCACGGCTGCTTCAGGCAAGTGCACGCCCATTTCCGCCAGCATGGCACGTCGGCGATGATCCAGTTGCAGGCTCATGCCACGCTCTCCGAGGGTTGACGAGGCACCCGCAACAGCAAGCTCATGACCACGGCATCCTCGCGCCGACCGGAGGACAGCGGGTAATAATCTTTGCGCTCGCCAACCCGCTTGAAACCAAAATGCTGGTAGACCTGTTGCGCATGCGTGTTGCTGGCGCGCACCTCCAGCCACAGCCATTGCGCCTGCCGCTGGCGCGACCAGGCGCACAAGGCGGTGAGCAGGCGAATGCCCAGTCCTCGACCTTGCCAGGCCGGGGCGACGGTGATGTTCAGGAGATGCACCTCGTCCACGCCCTCCATGGCGACGCAGTAACCCGCTACATGCTCCCGCCCCTGATCCTGCACCAACAAAATCTCCAGGTGGTAGCCGGCCACCACAGAGTCTCGAAAGTTTCCAGGTGTCCAGGGGTGTGAGTAAGCGCTTTGCTCGATGGCCAGCACTTCATCGAACCAGAGGTCCGACCACGGAACGTGTCGCACGGCCAGGGTGGTGGTGGCGCTCATGAGGTGGCCGCCTGACGGGGCGGTTCGGTGGACGAAGATGCCGAGGGCAACGCGTGTGCCTTGAGCGCCTTTCGCTCGGCGGTGGTGAGCGCCACTTTGTCACGCAAATACAGCGGCAACAAGCTGTGCGCCGCGACGGCCTCTCCGCGCGCCAACGCGGCAGGCGCGAGTTGAAGCAACGCCTGTGCATCGGGCAGGCACGACAGAACGCGGCGGGGCAAACCATCAGAGGTGTGCAGGACGCCAGGGGCATCACCCAACAAGGTGCTGCTGTTGCCAGCCACCCAGACCGCAGGGTCATCCCGCCACGCAGCGGGCAGTGTCAGATCGCAGGGGTCGTACAGGCCCGGGGGCATGACGGTGTGCCATTCAGGGCTCGTCGGGTCCACCGAGGTCCGCACCTCATAGGCGGCGGCATACACCTGCTGCATGCGGGCATCCAGCACCGCCAGCACCCGCTGGGCTGTGGAATCCTGTGCAATCACGGGTGGCGCCAGGGCCAGCAGGGTGTCGAGTCCCAGCACGGGCCGCGAGGCGCCGTAGGCCAGGCCCTGGACCACAGCAACCGCCGTGCGCAAGCCGGTGAACGATCCAGGCCCACGGCCCACCACCAGCGCGTCCAGCTCAGACAAGCTCAGTGACGCCTGGGCCAGCAGTTCGAGTACGCCGGGAATGAGGTGGGTCGAGGCCTGGGCACCCCCTGTGCCCCGATGGCACCAGACCCGATCGCCGCACTGGACGGCAATCGAGAGCTGTTCGGTACTGGTGTCGAGGGCTAGCAGCTTCATGAAGGGATGGGCAGGATCGAGGTTGAGGCGACCCAGGGGAGAGAGGCATTGATTATCGCGGCAGGTCGCGTTGTCTGGTGCGGTGGGGTGATGCGGAAACACACGCGTGGCGGTTGATGGAGTCGCCTGCTGTCGTCCGTGTACTCCTAGCGTCGGCTGGATAATGGTTTGCATGGACCCGCTGATGCCCAAGCTACCCCAGACGCGAATGACGCCCATGACATCCTTGATACCCATGGCGCTACTGCCGCCATTGGCCTGGCTCACCCGATGGAGTCAACAAGGTCGACGACGGCGTGTGCTCGGTCTGGCAGGGCTGGCCGTCGCGATGCCGCTGCATGCCCTCGCCGCCGGCGGTTTGCCTGCGACGGTAGAGGCAGCTTTGCAGCGCGCCCAGGTGCCGCGTGAAGCCCTGAGCGTGGTGGTGATGCCCGCCTCGTCGTCGGGCAAAGGTGCCCCACTCATCAGCCACCGTGCGCAGGTGTTGGTCAACCCCGCCTCCCTGATGAAACTGGTGACGACCAGCGTGGCCCTGGATCAGTTGGGACCGGCCTTCACCTGGAGCACCCCGGTGTATGTGGAGGGCTCGGTCCGGGAGGGCGTGTTGCAGGGCAATGTCTACCTGCGCGGCCAGGGCGACCCGCGCCTGGGCGTCGAGCGTCTGTGGCTGTTGCTGCGGCGCTTGCAGGGCCTGGGAATTCAGCGCATCGAGGGCGACATCGTGCTGGACCGCACTGCCTTCGAGGTGCCCGCACGCGACCCCGGGGGGTTCGATGGTGAACCTCTGCGACCCTACAACGCGACCCCCGACGCCTTGCTGGTCAACTTCAAATCGGTGCTCATGCACTTTGTGCCAGACCGCTCGGCTCAAGTGGCTCGGGTGCATGTCGAGCCGCCGCTCGCAGGCGTGCAATTTCCGACCACGGTGCCCTTGAGCGCCGGTGACTGTCTGGACTACCGCGCGGGCCTGCGGCTCGAGTGGCAAGACCCCTTGCAACCCCGTTTTGGCGGCAGCTATCCCGCCAGTTGCGGGGAGCGGCTGTGGCCGCTGGCCCATCCGGACCCCACCCGTTTTGCGGCGCGGGCCATCGAGGGGATGTGGCAACAGTTGGGCGGACAGTTGCGTGGCAGTGTGCGCGACGGCCCGGTGCCGGCAGGCCTGCGACCGGCCTTCACAGTGGAGTCGCCTCCCCTGGCCGAGGTGGTGCGCGACATCAACAAATTCAGCAACAACGTGATGGCGCAGCAACTGTTTCTCACCCTCAGCTGGCAGCCCCAGGGGGTGGGACGGTTCGAGGCCTCTCGCGACCTGGTCACCCGTTGGTGGCGCAACCGCATCGGCGCTGAGGACCTGGTGCTGGACAACGGCTCGGGGCTGAGCCGGCAAGAGCGCATCACGGCCAACGGCTTGGCCCGTTTGCTGACGCAGGCCTGGGCCTCTGCCTATGCTAGCGAGTTGATGTCCTCGCTGCCGTTGGCCGGGCAAGACGGCACGCTGCGCCGTTACGCCTCATCCACCGTGGCCCATCTCAAGACGGGCAGTTTGCGCGACGTGGTGGGCGTGGCGCAACACGGCGTCCGGGCATTCTGGGTGCGCCGCAATCTTTGCGTCAGGATTGCGCACGATCAGCTTCACAAGCTCGCGCTCGTTGAACTGTTCGTGAACGATGCAGCTGCCCTGCCAAAGCGTCATGTCGCGCCCCGT
>RFTK01000018.1 GCA_009923505.1 Betaproteobacteria bacterium
CCCGCCTCACAGCACCAGCAACTGCCCTCGGTTGAGCAGCTCTTGCAACATCTGCGAAGACGTGGGGGTGTTGGCAACCCCTGCGCTGCTGCCGCCAATGGGCGAGCCGTTGACATCCGTCATGCCGGTCACCGTGTTCGCTTTCACCGATGCCATGTTGATGTCCCAGGCCGATTGCAGCACGATGGTTTGGTCCACCGTGCCATCACTGTTCGCATCCACCTTCAGCACGGCATCATTGAGGGTGGTGCCCGCCACGGCGCCAGCGCCCGCTCCGCCACCTTGTCCCAGCGTCAAGTAATTGGACAAGCTGGTACTCAGGCTGGTTTCGGTCAAACCGCTGACGCTCAACAAGCCTCGCAGGTCCAGACGGTCGGCAGTTCCCACGGCGCCTGCAGCACTTTTGCTGGTATTGAAGTCTGTGAGGATGTCCGTCCCCGTATCTCCAAAACCCCAGCGAAAGATATCCCCGCCGCCGTTACCGGTCAGGGTGTCGTCACCTGCACCGCCCACGATCAAATCACTTTTAGCACCACCTTTGAGCGTGTCGTTACCCAGGTTGCCCATCAGCACCATGCGAGCGGTTGTCTCGCTGGCGCGATCGATGGTGTTGCCCGAGCCGTCGCCAATGGACCACTTGCTGAATCCCATCTGAACGCCGTTGTTGCTCATCCAACCATTGCCGCTGGGTGTGTAATTCAACCCCAATACGCCCCCCGCCACGGGAGAGCTCAAGGTCAAAGACAACAGATTGGATGCCGTCGTCGAGGTCACCGCCGTCACCGTACCTCCCCCCATATCGACACTGAAGTTGCTCGCCACCACCGATGATGTCGCGTCTACCGACTGATCCATCACCACCGTGGCGGTCGTGGAGTTGTCAAGCGTGGCTGAACGCAAGCCGGGCGCAACCACGCCCGATTTGGCGTAAAGATTGACGGCCGAGGCACCGACCGTGCCGGACCAACGTGAATCAAAGTAGGTGCCGTTAAGGGTCCACACCCCCACTTCCGTCACCGCAGAAAAACCGGCGCCGAGCTTGATCACATCGTTGCTGCCCAAGATGAAACCCAGCGCTTTGTTTTCGCTGAGTTGGTTGACGTCGGCAGCCGTCACTGTCAACAGCTGCTTGCCAGTAGCGATCGACACATCAAAGGCTTCGATGCCATAAAGCTTGTGCCAGCCAGCTGCGTTGACTCGGGCATCGTCTGCCGTTACGCCGGAGACCCCACGAGCGTTGCTCGCAAAATCCGCCAGGATCAGGGTACTGCTGCCCGTGTAGTTGTTGGTCAGGACGAGTTTGTCATAGCCCTTGCCGCCGTCGATTTGCCGAAAGGCCAGATCATCGAGGTACACCGTATCGTCACCCGCACCGGTGTTGACATAATCGGCGCCCGACACCCGCACCGTGTCATTGGCGGAAGTGGTGATATTCAGAAAAAACTGGTCCACGATGGCAGTGTCATTGCGTGCAGACAAGTCGTACAGCGTTACCGACGTTCCGTTGAGGGTCACCGAGGATGTGCTGGTGACGACGCTGCCCACTGCGCGGTATTTTTCTGCAAGATAGGCATTGATTTCGCCGCGTTGCGCTTGGGTCAGCGCCATGTTGTCGGCGATGATTAAGTCACCGATCAGGCCATTCATCTGCCTCTCATTCCCACCTTGAGCCGATCCCAAGACCAAAGGAGCGTTGGTGAAGTCGACTTGCTTGATACTGGCCGCCATGGCAGCGCCATTCAGATAGCCTTGAACATTGTCAGCATTCGGACCCGAAATGTTCACTTCGGTCTGGGTGAATACGTTGGCAGGTGCCGTGCTCGCGGGTCCGCTAGTGCCCCAGTAGGAAGTTCGAACATTGCTGCCGTACAGGAACTGCTGGAGCGAAAAACTGGCAATTGCATTGATTCGGAAAATACCTTTCTCCTCCGGGGCAAACGCCAGGTCATAGCTGTTGAATGTCACGAACACCGCTTTCTGCGCGCTCAAACCCGCCGTCATCGAGGAGTTCGACAGCGTCAAAGCTCCCATGGTGTTGGTGCGATCGAAATACATGCCACTGTTGCCATTGATTGCGTCGCGAATCAGGCGAGGCCCAGTGGCCCCGCTCATGTTGGTCAGCGTCACCGGGGTCGCGCGATTGAGCGCCGAAAAAGCCGTGACATAGGTTCCCGTGTCCTGCGTGAGGCTGTTCGGATCGAACCACAAGCCCGTCACGCCCAGCGACACCGACGACCAGTGCGCGACGTCCGTCGCCACATACACTGTGCGTTGATTCGACAAACCCGAGGTGTAGGACGCGCGAGCAATGTCTGCGGTCAACACTCGGGTTCCGCTGGCGCCCCAATCGGATGCTGCCAGGGTGAGGGTCGCCGTCTGGGTGCTGCTGTTGAAGTTCGACGCTGACAACGTGAGCGTCTGGACCAACTCTCCGTCCATGTACAGCCGAACGGCATCACCGACCTGTGCAAAGCTTGTCCTCAAACTGAGCGCGACGCCGGTCGAGCTTTCCGCCGCGTTGACCACATTATCGGCAGCCACATTGCCAAAGAACTTGACACTGGGATTGATGAGCAACGGCGAACCTGCGCCTGGACTGGTCACCATATCACTGGGGGACACGGTCACGTTGCCCGAGTTCCCAGCGGTATCGAGGACACCGGTCAACGTGAATGGTGTCGACAGGTTACTGCCCAAGGTCGCACCCGCGGCCAGCGTCACGGTCCAATTCTTGGCATAGACCGATCCTGACAAGGTGAATGAATCGACCGCCGATGGCGTCGGCTTTGTCGTTCCAAGCAAAGCGCTGGGCAACATACTGTCCGTCAGATTGACTGCTTCCGCGAATCTGAACTGCACCACATCGCCCGCATCCACCGTGCTGACGGATGCCCCGGCGTTGTTGCTCAGGGACAAGGGGGCCGTGCCAGTCACGTCAGAGTCGTAGTTAACGGATTTGGCCACTGAGGCCGGACCCAAATTGCCATTTGCATCCTCAAGACGGGCACTCAAGCCCTTGATGCCGGCCGTCCCCCAATCGGCGGCGGCCATGTTCAAGGTCATCGCAGCGGTGGAGCTGGTGGGAATTGGCGCACGCTTGCCCGTCAATTCGGTGCCGTTGAGGTAGTACCGGATGAAGGCATTGTCGGCACTGGCCGTGAAGCTGAACGCCACCCCCAGCCCGGCCGCCGCCTCGCTGCTGCTGACCTGGTTATCCACCGCAATCGTGAGCGGCGGTGACACCGATGACGTGGGAGCCACCATGTCGGGCAAGGTAAACACCACATTAGCCGTGGCAGTAGAGCCCCCTTGATCGATCACATCGGTGAGGTTCAACGTAAGTGTGGTGCCCGTCGTCATGGAACTAGAGCCCTGGGTGATCTTGAATTTGCTGGCATATGATTCAGCACCCAGCAACAGGGGAGACACGGCCTCCACCGTGCCCGTTCCCCATATCGCGCCACCCGACAGCAACAGGTTGCTCGTGGTGACTGCGCTGACTTTGACCGGCTCACTGAAATAGAGGTAGTTCACGTCCCCCTTCACGCCGTCGCCATTGTCGTCCACAGCCTCCGCCAAAATGGGGCTCATCGCACTACCACTTTTGTTGATGCCGAAAGGCTGTGCTGCATTGAGCACCATGGAGGCCACCGCAGCCGCACTGACATTGAGTGCATGGTCGATCAGGGTGAAGCCGAAGGTGCGTGCACCGTCGCTGGGTGTCCCTGCGCTATTGCGGTATTGAATCGCCTGGATCAAGTCCAAGGTATTGGCGGTGGTCTGCGGCGCGCCGGAACCCGGTGTGAAGGTAAAGGTCCGAGTGGCACTGTCGTAGCCGAGGTTCCAGGTCACATTCCCCGCAGTGACACTGACTGGTGGCGTGCTGCCATCGGCGTTGAAGGTGTCGGCACCCACTTGAAGCTTTTCATCCGCTCCGTTCAGGATGCCATTGACTGCCAATTGCAACTGGCCAATGGCATCGGAAGATTCCACCAAGGAGGTCGAGACGCCAGCACCAGCCAACGCGCGGGGAGTGTTGAATCCTGTCAAGACCAACACAGTGTTGTTGACCCCAGCGTTCAATGCGTCGAGGTCAAGTGCGGGCGCTAGCAAATCGGGCATCTGCAAGGTGCTCAACGCCGCCAGCGAGTCGTTGTTGGAGCGATCTGTCAGCACCAGGCTGAAACCACGGTCTGCGCCCGTGATCTTGTTCACGCTGACACTGTTATTGCGGTAGTACAGACCACGAACCAGGGCTTGGGCATCGGCGCTGTTGGAACTGGTGTTGTTGGTGAACGTCCAGACGTGGTCGCTACCATTTGCCGCGTAGCTACCTGTCCACAACTGACCATTCACAGTGACATTGACGGAGGTAGAGCCACTGCCATTGATGGCCAACTGGGTACTGCCCACCACCAGGATTTCGTTGGAATCCACGATGTTGGAGGCCGTCAACGTGATCTTGCCGATCGAATTGGCTTCTATGACCGTCGCAAGTGACTCCGATAGGGTTGAGCTCAGAGCGATATTGGTCGCTACGTTGGAAATTTGGCTGCTGTAGTTGCTACCCGTCTGGCTGGTGTCCAGGTCGAGTTGTGGCACGATGGTGTCGTCGGTGATAGTTTGGATGCGCGACGCCGACGCGTTGCCGGCCACACTGACGTAGGTCAGTGCAAAAGTGCGGTCACCCTGGGTTGCATCGCTCGTGGTTTTGAAACGCAGGCTGGCCAACACCGTGAACCAGTCGCTGGCTGGGAGGGCAGCACCGGATTGGGTTTTGAACAACAAGGTCTTCGAGCCACTGTCGTAGCGCCAGTCCACACCGCTCACGGTGTTGGGTGAGACTCCAAAGGTGCTACCTGAGGTCAAAGCGATTGTGTTGTTGAGGCTGTAATCGGCTCCAGCAATGGTGAGCTGGTCCTTCGCTACATCTCGCCCCGCGCCACCCAGGACGATCGTCACCGATTGGATGTCGGACGCAGTGGGCGCCATGAGGGTTGCGAACAAGGCAATGCCGCTTGTGGCGGTAGTGGCATTGACGCCGTTTTGTTGAGCCGCGCCCAATAGGGGCGCACTCGGCGGGATCGAATCCACCTTGAAAGTGATCAATGACGTTCCTCCCAAGGCAAGCGCCGCGCTGTCGTTGCCGGCTTGATCGACTTGCGTGACGGTGTAGGTGTGTTCTCCTTGGCCGCCAAGGTTGGTGATAGACACACCACTTTGGGCAATGGCATTCAAGGGATCGCCGACATCTTTCACCGTGGTGGCCGGCACATTGCTTCGCACCCAAGCACCGGCACCCACACCTTCAGGGGCGCTGGCAAACGTCCCAGCGTTGGAAGACTCCCAATACCATTCGCTGGTGCTGTTCGCCTGGGATATGTGATAACCACCGCCTTGGCGCGACCACAAGTACCAGGTCTGGGAACCATTGACCCACTGGTACACCGGCTTACCCAGGTCGATCACGGTGGCCACGCCCGTCGTGGGTGAAAAATCGTTGCTGAATGCGCTCAAGGCGGCGACTTCGGCTGCGGTGAGCAAGGTATAGGTGCCGTTGGCCGTGCTGGCTGTCACCGAGTCAGCCATCAGGCCACTCACCACCACACGGGGGGGAACTGTCAACGACCAACTGCCGTCCGGGTTGGACGCCGTCACGGTTCCGATCAGCGACGTCCCCTGCTTCACCGTCACCGTCGCACCTTGTTCAGCCGTGCCACGGAGAACAATGGCCGTGCTGGCATTCAGGATGCGGTCGGTGCTGGAGCCTCCGGTATCGCTGGAGGCCGCCAGAGACACCTCAGGCGCGGTGACAGTGGTGTCTGCCGTGTAGTGGTTCGTCGTACTTGGCGTCCCAACGGCGGTGTTGCCCACCGAGTCGGTCACACCGGCAGTGAGACTGCCCCCTACGCTGATGCTGCCGGTGTCGGTGATCCCGCTGTCACTGAGGGTGTACGTCCAGGTGCGGGTGTTCCCCGAGGTGGTTCCCGCTGTCAGGGCAATGCCCGTCTCGTTGCCAATGCTCAGCGTGGGCGCCGTGGTGGGGCTACCGAACACGGTATCGTCATAGGCTGCAGTGACTGTCACGATGTCGCCCGCCCTGAGCGCGCTGCCGCTGGCCAAGTCCACAATGCCGCGCTGGGCGCTCAACGTCACGCTATTCAGGACGGGGGCCGTGGTGTCGATCACGATGTTCTTGCTGCCTGCCAAGGTGGCTTCAGCCGCTAATCCAATCAACCCGATGTTCAAGGCGTTGCCCGCCGCATCGTGAGGAACGATGCTGCCCGCCGCGATGTCAACCACAGCCAAGTCGGCGCTGGTATCGCCGTCTGCCACGGTGTATTCACCCAAGAACAAGGTTCCGATGCTGCCATCTCGGGTGAGTGTCACTTGCTGATTGGCAACGGCCGGGTTGACCCCTGACGCGTCGTGACCGGTGTTCAAGGTCAGCACCAGCGAGCTGCCTTGAGTCATGTCCTCGCTCGCTTCCAGACGCAACTGGATTTTGGAGCCAGCCTTGTAGCCACCATCCTGCGTGGAGGAGGTGATACGTACAACCGTGGGCACCGTGATGTCATACTGGAGTACGTTGCCCGTGGCGCTGGTCATGTTGCCGGCTTGGTCATACAGTTTCACACTGACCAGGCCCCCGGCAGGAATCTTCGACTGCAACGCCGCGGTGGTGGGTGTGTTGAGGGTCAGGGTCACGGTCTCATCGGAGGCCCCGATGGATGCAACCGTCCCCACCAGGGTGTTGCCCACATAAAAATCCGCCCGTCCGTTGGTGGCTTGACCTTTCTCGATCGTGGCCCTGAACGCCATGGAGGTGGTGGTGGAGTTCAATGTGTCGGCCACCACCACGTCCCCGATGGGTGTGATCGTCACGCCCGATAAGGCCCTAGGCGCTTGGGTGTCCACGCTGAAGTCAAGGGTGGAAGGCTCGCTGAGATTGCCCAGGGCATCGATGTAGGTGACGACAAATCTACGATCTGCCTGACTCAAGTTGTTGTCCGAGCTGGTGTTGACCCAAAACAAGCTTGTCAAAACGGTTTGTATCTGTGAAGGGGTGAGCACGTCGCCACTGTTGCTACGGATGATCAAATGCCCTCTTCCGTCTGCATCCACCGTCTGGGTGAACGACACGTCTACCGTGTTCGGTGCTGTTCCGAGCGAGGCTGTTTGTTGGCCTAGCGCGGGATCGCTCATGGACCACCGTGTCTCGCCCAGACGCCATTGGTCTGCCCCTTGCATGAAGTTAACTGCATCCACCCTTATTTCGGTAATGTCCTGGGATACCGGAGCCGCCGGAGCAGGTACGATCGCCACCCCCTTGTCGGCGACTTGCAAGGTGGTGCTGCTTTTGAGGCTGGTGGTGGAACCATCCTCCAGGGTGCTGCCCGCGATCTGACGAACAGCCGGCCCCAGGTCGGGCGTGACCGGTCGCGTGCGGTCCAGGTCAAAGACCACGGCTACTCCAGCCCGGTTGCCCGCAGCGTCGGCGGAACTGGCCGTGAGAGACAAGCGGGCCAATTCGGCCTGGCTGAGTGCGGAGCCGTGGACCAAGCTCAAGTCATCCAGATCAGCTAACTGGAGTTGGTAGCTCCAGGTGGTGACGCCATCGTTCGTGTGAAGGGTCAAATCGTCGTACGCAAGGGTCCACGACTTGACCACCGCGGTGGTGTCGATGGCAAATTTGTCGCGCAGGGTCAACGTGAGGCTGTTGCCACCCTCAATATCGACAAACGTGCCGCTGACCGTCAAGGTGTCGCCATCGAGTGACTTGTTGACCTGGTTATTGTTCGCCGCCCCCAGCGGGTTGAGGGTCACGCTCGCACTCGTGTCCACGATGAACGCAGGTTGGCTGAACTCATTCACCGCCGCATCGTTACCATCCGCATCCGTGCCCGTGGCTTTCAATCGCCAAGTGCCGTCCGTGAAGTTGCCGACCGCCCCCGAGGAAACATGCACCGACCAACTGCCGTCGGACTGCACCGTTCCTGTCTCGATCACGGGCGCCATGGTCATACCCACCTTTGAGAGGGTCACGGTGATCGTGCGCCCGGTGCCGATGTTGGAGGTACCTCGAATGGTGAATCCCGTGTTGTCTGGGCCTATCGCCCCTACAGAACCGTTTTGCTTGTCTTTCAGGTTGACAAAGCGATCGGCGGTGAATGTGTTGCTGAAATCCAGCACGGTCCCGTTCTCGCCGCTCGTCGTCAGGCTGTTGGCCTCGACCAGGTTGACGTCAATGCTGGCTGTCAAGCGGGCCTTGAGGGCCAAGGCCGTGCCGGTGGCGGTGTTGCCCGCCTGGTCCTGAATGGTCACCTTCAAGGTGTAGTCGGTTTTATCGGTGAGGACTTGGGCCAAGGCAGTGGCATCGAAGTCCAGCGTCCAGGTGTGGTCCGCCAGTACTGAGGTACTCACGGGGCTGCCCATGACCACGGGGTTGCCGTCGCCATCCTTGCCAATCAACGACACCTCCACGGCTTGCCCGGCTTCAACGCCCACAGTGGTCCCGGTGATTCGGACCCCCGCTTGCTGAGCCTTGCCATTGATCGTGAACGAGTTGGCCCCACCGATCAGCAACTCCTGCAAGCCTTCACCCGAATTCAGTTCACTCAAGGCTTTCACCGAGGAGACGCTGTAACGCGCCGTGAGGTCCACGGTCAACGGGGTGGGGGTGAAGCTGAGTGAGTCGTTGTGGTTGCCGGCCTGATCCACCACCCCCACGCCGTTGAGTAGCCTCAACGAAAGGGTGTCGGCATCGGTCAGTTGGCTCAAGTCTTTGACCTTCACCATCCAGACCGACGCATAGCCGTTGGCGTCAAGTGCCACGGGTGAAACGCTCTCCAGGGCGGGCCGCTGGTTCGCTGCGCCCGACACCACCAGTTGCAGATGGCTCAGGCTGAGGCCTTTGATTTTCTCGGTGAATTCCAGTTTGTATTGCAACGTGGACGTCACTTCATTTTGGTTAAGCCATGCATCCGTTTGCAAGGCCTGTGTTGCTGCTGCCGTAGCGGCGAGCGTTGGGGTACTGAGCGTGGCGGCCTGGGTATCTAGTCGCAGGTCGATGCTGTCTCCTGGCTTACCGACGTTACCGGCCGTGTCAACCATGCGGGTGTAGAGCGTGTAATGCCCGTCCGCCAGCGAGTCTGCGTTGAAGTCGGCCAGGCTGAGCCAGTCCTTGACCACCCTCATCGTGTTGTCGGCCTGGACCACCTTGACTTGTTCGTAGGCGGTTTTGTCAGCCCCGACAGCGCTGTGCGAGACCAGCGTCTTGTCCGAGGTATAGCCTGTGTTGATGGATAGGCTCAGGTCAACACCCGTCAGGTTCTGGATCTTTGCCACGGGGGTGTACACAGGCGCCGTGGTGTCGAGCTTGTAGTTGATAGGGCTCACCACCTGGACTCCACCTACAGTGGCATTGAGGGTGAACGTGCCGTCTCGGGAAGGATTGCCCTCGGCATTGAGCAATTGATACAAATCGGGGGGTGCGAGGCTGACCACACCCGCATTGATATCTGCCTGGCTGAGTGTGTACGTGCTGCGACTCGTTGACTGTCCTGTGACGGTCAGGTTCACATTGTTGCCTTGCACTTTCAACACCACGACATCCCCGGCCGTGCTGCTGGCCGCCAGGTGAAGCAACAGGGTTGGCCTGGTGACATTGCTGAGGTTGTCAAAATTGGAGCTTCCTGTGTCCGATGACGGGGCCAGTGTGAGGCTGTTGAAATCGAACTTAACGGCCTGGTCGATGGCCAGCAGGGGTTGGGGGGCCTTGCCTGGGGTACGTTGCTCGATTTGCACACGGTAGGTGTGTTGCCCGAACATAGCCTTGGGGGTGTCGAACGACCACTGGTAACTGCCCGAGACCAGTTGCATCTTGGACGAATCAACCGTTCCCAACAGACTCCAGGAGATGCCGTCCACCGAGTCGTACACGGCCACCACCTCGTCCACCGCCAACAAGGCCTTGAGAGTGCCTTGGAAGACGGGTTTGCTGGTGGTCGTGATCACCCAGTTGTCACGATGGGCCGGTGTCGGGTCCAGAGGCGTGAGCGTGAGCACGTTGCTGCTGATGCTGTAGATCGGGCTGGCGGCACTGGCCTGCAAGGTGAGCGGATCAAACACATCGACTCGGAACCGATGAAGACCGTCGGCGAGTGCGGTAGGCACCTGATAAGACCATGCCTGAGGATTGACCGGGTCGATGGTCGCATTGCCCAGGTAGGTTTCGCCATCGTAGACCTTCACCACCACCTGGTTCAACGGTACACCCTCACCGGTGATGCGTGCAGGCAAGGCAGCGCTCAAGGTGCCGGACAACACAGGCCTGTGCTCATCGGTGGTTTGCCCATTGACGATGATGACCCCGGTCGGGTTGACCGCATAGTAATCGTCGGCCAGTGGCGTGCCACTGGCCACATTGCTCTGGTTGAGGTCGGTGATGGCGGTGATGCTGGCTGTGATGGTTTGTGTCTGCGTGTTCAACGCCAGCTTCAAGGGCGCGGAAACACCCGAGACATTACCCGATGGATCGATCTGCGACACGGTGACGCTGCTGTCATACCCCAAGCGGGCTGTGTCGGGCGGGAAGTCGGTCTTGGGCACGGTCAGGGTCCACGTCCCCTGACGAGTGACCTCGGTATGGAAGGTTTTCACCACCTCGGCGTTGTCCCCGTCCTTGGAGGTCCAGGTGAGCGTCAAATAAGCCCCGGGCTCGCCGGTGCCGCTGAAGGTCACCTCGTCTCGGTGGTTGATGAAATTCGGGGGCAGACCTGGCAAGGCCAGTCCTGCGATAGCCGGCTCCGATGCCTGCGTATCCTGGGTATAGGTAAAGGCAGGGCCCCCATCTGAGGCGTTGCCGGCCACATCGAACAATCGAGCTTTGAACGTGTAAGCCCCATCCAAAGGGGTGACGCCGTCATCGTTCTTCGTGGGCAAGGGGTTGAGCGGCACGGGTGCTGTGCCGATCTTGAGGTGATCGGCCGTCAGCACCATCTCACCCCAGGGTTTCGTCACATCACCGTTGAGGAACAGTTTCAACCGGTCGCCGATCCGGGCCCCGCTGGGCAAGACCACGTTGAAGGTGGGTGCGGTGCTGGTGCTGGTGCTGTCGGTGGTACCCGCCGTGTCACTGTCAAACGCCTGGCGGGCAGAGTTCGAGGAGGCATCGAGCGTGATGGCACCCGGCGCCAGCGGGTTGGTGGTGTCGAGTTCGAAATTCAGCGTGCTGGTGCTGACCAAGCCCGCCTTGTTGACTGACCGGACCACCAGGGTGTAGAAACCATCAGCGGTCGGCGGTTTGTAGGCGTTGCTGGGGGTCACGTTGGTGATGATGGGGGAGCCGATCTGCTTGTTGGCAGCTCGCGTGGCATCGGCGTAGCGGGTCAGCGTGTAGGTCAGCACCACATCGGTGCCGGCGGTGCCGTCAACGCCCGACACCCCCACCGTCACATCACTGGAGACCTTTTGACCAGCCGAGGTGTCGTTGCTCAAGACCGCTGAGATGGACGACGCCATCGTATTGAGCTTGAAACTCAAGGACGCTTGGGGGCTTTCATTGCCCGCCTTGTCGATTTGTCGGCGTGAAACGACGTAGACACCCTCTTTGAGCTGGGCCGCCGCCTGTGCCAGCGTACCCGCACTGCCGGCTAGCTCCATCCATCTGGTCAAGGCAGCCCCACTCAAGCCATTGGCAGTCCCCATAGCTTCGAGGTAAGTGCTGTACCACGTCACCGTCGCCACAGCGTTACCAGGCGCGGTCACACTGTATTGCAGGATGGCGCCCGTCTCTGTCTTGGGTGTGGGATCTGCCAGCAAAAAATTGCTGGTGACCTTGTCCGATGCATTGGCCGGCAAGGTGTTGGTGGTGTCGGCCTGCAGGGTGGGTGCGGCAAGGGCCAGCGGCTTGGTGGTGTCGAGCACGAAATTGATGTAACCATTACCCGCCCCGAGGGCCGAGCCGGCCGACATCGGTTTGAAGTTGCCCGCCTTGTCCACCAGGCGAGCCGAGATGGTGTACTTGCCATCACCCCATTTGAGGCCCGAGGCTCCGACATCCAGCTCGATGCCGAGAGCGGTGTTGGTCCAGTCCTGAAGGATTTTTCCATCCTTGTCAATTTTGTATTGCAATCGCTCGCGCGTGACGTCAAAGTTGATGGCATTGAGCTGACCCGTCTGCGTGGTGAAAAACCCCTTGCTGGTGTCGTTCTTGAGACTCATCTGAGAAGCCTCAGGCAAATCCGGTTGCGTGGTGTCGAGTTCATAAGTAACCGGCGCCGTATTGGACACTTGCACGCCGCCCTGGGTGTTCTCGAAACTGGCCCACAGGCGCCAGACCCGGTTGGCCTGGCCCGTGTTACCCAAGGCATTGGTGGTGATGAGGGCAAAGCCTTGGTCCAGATCGGCTGGCGTCAAGGCATAGCTCGCCACCTCGATTGGGGGTGCATTAGGGGGCATGGCGGACGAGGTGCCCATGAGCGTGATACGGTCTCCCACCTGGTACCCCACAGGCAGGGTCAAGGTCAGGGTGGGCGTGCGGTTGTTGCTGTAGCCATCGCTACTGGACCACCCGGTGTCGTTGGCGACGAGGGTGCCGTTGAGATTAACAGTGCCTTCAATGCTCAGCACCGGCAGCGAAATCATCATGTCCTGCGACATGGCCAAGCGAACCACCGGTGGGCTGGTGCTGGTCTCCAGACGCACACTCAAGTCGTGGACGCCGTTTTTCAGGGCTTGGGTGATCTGGTATTCCCAGGTGTAGGCATAAGGTCTGGTACGGTCTGTCACGGGGATGAGCGTGGCATCGCCGAGGTACTGCTCGCCGTCGTAGATGCCCAAGCGTTCTCCCGTGCCCAATGCCGCCGTCAAAGTGCCGCCCAGTTTGGGCGTGTTGGACGGCGTGCTGGCGATGCTCTCGGCACCCGCTGACTTGCCCGGGTGAATCAGGTTGGTGAGTTCACCGTCACCGGTAGGCACCAACAACTGGTTAAAGTCCAGGGTCTGCACCACAAACGTGGGACCAGCGCTCTCCGTGTCGGTGTCGGCTCCAACATCCAGGGTGTAGGTGTTGACCACTCGGGCGGTCAACCTGTGTGTGCCGGCGCTCAGGGCTTTCGTGGCGGGCCAGTTGGAGGTGTTAAAGGTCCAGGCGTACAGCTTGTCCTGGATCGATGCGTAATTGCCCGACAAGGTGAAAAGCGGTGTCGACTGCGCGTTGCGCGTGCCGTCGTACACCTCGATAACCTCGTTGTTGTAAAGCGGTCGGTCGAGCTTGACCGTCACCACCGGGGTGTTGTCGTCGGTGGACATGCCTGCTGTCATCACCCCGCTGGCGTTGCCAGAGTAGGCCCCAGCGGCGGTCTCTGCGTTGTCGTCGCTCACCAGAATAGAGACCACCTGGGCGGTCACGCCCGCGGTGGCAATTTCCACCTTGTAGGTCTTGGCCTTGCTGACGTTGCCCGCCACGTCCGCCTGGGTGAGCGTGAGTTGCGAGTTGGTGTTGTCGGCGGGCACTTTGCTGTCATCGATCGACAAGGACCACTCTCCATGCTGGTTCACCAGCGTGGTCAAGAGGGTGTTGCCCCAGGCCAGGGATACCATGCATCCAGCCTCGCCACTGCCTTTGAGGACGAAGCCGGCCTGCTTGGTCGCCGCATTCACCAGCCCCAACGGGGTCTGAGGGCCGAAGTTGATGGCGCCGTTTGTCACGTTAGACAGGTTGGGCGCCTGGGGCGCCGCGGTGTCCAAGGTATAGGCAAGGTAGTTGCGGCTTTCAAGCGTGGATGCGTTGCCCGCTGCATCCTGCTGCGAGACCACCAAGCGGTACTCGCCATCCGTGCCGAGGTCTCCCAGGGTGATGTCCACCGTGCCCGCCCCCACGTCTTTGGCGGTGATCACCTTGTTCACCACATTGCGCGGCTTGCCGTCGGCACCCAGGATGGGATGGTCGGTGGAGGTGTCGATTTGACGCACCGTCACCACGTCGCCGGCCATGGTATCTGCACCCAGTTTGATGCGCACCGTGGGGGTTTTGACCTGGGAAATTTGATCGGTGTCGCTGACCCCGCTGTCCGAGCCCGGGGTGGTCGCAGTGGCGGGCACGAGGATGATCGACTCTGGGCTGGAGGGCGCGATCAGGTCGACGCGCCAGGTCCAGGTGTTGCCATTCCAATTTGCGTTGTTGAAACTGATCGTGACCGAACCTGTTGCGTTGGCCGGAGGCACCAGCGTGGCGGACCAGTGGGTGCCCGTGGCATCTAGTCGGGTCATCGCCGTCAGGCTGTAGCGCTGGTCACTGAAGGACACATCCGAAGCCTGCAAGGCAGTGACCGCTTTGTCGAACAGGAATTCCACAGTGGTGCCCTTAGCGCCCAGGGCCGTCACCGAAGAGGTCACCAACGCCAGCGTCTTGGACTGGCCGGTCGAGTTGGTGGTTTCGGCGATCTGCCGTGCCAGCAAGGCGGCTACGTTCAGGGTGGTGGTGCCAGCGGTTCCCAGCACGGTGGGCTGAGCGACCACCGCCCCCTCCAGCAGTTTTCCGATCAAAGCCTGCGACAACGTGGACGGTGTCGACGGCGTTGTGGTGAAGTGGGCGGCAAATTCCTGCATGGTTGCCTCGGCATTGGCCGCAGCATCCCCCGCTTGCTGCAAGCTATCCACCCCTGACAAAGCGGCCAGGACCCAGGCGTATTTCGTTCCCACACTGGTATCGGTGGGGTCAAAACTCTGATCAAAAACCGTCTTGACCGTGGCGGAGGTCACATCCTGCTGCGTGCCCAGGCCAAATGCCTTGGCCACCTGGGTGTTGGCTTGCGTGATGCTGGTCTTGCTGGGCACGCGATGGGGGTCGGTGGTACCGGCCTGTGCGACACGCACGGCCAGTTCGGTCAGTGGGGTGACGTTGATGGAGGTTTCCCCGGAAGTGCTGAGGTTGCCGGCGGCACGCAGCGTAATTGATCCCATGTTCACGAGTTGGCCCGTGGCCTCATCCCGGTAGTCGCCCGGGTTTAGAGGGTCAGCATCCATGAACACCAGCATGATCGGGCCGGTGTAGCGGTTGTAGGCACTGTCGAGTTTCAGGCTGTACCTGCTGTTGGCACCCACCGCCATTGTCGTGTTGGTGAGATCGATGGAGTTACCCTGGGCGTCCACCCCGCGCACCACCACTTTGAGTTGGGTCCCCTCCTGGTAGGGGCCCAGGGCCAACACCCCGGTGAGCGTGATGTCGCCCGCCGCCGCCTGGGTCGGGTTGACGGCGTTGGCCACTGTTTCCGCCGCCTGGCTGCCCACTCGTGCGGCCACCGCGGCCAGTCCGGCGCCCAGCACGCCCACGGCATATTTCCACATCGACGACAGACCCGGTGTCGCCGTACTGGCCAGAGAGCCTGTGGGCGTGACCAGTGCCGCCGGATCTGTCGGCTTGAGGGCCGATGTTGACAAAGCAATGTCAGCCCCGGGGCGTTCCACAGCGCCAGGTGTGGGGGTCCCAGTCACCAACTGGGACGGGGTGACACCCGTCTGACGGTCCAGCGTGCTGGCAGTCTCGCGGGCCTGGGCATCGGCTTCGGTGCTGGCCTTGGGGGATACCGGTGGTTGATCGGCGGTCACCAGAGCGGACTTCACCTCAGGTATCGGCTCGAGCGGGGTCGGCGCCTGTTGTTGGGACTCGTTGGCGAGGTCGCCGCTTAGATCGAGCCGTTGCACGTCGCGAGCAACGGGAGCGGTACTGGTTTCTGGCAACGCGGGCTTGCTGGCAATGCCGACTTCGGTGACACGCAAAGCCTGGAAAGTCTGTAACTCCATCAGTGACGCCACACTGAACAAGCGGCCCTTGAAATTGATGGAGAACTCGTTGTCCATCATGGCGCGAACAGCCCCTTCGGGCACGATGAGCCGCTGGCCGTCCTTGAGCAGGATGAGCAAGTCGACATCCACGATACGAACCGAGTCGACCTTGGAAAAATCGATGTCCAGCATGATGGTTTGAGAAATCTTGACGGTCTTGGTCGGCGATGTGGCCATGATGTGGCTCCTGAATTCAATGCAAACGGTTCACAAAAAATCGCCCCACTCAGTTGAATGGGTCAGTCAATCTCTTTTTTCGCAGCTCACGGGGTGGGCGCGGCAACGCCAGGCCCATCGGCTTGCAGGGCAATCAGGGTGCGAAGCTTCGCCACGCTGTCTTGCAAGGCGGATTGATGGGTCTTGACGCTTTGCAACACGGCCAAGGACACCTGACTGGCGGTTGACTCGAACCGTTGCATCTGACCCACCAATTCGCGCACCTCCAGTGTCAGCTGTTGCACATCGTGTTGCTGGCGCTCAAGCAGTCGTTGCATGGATTCCGTGGCCGCTTGGGTGGCCGCTATTTCGGCAGCGCTGCGCTCTTGATCGTTGGCAACAAACTGGAGGGCGACCTCTTGCAACTGCATGAGGGTCTGTATCCAATGCTCGCCCTCCCCCAAAGCGCGTCGTACAAGCGCATCGGTTTCATTGCGCTCGTGCAGCACCTTGGCAAGCTCGCGCGTGTCACTCTGAATCTGAAAGACCTGCTGCGCCGTGTGCTGTTGCATTTCATGATGGCGCGCCTCTTGCTGTTGCAACAATTCCTGATGCCAGGTTTCCTGTCTTTGCAGCGACTCCTGGTGGTGCACAGCTTGCTGGTTGAACAACGCCTGCTGCTGCTGCTGGAATTGCAGGACCATGTCGGTGGACTGTTGCTGCAACTGCTGGCTGTGCTCGATCAGTTGTTTGTGCTCGGTGCGCAATTGAGAAAACAGGTGCTTCCATTGCTCGGCCTCGGTCTGGACGATTTTCAAGTTCTCGGCCGGGCTGGCCCCTTCGTGGATGCGGTCGCTCGCTTCATCCAGCAAGGTGAGATCGGTGAGACTGCGCCACTGGTTGACCAGGATGGGCACATATTTGCGATGCGCGAACACGGTGAAACCCAAGGTCATCGAGCCCAATAACCCATACAGCGAGGCCACGAACGCGGTAGCCATACTTTTCATCGGGTTCTGCAGCTGTCTGACCAGTTGCGCAAACATGTCGGTCACGCTGCCGCTCTGGTTGCCCATGGCGCTCAAGCCGGAGATCAGCTCGGCAATGTCGCCCAGCGCACCCAGCAGTCCGATGAAGGTACCCACCAACCCCATGCCCACCAGCGCACCGCTCAGAAAGGCCGGAAAGGACAAAGACTCGTTGTAGAAATACTGGATGCGATCGATTTCGGCCTCACAGGCTTGGCGGTGCTCCTGACGATCCCACTGCGGCAGCGAAACCAACAGCCCGGCCAAGGTGCCGAATCGCCCTGCGCCCTGATGCAGAGCTTGCAAAGCCGCGCTGCGCTGTGAAGGGTCCTGGGCCAGCACAAGCGCTAGCTGGCGGTGGTCTTGCCACAAATGTCCCATAGTGAAAAATAGGTTGAGCAAGCCCAGCGCGCTCATGCCAAAGATGATGTACACGATCGCCGGGTGTGGCGTGAAGAGGATGGAGTCGATCACGTCCTGACGGAACGACAGACCCAGCCCCAACACAATCCCGAACGGGGTCAGGGCCTTCAACGCAAAGGGACGGAATGAATACATGGCAGCGGTCTTTCTGTGAGCGTGATCAGCGGGAAGGTAAGCGCGGGGTGGTTTGAACCGTCGGGGCTGTGGAAGCCTGATCGGCCGGAGGTGCCGGGCGTCCGTACATCCGAACCACCGCGGTGGTGGCGGGCGTGCCCCCCGATTCGATCCGGGTGTTGCTTTTGATGCCGGCCAATTCGGGCGTGTTGAGGGCATCGCGCACCCTCAATAGACGCAACAAGGCACTGCGCCGCATGGAGGCAAATGCGGTGTCAGTGACGACCACCAACTCCCATTGCCCATAGCCTTGCTGCAACAGCGGTTGGAGCAGTTGACGCAAGGCTTGTTGAGATTCCGGCAACAACTCCAGCGCATCGTCCCAAAATTGCACCTCTACATACACGCCCTGATCGGACACGGTGGGCGACTTGATCTGAACGGCACCGGGCTTCTGGCCAACCGGTGATGGGCGCACCTCGATCTCGGCACGCTTTTGGACCACATCGGTTTTCCCCCCGCTGCTCAACTTGGTGCCCAGGTCGGGTCGCGCTTCTTCCAGCCGGATTTCTTGGGGCACAGAGGACTGTGCCGCGGATGAATGGCTGGTCTGTTGGCTCAACACAAAAATAGCTAGACACAAAATCATGACCAGAAACAACAGGTTGAGCACCAGGTTGGACACGGCGTCCACATAGCCCGGCCAAAAAATCGCGCTGTTGTCATCGGAGTCGTTGGGGTGTCCTGCCATCACAGCACCTTGATCAGTTGGGTGGTCGTCAAATCGGTCAGTGACCCCAGCGTCACCCCTTCCAGTTCAATGACCTGGATCGCGCCGCCGCTGGCCGAGCCATTGACATCGAGGGTGAGCCGCGCACCTGTTTTTCCATCCTGGAACGAGACGCTGTTCTCGACCAACTTGACCCAATTGCCCAGATTGCTGCCGCTGTAGTTTTCCAGCAGCCGGGAAATATCCAAGCAGTCTCCCGTGGATGTCACGGTGTCCCACTGAAAGTCTGTGATGCGGTCCTTGATGGGTGCTGCCAAGGTCCCGGCAGCACCTGTGCTTGCGAAGGCATCGGCTTTGAGCCAGACGAAGGTGTCGTGGCCGGCGCCGCCCGTCAGCTTGTCATGGCCCACACCGCCCGTGAGGCTGTCGTCACCATCGTCGCCATTCAAGGTGTCCTCACCGCTACCGCCGGTCATGGCATCATCGCCCGCGCCTGCGTTCAAGGTGTCGTGGCCCGTTCCCCCCGACAGGGTGTCGCGGCCATCGTTGCCAGACAGCATGTCGTTGCCCCCCAGGCCAAACAGAATGTCGTCGCCGCCCGTGCCCGTCAGGGTGTCGTCTGTTGCACCAGCCCCCGAGGTATCGCCCACTGGTCGGGCCGTCAGGGTCAGCGTCGCGGTCTGGACGGAGGAGGCATTGGTCGCACGGTCAAACAATTGCACCTGAAAATTACGCTCTCCCGTTGTCACAGCGTCGACATTGGCGGTGTTGAAGTAGCGCAAGCCCATCAGCAGGCTTTGCACCTCACTCGCCGAGAAATACGCCTTGTGGATGCCAGCGACATCCGTGGTCTTGTAAAGACTCAATTCGGCACCACCGCCCGGGTCTACCGTGACATAGCCGCTCACGCCTGCCACTGGCAGCCCCTTGAGGGTGGCCGATGAACCGCTGAGACTGACATCCACGCCGGGGGTGATCCATAAGCGCTCGTTGTTGCCGTTGCTACTCCCTGACACATCAAAGGTGATCTGGATGTGCTCTATGCCCACGCTGTCCGTTAGGCCAGAAACACTCACGTTCTCGCCCAAACCCAGGCCGCGTTGGGACGCCGCCACGGTCGCACTGGTCATCCAGTTTTGAGTGGCCACGTCAGTGCCAGCCAGGTCAATCTGTGGTGCCGTGTCGGCGTAGACCACCAGTTGGTTCAACACGGCGCCCCGGTTGCCAACCTCATCCTCCACCCAGACCTGCACGGTGTTCACGCCAGCGAGCAAGGTCAGGTCACTGACAAAGTAGGTGCCGGCCTGCGTGAACAGGTCAAACAACTGCCCAGTGATGTCAAGGGGTGTGGCACCGGCACCCATCTGCACAAAAACACGATCGCCTGCCTGCAAGGCTTGATCGAACGTCAACCGAATGTCCGTGGTCTGGCTGTTGGTGATGAAATCTTGCCGGCTGGCGTTGTCTGCGCCGGTGTCCGTGACCAATTGCATCTGGATGGGGTGTGCAACGGGTCCCGCCTGGTCCAGCACATAGGTGGCTTCATAACGCGCCCCTGCGTTGCCTGCTACATCCCGTACCTCAAACAGCGCCCGATAGGTGCCGGATTTGGCCGTCCGGTCTGCATCGCTCTGGAAGTCCAGGGCGGTAGACCAATTCAGGTTGTTACCCGTGACGTGCTGGCTGATGTCTGTCCAATGCACACCGTGGTCCAGCGAGCCCCACAGGTACTCCTTGCCTGATCCCAACGGACTGCCTGTGCCGTCATTCAAGGCCGCGCTCAGGGTCAGGCTGAGGGTTTGGGTGGTGGCATTGGTTTTGAGGTCACCACGCAAGGCTCCCAGTGAGGGTGTCGAGCTCTCGATGCCCGTGGGCGCCGTGTCCGTGCCGAAATGCAGCGAGTTCGCGTCGATGTTGACGCTAGGTGGCGTCGTATCCAACACATAGGCTTGCGAGAAACGCGTGCCACCGACGTTGCCCGCTTGATCGCGCACCTCCAACTCCAGGGTATTGCTGCCCGGCAACAAGGCCAGTCCACTGAAGTCGGATGCTTGGGGGTTCGTCTGCCAGGTGAGCGTGGATGCTCCTTCGATGGTGCGTACGGAAGCGCTGAGATTGACCCACTCGGTGGTTTTGCTGTTGTCCGGGGACACGATGCGCACCCACAGGGTCTCGGCCGTGGTAGCGCCCGAGGCGGTCTGCAAGGGCGCATCCAGCAACAGCGTGAGGGTTTGATGGGCAGTGGCCGTGATGAAAGCCGCGTGCGCCTCGGCGGTTGTGGACGGGGACGCAAATTTGAGCGTGTTCGGGGTGACGGCATTGGTCGGCGATGTCAGATCAACCACCACGTCGTAATTGGCTGAAACGGCGCTGACGTTGTCCGCCAGGTCGGTCACCGTGGCGGTGACGTGAAACACGCCGCTGGTGTTGCCGAACTGCCCAGCCAGCCAGTTTTGTGTCAGATCGATTGACGTCAACCGGGTGTTGGCACTGCCGCCGATGGTGATAGGGCCACCCCAGGCCACGGGACTCCTGTCGTCTTGTTGCACCCACACTTGCATACGGTCGCCGGCCACCATTTGCGCGTCCTGGATATCAAGCGTCACGGTGGCCCCAGACTTCAATGCGGCTTGGTTGTTGTTTTTCACCTGCAGCTTCACGGCGGGCGCATCATGGGCCTGCCAGTCGGAAACGATTGGCAGCACGCTGGAATACGCGCCCGGGTTGCCGCTGGCATCGACGAGCTGGGCTCGCAAGTCCTTGATGCCTTCCAAACCCAGGTCGGATTTCAGGAAGCGGTATGTGGCCGAGGTAGCGGTGACGCTGTGCAAAACGGCCTGGGTGAAATCAGCCCCGCCCAGCACCCACCTGACCTGATCGGTGTCGACCCGCCCAGCACCAGGCCAGGTGACCACGACATCCACAAAGTTTTCTTTTGCATTGAGATACACATCCTGTCCGTCAGCACAGGTGAGTGTGGGCGCTTCGGGCACCTCCGTATCCACGATAACGACTGGCGCCCCGCCACTGGACAGACTCTTGCTGTTGCCCGACGCATCGGAAACCACCAGGCCCAGTTCATATCGGTGGTCGCCGTCGGTGGCAATGGCGGTCCGGGCGAGCCGAATTTGCGCCGTGCTCACCCCGTCCACGGTTCGGATATCGGCCTGTGTGAGCCGGTGCGTCAGGATGGTCTGGGGGCCTGACGTGGACCCCACTACTGTAGACTGGAACACCAATACATCGCCCACCGCCATGCCGGTGTAGTTCACCGTGACCGTCAAGACCGGTTGACTCAACCCCAAGGTCACCTCGTTGGAAGTGTCCGAGACCACCAGCGACACCCCGCCGGGGGCCTTGAGGTCGACCATCACCCGGAAAGCCGCCGTCTCCATCTGCCGCCGGGCATCTGACAGTCCGTAGGCATAGTTCTCCACCACCACCCGCCAATCGTGCAGCGCCTCTTCATGGCGAGGCCATAGCGCGGAATTGAGCGTCACCGGCAAGGTCCACTCGACCCATTGGCCGGTGGCATCTTGCTGAATTTGACTTGCGGTGAAACTGAGGGAGGTCAGCGTGTCGTCCGCGATCCAATCCGTGCTCGTGGTCCCTTTGGATTGGAGTGTGAGCTTGAAGGCTTTGCCACTGAATGACGGCTGGTTCGCCCAGATGAGGGGTATGTCCGTAGCGGTTTTCGAGGGCAGCTGGATTTTCAGCTTCACGCCGTTTTGGACTTCAGCCAGGTTGAACGTGTTGTCCGTGTCCAGCGCGTAGTCAGACGACACGGAAGAGCGAGTAGTCCACTCCGCCACTTGCGGTGCCGCAGCCTCGACCGGATTCACCGAGGTGAGCGTGCCCGCCACCCAAGCGGGGTCCACGGTGAAGACCCGCGATGTCACCGAGCTTGTGTGCCCCAGCAAGTCGGTGGTCCAGGCTTGCACCGTGGTGCGGCCGGGTTGATTCAGGATCTCTTCTGGGGTCAACTCGACAAAGATCTTGCTGGTGTTGAAATCCTCCTGCGTGATCGTGTGCGTCTTCAGCACATTGCCCCAGCGCAGATATAGCGTGCCGCCCACATCGGCATCCCGCCAGGTGTTGTTCACCACCACGGTTCTCCCCGGGTGCAAATCGCCCATGTCGCCTGAGGTCGTGGGGTCGGCCAATGGGGTGCGGTTGATTGTGGTGGCGGTTGGCGTCAGTCCGTCGATCGGCTCGTAATACAGGCCCTCAGCCGGGATAGTGTTGGGGCCAGAGGTGACCAGATCAATGCCTAACGCGTGGGTGGGTGCACTGGCCTTGCCCGTCAGAACATCTGCCTGTCGGACGAACAGGTAATACGTGCCCTCAGTGGCGGGACGGCTGAGGGTGGTCGTCCAATCTGTCTGCTGCAACTCAGCCGCATCATTGCCGGTGAGCCATTGATATTGCGCGATGGCGTGCGGTTTGAGCCCCGTCACTTTCACAGTGGGAGTGGCGGTGGCCGTGTGGGTGGTAGTGGATGATTCGAAGGCGTTCAGCCAGGACACCACCGGTTCGGGCAAGGCGAGATCGTCCTGGTAGACATAGGCGCGGGTGCTCAGGATATTGGTTTGGCCGTAAACGTTCCGCAGCCCCAGGCTCAACAGGCCTGCCCCAGTCGCAAGAGAAGACGGCGTGACATGCCAGGTCAGTTGTCCTGTCTCTTGGAGCGTGGTCTTTTGCGCATCCGTCAACGTGATCGTGCTCCAACTCCCTGCTACGCCCGCGGCATTGGTCACGCGCCAAACCAGTGTGTTGGCCCCTAAGGTGCCGCGCACCACACCACTGAGGGTCGGCAACTCCTTGTCGTTGACCCAAAACAACCGGGGGTCGGCTTGCGAGCTGACTTGGGTAGCCGGGTCCAGCAGGGCGAACTGGGTGATCTCGCCATCGACCCCTGTGGGGACATCGAGCGCTAGGTTGAACGCCAGGGTGGTGGCGATACTCTGGTTGCCCACGGCATCGGTCTGAGTCACCTGGATAGTGTGGGGCCCATTGCCCAGCGTTGGCAGGTCCAAGGTGGCGCTGGTGTTCGTGCCCATGAGGGGGGGCAAATCAACCACAGCCCCATTGTCCACGGCATAGCTCACTTGAGACCCGACTTCCAGATCACGCAACTGCACCTGCCGGGTCGCCGAGGTGTGGACCTTGGTGGTGCCCTGGTAGGTGACGACGTCGCCCACCAGCGTCACCGTGGGGGCCAAGGCAGTGGTATCGAGCTTGAAAGCAATGGTTTTTTCGTCGCTGTTGAGGGTGAAGGGCGTCGACGTGTTACCGGCCAGGTCCTTGGCCACGATGGTGGTGATGATGGTGACATTGCCATCGCCCAGCGCCTTCATCTGGCTGTCGGACAGATGGATAACCAGCGGATCGACAGGATTGAAGTTGTCGATGGTCAAGTCGACACTTTGGGTCGAACCAGGGCTCTTGTTTTTCAAGACCATGTGGACCTTGTAGCGCACATCGAGGTCATTCGATGCGGTGGCAAGACCCGACACATCCAGAAAACCGCTTGTGCTGGTGGCAGCGCCTTTTCCCACGGTAGGGGCGGTTGAAGTGGTCGTTGGCTTGAGAACGCCCTCGATGGCCTTGACGACCAGTGTGGGCGTTGTTACGCCTTCTTTGAGCGCGATGACAGGTCTGGTGACGTCCCTCACGGTCAGAACCAAGTCCTGCTGGCTGGACAGGTCGTCCTCGGTACTTGTGGTGCCCAGGACATCGGCGGTGACTTTCAAGGTGACTTTGTAGTTGTATCCCGTTAGGCCTTGAGCCAAGGCTTTGGCGGTATTGATCCGCTGGGCCTGGTCGGCATGCGCCACCCCCGTTGCATCAGAGCGCAAAATCAGGCTGATGGTTCCTTGGGTTGCATCCCACTGATGGATGAAAGCGTCTGCATCGTCTCCACTCAACAAGATGTTGATGTCAGACCGGGCGATGTTTTTTAGCACCAGGGTGTTGGAGTTGGAACTCGTAGCCGCTTGATCGGTCGTCGCCACTGTGTAAACCGTCTGGCCGAAGGCGGCCGCAGGGTCCACCGAGGGTCTCGTCGAAGGTGTCAGATTCCAACTGCTTTGGGTGAACTTCAAATCGACAGCCACTGACGGGTTGCCTGTGGTGGCTTTCTGAATCTCGTAGGCATGGGCTGGATCGATGAGACGTTTGGTCAGGACGTCTTCGGTGGCGGTTTTCAGCTTGGCGGCCACGTCGTCTTTGAATTGGAAGGTGGTGTTGCTCAGCTGGGTGATGCTGGAAGCCAGGAGGGCTGGCGTCAAACTGGGAGTCGTGTTGAGCGCGGATGACAACACGGCCAAGGCACGGCCGTGCGCGTTGGCTGACCCCATGGCCGATGTGTTGTTGGGTTTGATCGTGGGGATGGGTTCGAGGGCAGTCACATCCGCGTTCGTCCCGAGCCCAAACAAGGCGGCCACTTTCTGGTTGTTGACCATGATGGTGTTGGCGAGATCGCTGGGCGTCGTGGAAAGCGTCCAGGGTTTGTTGGTGCTGGCAGGCAAAGGAGCTGTCAACTCGGCTGCGATCGTGGTCAGCGGGGTGATATGGGCATCGACGACAACCGTGACAGGCGTCTTGCTGTTGGCCGTGTTGGGCGCGGTCGCCCACACCACGGCACGCAAATCCGTGACGTCGGACGGTTTTCCAGTGGCCTCGTCAAGATAGTCGTCTTGGGAGCTTGCATGGGCATCCTCGGGGTCAGTCACCCTGAGCATCACAGCTCCCCCGCTGAAAACGGCATCGGTGAAGCTGAGCGTGTACTGCCCCCAACTGCTGGGAGTGGTCGACGTATCTTCTTGCGTCGTGGTGGTACCCAGCACTCGACCCTGGCTGTCGTAGGCGGTGACGGTCATGGCCTTGAGCATGGGCCCGGCCATGAGCACACCGCTCAGTTGGTAGGTCACGTAAGTCACAGGGGAAGTGTTGGCGACGGGCGATGCGCTGGACGAAGACTGGCCCGACGCCAATGCCAACAACGGTCCCAGCCCCAGCAGGCCGGCCCAACCCGTGTTGCTCAGTCCCTCCGACGCAGACGATGCACCGGCCCCAGCGCCTGGTGCCTCAGCACTTGCTGATGAGGCATCCACCGAGGCGCCACCAGAGGCGGCAGGCCCAACCTCGGCTATCAGCCACGCGCCACCGTTTCCCTGGAGGACGGTGGGCTCGGCAGAGATGCGCATCTGCGCACGCAGGGTTGTCTCAGGCTGCACAGCAGTGAGCATGTCGTTGTCGGGCACGTCCTCGGTGCTGACGGGTGCTGCCGCTGCGGCGTCCGCCCACTCTGATGACCTCGACCCCGGGGTATCGGCCAGCGAAGATAAGTCGCTCACGATTTCGGGAAGACGATCATTCGATTCGGACAGGGTCTGTCCCTCGGCCTTGACGCGTCGCTGCAGGGCATTAGGCCTTACTGGAGCGGCCATGGGCACCTCATCGGACTTGCCGCTCAAGGTGGATGGCGTGCGAACGGCTTGGTTGCGCGATGCAGGGCGGCGCTCGTCACGGTCAAGGCGAAATAAAGGGTCGACGACAGGCTGCATGCTCAACGCTCATGAAAGGATTGATGAAGAGTTTTGGTCACTGGTTTGGTGAGGTAGGTCAACACCGTCTGACCTCCGGTGCGAATGTCGATCTGCCCGGTCATGCCGGACTGCACCTCAATGGTCTTGCCGGTGCGGTCGCGTAAGCGGCTGTCGGGCCGGATACGGATGCGAATGCGGTAATAGATGTGCTCACCCGCACGGGTATCCTCGTTCAGCGCATCCGGACTGATGTAGATGACGTCGCCGTCGAGCATGCCGTAGATCGAGTAATCCCACGCATCAAGCTTGACCGTGGCAGGTTGACCCACCGCCACATGGCCGATATCGCCCGGCTTGAGCTTGGCCTCTAGAACCAGTTCGCCGTCGGTGGGCAAGAGGTCGAGCATGATGTCACCCGGTCGCACGCGAGCCCCCCGGGTGGTGATGCGGATGTTGCGAACCACCCCGGCGGCCGGGGTGCGAATTTCGGTGCGGTTGAAGTTGACGCTGCGATCGGTGAGGGACTGCTGCTGACTGCGCAACTCTTCCTGGACGCGCGTCAACTCGGTTTGCGCGTCCTGAAAGTACTTGTTTCGGCGGTTGATGATTTGCCCCTCCAGCTCTGCAACTTGTTTTTGCAAACGCAGGATTTCCACCCGGGAGATATCACCTGTCTTGAGCAGCGGCTCACTCATGCGCAGTTCTTCATGCACGTTGTCACGAAGACGGCCCAGCACCGCCAACTCTTCGAGCAGCGATCGTCGGCGACGCTCGTAGAGTTCGGTTTGATTGCGAATGAAGTCGGGAAATGCCTGCAATTGCTTGGGAAACTCGAGTTGCCCCGTGCTGCGCAGTCGCTGACGCGCCACCCCTGCGCGAGCGGTGTCTGGGTTCGCGCTGGACTGTATGTCTTGCAACTCGGCTTCGTAGCGAACGATGGCGGCTTGCAATGCGGCGACCTTGCCGCTGGATTCGTTGACGGCGGCTTGCGCCTGGGTCTGCTCCAGCACTGCCAAGAGTTGATTGCGCTGAACCGTCTCTCCCTCGCGCACGAGCAACTTCGCCATCACCCCATCCACCGACGCCTGAATGACTTGCGTGCGTTCACTGGCGATGACTTGCCCCATGGCCTGCGAGCGGGTTTCAATCTGCATCACCGACGCCCAGGCCACCACCCCGACCATCAGGATGATGACCGCGACCAGCACCACCACCGCACGCTGGCGCCGTGAATTTGCAAACAGCGGCATGTTCACGCCACCTCCTGAGCCGCTTGCGCTTTTTGACTGGCGCGCTCGGCGGGGACGTCCGCCGATGGTTCGGCAGGCGACGTTGACGCTTCGCGTGCCCCAGGCTGTTGCAAGCGTTGCAACACCTGGTCGCGCGGCCCGTCAAGCACCACCCCATGCGGGCCCAACACCACCACCCGATTCACCAAGCCGAGTAATCGGGGCTTGTGCGTGACCAGCACGAGCGTGTCCGTGGTGGCCAGGTGACGCTCGATGGCGCGCAAAGCGGCCATTTCGGCGTTGTCGTCCATGGAGGCTGTTGGTTCGTCCAGCAACCAGACCCGTGGACGCGATAACAACAGACGGGTCAAGGCCACCGCCTGCCGTTGACCCCCCGAGACCCCACTGCCGCCTTCGCCAATGGGCAAGTCCAAGCCCCGGGGGTGTGACTGGATGAGGTGGATCAGGCCCGTGTCCTGGCAGGCCAGCAACAAGGTATCGTCGTCGATGCCCAACAAGCCGCTGAGCAGGTTGTCACGCAAGGTGCCCGAGAACAATTTAACGTCCTGCCCCAGATAGGCCACGCGCTGGCTGAGGGTGGCGCGGGCGATTTGCTGAATATCGAGTCCATCCAGCAACACGCGGCCGGCCTGGGGTTCGTACAAGCCCGCCAGCAGTTTGAGCAAGGTGCTCTTGCCACTGCCTATCAGCCCCAACACCGCCACGCGCTCGCCAGGGCCTACCGACCACTGCGAAATGGACAGCACACGGGGCCCTTGGCCGTAGGCGAAACTGATCTCCTGGACCTCGAACTGACCCCGGATGTGTTCGCGCTCGATGGGGTGATCGATCCCATGGTTGTCACCCCGCAACAGAAAGATGCGCTCGAGGTGATCGAGGGCGGACTTGGCATTGGCCCATTGCACCATCAGACCCGGTAACAGGCCGATAGGCGCTAACACGCGCCCTGAAATGATGGAGCAGGCGATCAAGCCGCCGGCGGTGAGGTCGGTGCCGGTGGTGGCGATCCAGGCGCCCACAGCAATCAGCAAGACATAACTGACTTGCTGCAGGTAGCCTGCCCAATAGGTGGCGGATTCGCTGCTGTGACGTACCAGGGCGTCTTCGACAATGCCTTGTTCGGACAAGGCGTTCCAGCGGTTCAGAAAGGCCCAGCCGCTGCCCTGTGATTTGATGCGTTCCGCGCCATCGACAGCCTCGACCAACAAGCCCAGCTTGCGGTTGTTGGCCGCCATACTCTGGCGTGTGTGGGTTTCGATGCGTGTGCGCGCCAACAAGCCAATGATCAACGCCAGCACGAGGAACACCGCCGCCACACCCGCCACCATGGTGCCGCCAATGGCCACCATGATGACCAGAAAAACCAGCGCAAACGGCGTATCCACCAGCGTATAAAGCGTTGCGGACGACGCAAAACTGCGAATCAATTCATAGCTGCGCAATTGCGAGGAGAGCGTGCCCACGCTGGGCGGAAACTGGTCCAGCCGCACGTGCAGCAAGCGTTCGAAGATGCGCCGCGACAGCCGCGTGTCCATGACCTGGATGGTGTGATCCATAAGGGCCGAACGCGCCTGCTTGATCACCATCTCCAAGGTGATGGCGATCAGCACACCCACCGTGAGCGTGACCAGGGTCGACAACCCGTGCGACGGAATGACGCGGTCGTACACCTGCATGCTGTAGAGCGAGGTGGCCAGCAACAGCAAATTTGCGATGGCACTACACACTGCCACTTGCATCAGGCCGTTGCGGTTGTCTTGCAGGGTTTGCCACACCAGCGCTCGCATGGAGCCTTGCTGCTGCCACCCTGCGGCCAGCGGCAATGCTGCGATACGGGCTTTCTCAGGCCACTCGGCGTGACGCCCGGAACCGTTAATGGTTTCGATCAACCAATGGCCGTCGGCTTGTCGTGCATGCAAGATGAACCAGCCTAGACGCGGCGCACACCCGATCCAGGGACCCGCTTGCGAGGTGTGTTGTGCCGACCAGACCAGACTCGGGCACCCCAGGGCCCGCAACGCCTGCTCCAACGCCTGACAAGCCTGTACCACGTGAGCCGACCCCATATGATTGAGATCCTGCTCGGCCAGGGCGCTCACGCAGGCATCCACCACATCGGGTCGGTCCAGGCTCAGCCAAGGCCGCAGTTGCCGGCAACGGCGGATCAACCAGACCGCTTGTTGCGCCAGGCGCACCTCATGAGCAGAGGGCATTGTGGGGTCCAGCATCGTCATTCCAGCCCAGCACGCCAAAACCCCTGGCCGGCGTGCAAGGCCAACCGGTATTGCAAGGCGCGCATCAGCGCCTGCGCCTCGGCCAGCGCCAGTTCGGCTTGCAATTGCTCACGCACAGCGTTTTGCAGATCGAGCCAGCTTTTGCGTCCGGTGACGAACAAACGTTTGGACGATTCGGTCAACTCACGGGCTGCCGCTTGCACGCTGTCAAGGTCAGGCAGACGCAAACGCAAGGCCGCGTACTCGTGCCAGTCTTGGAGCAAACGTTCGTCTAGTTCCTTGAGGGTGCCCTCTTGCTGTTGCTCCAAGGCTTGCAGCCTGACCTGCACCGCCTCCAGTTTGGGCAACACCGACACACCGGCACCCAGGCTGTATTGCA
Organism: Betaproteobacteria bacterium; assembly: GCA_009923505.1. Classification (GTDB taxonomy): domain Bacteria; phylum Pseudomonadota; class Gammaproteobacteria; order Burkholderiales; family Burkholderiaceae_C; genus Limnohabitans. Next base: position 29,714 of record RFTK01000018.1, read on the forward strand.
AGTTGGCATAAAAACGGCGGCCCTCGGCCATGAGGCCGTCGATCTGGCCTTGCTGTCGCTCTGCACGAACCGATACAGTCGGCCAAAGCTCGGCCTTGAAGGCATCCAATTCGGCTTGCTGTAACTCCCGTTGCCATGTCAGACGATCGACCACGGGGTGTTGCGCACGCGCGAGTTCGCGCAAACGTTCGACGCCAGCCTCCACATCAGCAACCCAGGGAGTCGCATCGACCGGTCGGCCGGCTGGTTCTTGCTGGGCCAATTGGCGCAATTGCCCCTGGGCAGAAGTTTGCGACGCTCGCGCCTGTAGCAGATCGGCCCGGGTCTGCATCAGGCGAACCCGCGCCAGCGTGAGGTCAGCCTGAGCGGACACACCGGCATCGGTGCGACGTGACATCAGCTCGTCGAGGTCTTGCAGCGATTGCAAGCCGCGCTCGAACACCTGCAGTCGTGCCGCCTGAACCGAATGGGTTTGCCAGAACCCCAATACCTTGGCCGCCAGTTCGTGCTCGGTTTCGCGCAAATTCAGTGTGGCCAGGCGCAAGCGGATGTCCGACTGTCGCACGCCGGCTGAGATCTTGCCACCGTCCCACACGGGCTGAGACAAGCGCGTCACCGTGGCCGCCTGTCCGCGCAAGGTGTCGACGGTCACGCTAGGCGTTGGCCAGTATTGCCAGCGAGCAGCCCGGACATCGGCCTCGGCTGCCCGCGCCTCTTCCCTGCGGGCGCGCACCAGGGGGTGGGATGTCAACACGGCGTTGACCCAATCAGCGACACCAGGCGGGGTCAGCCCTGGCGCCTGCGCCACCGCTGGTTGCGTGCACAGGCAACCCAGACCCATCAGGTATATACCGGCCCACCCATGAGAAAATAAACGCTTTAGTACACTTTTAAAAGAATGCAACACACCCATACGATTTTCAAATTTCCATCCCTTGACCACCTACACCCCCATCGGGTTTTGGCTTTCGGTGAGAGAAACTTTACGTATTAATGGTTTTTCATGACATAGCACAAATCAATATGCTTATTAACTATTTATAACTGGCACGTTTATTTTTCAGCGTCATGTGTCCACGGGCCGACCCACTGAACGCACTCGGGTTGTGAAGGGTTTTTCATGCCTGACTTGAAATCACGTCAAATGCACGTATGATTAGCACTCGTTGGAGATGAGTGCTAACACCATTCATGGCACCCATTTCCACAAAACAAACCACGCCCGCATCCATCAGGCGTTTTGTTTGACTCAATCTGATTCACCATTTGGGAGATTTCATGAAACTTCGTCCTCTGCACGATCGCGTGATCGTCAAGCGCATCGACAGCGAAACCAAAACTGCCTCTGGCATCGTCATCCCCGACGCCGCCGCCGAAAAGCCTGACCAGGGCGAGATCCTGGCCGTTGGCCCGGGCAAGAAGAACGACAAAGGCGAACTTTCGCCCGTGGGCGTGAAAGTCGGCGACCGTGTTCTGTTTGGCAAGTACAGCGGCCAGACCGTCAAGGTCGACGGCGAGGAACTCCTCGTCATGAAAGAAGAAGACCTGTTCGCGGTCGTCGAGAAGTAATTCGTTCAACAGTCAAGGAATAGAAAAATGGCAGCAAAAGACGTAGTGTTTGGCGGCGAAGCCCGCGCGCGCATGGTGGAAGGTGTGAACATCCTGGCCAATGCAGTCAAAGTGACCTTGGGCCCCAAAGGCCGCAATGTGGTGCTCGAGCGCTCCTTCGGCGCCCCCACTGTGACCAAGGACGGCGTGTCCGTGGCCAAGGAAATCGAACTCAAAGACAAGCTCCAGAACATGGGCGCTCAGATGGTCAAGGAAGTCGCTTCCAAGACCTCCGACAACGCCGGTGACGGCACCACCACCGCCACCGTGCTGGCTCAGGCCATCGTGCGCGAAGGCATGAAGTATGTGGCCGCCGGCATGAACCCGATGGATCTCAAACGCGGCATCGACAAGGCCGTCACCGCGCTGATCGAGCAACTCAAGAAAGCCACCAAGGCCACCACCACCAGCAAGGAAATTGCTCAGGTGGGCTCCATTTCTGCCAACAGCGACTCCAGCATTGGCGAAATCATCGCCAACGCCATGGACAAAGTGGGCAAAGAAGGCGTGATCACCGTGGAAGACGGCAAGTCCCTGAACAACGAACTCGACGTCGTCGAGGGCATGCAGTTCGACCGTGGCTATCTGTCGCCCTACTTCATCAACAACCCCGAGAAGCAAGTCGCTCTGTTGGACAACCCTTTCGTCCTGCTGTTCGACAAGAAGATCAGCAACATCCGTGACCTGCTGCCCACGCTGGAAGCCGTGGCCAAGGCCGGCCGCCCCTTGCTGATCATCGCGGAAGAAGTGGAAGGCGAAGCGCTGGCCACGTTGGTGGTCAACACCATCCGCGGCATTCTGAAGGTCGTGGCGGTCAAGGCCCCCGGCTTTGGCGACCGCCGCAAGGCCATGCTGGAAGACATTGCCATCCTGACCGGTGGCAAGGTCATCGCCGAAGAAGTCGGTCTGACGCTCGAGAAAGTCACGCTGGCTGACCTGGGCCAGGCCAAGCGCGTCGAAGTGGCCAAGGAAAACACCACCATCATCGACGGTGCTGGCGCCGCTGCTGACATCGAAGCTCGCGTCAAGCAAATCCGCATCCAGATCGAGGAAGCCACCTCGGACTACGACCGCGAGAAGCTGCAAGAGCGCGTGGCCAAGCTGGCTGGCGGTGTGGCCGTCATCAAGGTCGGTGCCGCCACCGAAGTTGAGATGAAAGAGAAAAAAGCCCGCGTGGAAGACGCCCTGCACGCCACCCGCGCTGCCGTGGAAGAAGGTATCGTGGCTGGCGGTGGCGTGGCTCTGCTGCGCGCCCGTCAAGCGGCTGGCGAGATCAAGGGTGACAACGCTGACCAGGATGCCGGCATCAAGCTGGTGTTGAAGGCCATCGAAGCCCCCCTGCGCGAAATCGTCTACAACGCCGGTGGCGAGCCCAGCGTGGTGGTCAACGCCGTGTTGAGCGGCAAAGGCAACTACGGCTTCAACGCTGCCAACGACACCTATGGCGACATGATCGAAATGGGTATCCTGGATCCCACCAAGGTGACCCGCACCGCGCTGCAAAACGCGGCATCCGTTGCCTCCCTGATGCTGACCACCGAGTGCATGGTGGCCGAGGCCCCGAAAGAGGACGCCCCGGCCATGCCTGGTGGTGACATGGGTGGCATGGGCGGCATGGGTGGCATGGGCATGTAATGCTCGTCGCCTGAGCTTTCTGCTCCATCAAAAAGGCCGCTGTGAAGCGGCCTTTTTTTTGCACTTCTTGCGACCAGGCGCGTCAAGCGTACATCAAGGCCTCGAGCTTCACCGCATCTGCACAAAACGCTCGAATACCCTCGGCCAGTTTCTCGGTTGCCATGGCATCCGCGTTGAGGGCCAAACGAAAGCCTGACTCGTTGTAATGCAACGCAGGGACGGTTGTGGCACGGGCACTCTCGGGATCCAGATGGCGCACCAGCGACTCCTGGCTGTCCGCCAACTGCGCCAGCAACTCCGGGCTGATCGTGAGCAGGTCACAGCCCGACAAGGCCAGAATCTGCCCCAAGTTGCGAAAGCTCGCACCCATGACTTCCGTGGCAATGCCGTGATGCTTGTAATACTGGTAAATCTGCGTGACGGATTTGACGCCCGGGTCGTTCACGCCAGCCTGTGCGGCCTCATCCCAAGCGGTCCCCGCTGATTTCTTGACCCAGTCGTAGATGCGGCCCACAAAGGGTGAGATGAGTTGCACGCGTGCCTGACCGCACGCCACGGCCTGACACAGCGAGAACAGGAGGGTGAGGTTGGTGTGAATGCCCTCGCGCTCCAACGCAGCCGCGGCCTGAATCCCCTCCCAGGTGGAGGCGATCTTGATCAACACGCGCTCGCGGGCTACGCCCTCAGCCTGGTACAGCGCCATGAGTCGACGAGCGCGCGCCACGGTGGCCGTCGTGTCAAAGCTCAGACGTGCATCCACTTCGGTGGAGACGCGACCCGGGATGATCGACAAAATTTCGCAGCCAAAGCGCACCAGCAAACGGTCGATGCGTTCATCCATCGGCAACTGACCGTGCTGGGCCTGGTTGGCCTTGAGCAGGGGCTGGTAGTCGGGCTTTTGCACCGCCTTCAAGATGAGCGAGGGGTTGGTGGTCGCATCCTGTGGCTTGAACTGGGCAAGTTGGTGAAAGTCACCGGTGTCGGCGACGACCGTGGTGTAGTGTTTGAGAGTGTCGAGTTGGCTCATGGCCTGATTATCCCGCCGATGGCGCCTGCGCCGGAATCCCAATGGGATAATGTCGACCAGATGAAACTGTCTGTTCAACGCGCCATCGACCGCTGGGTGGGGCAGGTGCTGTGCTGGGGCCTGTCGCGCTGGCACAGCCTGACCCGCCGCCCGGTGCAGGTCGAGGGCAAGACCCCCCGCCGATTGCTGGTGATTTTGCTCTCTGAGATGGGCTCGGTGGTGCTGGCGCAGGCCATGTTTGACGAACTTCAGCGCGCGCATCCGGGCGCGCAGTTGCACGTGTTGCAACTGCGCAAGAACCAGTCGGTGATGCGTCTGGTGGGGTTTGTGCCCGAGTCGAATCTGCATTCCATCGACGACAGTTCATTGGGCCATTTGCTCTCCAGCATGTGGAAGGCCTTGCGAGATCTACGCGTCCTGCAGCTCGATGGTGTGATCGATTGCGAACTGTTTTCACGCATCAGTGCCCTGTTGTCCTATGGTTGCGGTGCTCGTGTACGGGTCGGCTTCACACCGCACACGCAAGAAGGCTTGTACCGTGGCAACTTCACCAACGCCGCCGTGCCCTACAACCCGTACCAACACATCAGCCTGCAATTTTTCGGACTGGCGCGGGTCATGGGACGCGCCTTGTCAAACCCTGACGAGTTGGGCCATGCAAGGCCGCTCAACCGCTGGGTCTTGCCCCAGTTGCCCACCGCTTTGCGGTCGCTGCCACTGGATGTCAACGAGTCGCAACGATTTCGCCAGCGCTTGGTCGCCGATCATCCCGTCTTCGACCGCACCTCCCATCGGGTCCTGATGTATGTCAGTGGCGGTGCCCTGCCCATTCGCGCCTGGCCGGAAGCCCATTACATCGAACTGGCCCGCGAGTTACTCAACCAGGGTTGCGCGGTAGGGCTGATCGGTTTGCCGGAAGACACGCCGCAAGCCCAACGCGTGATGGCGGCCTTGCAGCACCCCGCCTGCCGAGACCTCACCGGCTACACACGCCACCTGCGTGAACTGCTGATGTTGTTTCACCAGGCCGATTTGCTGATCACCAATGATGGGGGTCCTGGCCACTTTGCCAGTCTCACCCCCATTCAAACGCTGGTGTTCTTTGGCCCCGAGACCTCGCGTCTGTACGGACCTATCAGCCCGCGCGCCACGGTGCTCGAGTCCGGCATGGCGTGCTCGCCTTGTCTGAGTGCCTACAACCACCGCGACAGTTTCTGTGATGGCGACAACCGCTGCCTGCAGGTCATCGAGCCCGCGCAGGTGTTGTCGATGGCCTTGCAACGGTTGAGTTCGTGAGCCGCTGGCGCTACCTCAAATTCGGCGTGGTCGGGGCCAGCGGCACGCTGGTGAACCTACTCGTGTTGTATCTGGCACAGGAATTTTTTCTGGCCTCCATTGAACCGGCCACACAGCGCCTCTATGCCTCGCTGGCTTGCGCCATTGGTCTGGCCACCCTCAACAATTTTGTCTGGAACCGGCGCTGGACCTGGCAGGACCGCCAATCGCAGTGGCGCGGGACAGTGGCCGGTCAATTCGTGCGTTACGCGCTGGCCTCGTGGCTGGGTACCAGCGTGCAATACATCCTGACCCTGTGGCTGGCACAGCACATGCACTACCTGATCGGCAACGTCCTGGCCATTGGGGTGGCCAGCGTGGTCAATTACGCAGCCAACGACTGGTGGACATTCCGCGGTAATCCGCGTGATGTGAGCGAGGACGAGACGCGCCTGCGCTATCGGTATATCAGTTTTGCCTTGCTGCTGCTCACCTTGGCGGTATATGTGTTTGACCTGGGTGGCGAGAACATTCCTCGCAACGGCGACGAACTGGTGTATGCCCACATTGCCTTTCAGACCTGGTTACAGGCGGATGTCACCGGACAGTGGTTGCCACTGGTCTCGGCCATTCAAGACATGCGCAACACCAAGCCACCCTTGTTGATCTGGCAGGCGATGGTGCCCCTGTGGCTGGGACTGGACTGGAGCCTGTGGTGGATTCGGTTACCCAGCCTGCTGTACACCCTGGCCACCACGGTGCTGGTGGTCTGGGCGACGCGACGTCTGGCGCGCTGGCCGTCGATGCAAGCCACTGTCGAGCGTTCACCGCTGGATGCTGTCACGCTGTCGTACATTGCCGGTCTGATCTACCTGGGCTGCTTCAGCACCTACCGCTACGGACGCCCCTACCTCACCAGCGCCATTGAAACCTTCTGGATGGGCTTGCCGTTCTGGGCTTTGCTGGCGATGCAAGTACGGGGGCCACAGCGCCCAGCCTTGCCCAGCGCGGGATTGTTTGTGCTGACCGGCATGAGCTGGGGCATGGTGGCCTTGCACAAATCCTTCGTGCTGCTGGCGCCGCTGGGGGCCACCCTGTGGTTGGCGCTGTGCTGGCAACAACCCCGTGAGTGGTGGAGTGCGATGTGGCGTGTGGGCATGTCTGTTGCCTTGGGTACAGGGCTGTTCGCGTTGTGGTTTCTGATCGATCCGGACCCCATGTCGGTGTGGCGCGAGTTTGTGGTGGGCGAGAACTGGGGCAAGGTGGGTGGCGCGCAAGAGTCGGTGTATTGGCGCACGGCACTGCTTGGTGGTAGCAGCATCTGGGTGCAATCGCTGGCCCTGGTGCAAAACGGACTGGTGTTGGGCCCCCTGATTGCGGCGGTGATGGTGATGGGACTCAAGGCCTGGCCCGCCACCTGGCGAGCGCGGCAGCAGGGTGCGCTGCAACCCACTGCGCTGCTGTGGATGTATATCGCGGTGATGAGTCTCTTTTTCATGGTGCCCAGCCAGCGCTCGGCGCGCTACCTCATACCACTCATGCCCATGGTGGCCGTGCTCTGCGCCTTGCACCTGTGGCAACTGCCGCGCTGGGCTCAGCGTCTCTGCCTGGTATTGGGCTGCTTGATGGCCCTGGGTGGACTGGCTTTTCTGGGTTTGTTCCTGTGGGGTGGCTGGCGGCTGGATCTCTATCCCCTGTGGGGGCGTTTGGGACTGTTGTTGATTCTCGTGTTGCAAGTGTTGGCGCTCTTGCGACTGCTGTGGCCCAGTGCCTCGGACACCACGCTGCGCGCCAGTTGGTTGTGGCTGCTGGGCTTGTGTGTGAGTCTGTTTGCATGGTTTGGGCTGCTCAACGCGCCCTTGCATTCACCCGGCAATCAATTCGATGCGCGTGCACAGGCACATGTGCAGGGTGCGCACCTGCTCACACCCAGCAATTTCAACGGGGACTTCGAGCGTTGGCGATTTGTGTTGCCCGGAGTGCGCGAGATCACCCCCTATCGAGAAGAAGTGCCCACCGACGCCGCGCAGCTGCGCACATGGTTTGAGAACCATGATGCCGTGATTGTGCGCCGCGTCTGGAACCAGGCCGAACCCGATTGCGAAGCCGCTGGCTGTGACGTGATGGGCCAGCGCCTGGTGATCCGCGGGCGTCACCGCTCAAGCGATATCAACTGGCAAAGTGTGCAAACACCCGAGGTGCTCTTGTTCTGGCGGGAGTATTTGCTGGTGAAACGGTAAACGCTGCGCCATGGGCCCTGGCGCCCATGGGGTGTGTATAGGACGCTTGTGTCGGGCTATTGCTTGGCGTGATTGTTTTGCGCTGTGGGTTGGTCGTTCTTTCTACACCCCAGATTCTGTGACGCGGATGCTCAGGTTCTATAACCCTGCTTGATCCATTGCCAGGCATACCGCGCAACTTGCGTGTGTGCCACGATCCACACCGCCGGGTCCAGCCAAGCGTCCCACAAGTTGCCACTGGGCCAGCGCAAGCAAACATACCCAGCCAACACAGCCATGCTGGACCACACCCAGGCGCCATGACGCAGCCATGCCAGGGCCATGACCAGTGAGGCAGATAGCCAAAGACTGCCAGCCGTGAACCCCCAGGCGTAAAAGCTGATATCCCAGTGACCAGGCCAGAGGTTCAACGTGTCGATGGTCAGCAACCAGCCCAAGGCGCACAGGAGGATCCAGGCCAGCGCCGGCGCACGGACGTGGTCATGCGCCGGCTTTGTCCAACCGGTTGCCTGGAACAAGCACACGATGGCCCAGGTCACCGTCAGCAGGCTGGGGGATTGGAGGGCCAGGGCGGCATACCCGGACCATCCCCCCTGGGGCCAGACGGCCAGACACGCCACCAATCCTGCTGTGAAGCCCATGATCCATGCGGGATCTTTGACCTTTCCGATTGATCGGGATGGGTCTGCCGCCTTCTGCGCTGGCATCGCGCTGGCCGGATGAAGGTGATTTTCATGGGGCCAAAGCCTCACCACACAGGCAGCGGCAACCACCGCCCATGACAACGGCCAGGCCCAGGCGGGCATCACAGGCAACAACAGCCAATCTGCCGTCATGGTGTTGGCCTGCAATCTGCCGCCCATCGCTCCACCGCAATGGCCTGTCGGCGATGGGTGTAACTCAACCACAACTCACCCGCTGGACCAGATGGTGATGCGGGCGGCAACTCCACCACACTGGGATAGGAATACTCATCGCCCGCATCACCGTCCATCACGGGCCGTGTGTGCCACGCCGTCGGGTCTTGCGGCTGTGCGGTTTGACTCAACCACAAGGCTTGTCGACCGCGCTCGGCGGGGTTGTGCACCAGCACCACGGTGCCGTTGTGGGATCGCAGCGCAGCCACCGAGGAGTCAGCGTTGCTGAAAGTGGCATCGGGGACGTCCTGCCAGTGGGCGCCGGCATCAGTGGTCGCGGAGACGGCCAAGCGATTCGAAGGCCCCTGGTTGCGATGAAACGCCAGCCACTGTTGCGATGACAGCGGCACCAACGCAGGTTGCAACACATCATGGCGGCGGGTGATGCGTTGCAGTGCCTGCATCTCACCTGTAGGCCCCAGTCGTACCACCGCGCTGTGCTTCATGCCCAACTCGAAGTACACCGGCAGCAGCGCGCCACCATCGTCGAGCGGCATGGGCGCGGTTCGCACCAGCACGCTGGTGTTAAGAGACGGCACCAAGGGCGTCAAAGGCAGAATGCCACGCGCTTGCCACAGGCCTTGGCGCTGGCTCGCGTCCTCTTGGAGATGCACCACACGCGAAGCAGCCCAGCCCCCCAGGCCTGTCCCCACCACGAACAGATGCAATCGACCCTGTGCGTCGGCCCAGCCGACCGGATTGCCCAGTCGACGTAGGCGCACGCCCAGTGCACGACCCGCCTGTTGGCGGTCCACCACCGTGAAGGCAGGGCTCCATTCGCGCGTGGCGCGATCCAGCCGCGACCCCACGATATTCACATCCGCCGCACTCTCACGCGTGCCGGCAAACCAAAACGCCATCATCACCGTGCGGTCGTGATCCGGGTGCGAGGGCGGCAATACCAGCAGACTGCTGGCATGTGCAGCCCCCACGCCGGCCGGCATGGGCAACACGCTGCGCGATTGGGGCGACCAGGTGCAAATCGGTGTGTCATTAGAAGCGCCCTCCACCCGTGCAGAGGCAGCGGTCATCGCAGGCAACTGCGCCCGGCGATACGCATCCACGCCCAGCACCATCGCCAAGGACACACCCACCACCGCCCATCGATGCAGAGTCACCATGCGCGGATTATCCCCAAGAACCTATTCGCGCCTCATG
>RFTK01000171.1 GCA_009923505.1 Betaproteobacteria bacterium
CGCCAGGCTTCCAGCATCCACTCCAGGTAGGTGCGGCCACTGCCGTCATCGGTCAGGAACACCTGCCAATCCCACGTCATCTCGAGTCTCCCGACCCGCGGTGGGTCATGGATAGAAAAAGGCGAGCAGCGCAGGAAGCGCTCTCGCCACGATTACAAGTCCAGGTCACCCCTGGAGGGTGTCACTTCTTGGCGTAGTCTTCAGCCGGCTTGTCGTTGGGGTTGGCCCAGGCCATCTTGGTAGCGTCGCTGGCGGGCAGGCCCACCCGCGTGTTCTTGGGTGGAATGGGCTGGACGAACCACTTGTCGTAGAGCTTGGCGAGTTCACCCGACTTGGCCAGATCGCGCACCGTGTCGTCGGCCAGTTTCTTGAAGGCGGCATCGTCCTTACGCAGCATGATGGCGATGGGCTCGACGTTGAGCACCTCGCCCACGATGCGGTAGTCCGCAGGGCTCTTGCTGGTGGCAATGTTGCCGGCCAGGATCTGGCCGTCCATCACGAAGGCATCGGCACGGCCTGACTCAAGTAACAGGAAGCTCTCAGCGTGATCCTTGCCAAACACTTCCTTGAAGTCCACGCCATTGGCACGCTCGTGCTTGCGCAACAACTGCACGGAGGTGGTTCCGGTGGTGGTGGCCACGTTCCTGCCATTGAGTTGCGCGATGGAGGTGATGCCCGAGTTGGTCTTGGCCGCGATACGCACTTCCTCCACATAGGTGGTCACCACAAAGGCCACATCCTTTTGGCGTGCCGCGTTGTTGGTGGTGGAACCGCACTCGATATCCACCGTGCCGTTTTGTACCAACGGGATGCGGTTTTGCGAGGTCACCGACTGGTACTTGACCTCAAGCTTGCGACCCACCGATTTTTCCAGATTGGCCAGAATGCGCTGACAGATCTCGACGTGATAACCCGCGTATTTGCCGTCACCCAGCGTGTAGGACAAAGCGCCAGACGAGTCGCGGACCCCCATGGTGATGACGCCCGAGTCCTTGGCCTTGGCCAGTGTGTCGGCCTGAGCGGTCACACCGATCAGGGCAGAGAAAGCAAGTGCAAACAGTTTGGTGTTCATGAGTGTGGTGGCCCAAAAAAGTGGAAAAACAAGCCGCCGCGTGCGGTCGGTCTGTGCGAAAACGAACCGATAGTTTCGCAGATATCCCAGGGATTTTTCCGGTGGAGGGTTTCTGACGGGCGGCAAAAAAACGCCCCGGGATCGGGGCGTCAGAACCCCGAATCTGGCAACTGCAGTCAACCCGGGAATGACTGCTGGCGCCGCCCACCCCGTCGGAGGAGCTCCATTGTACTGTATATAAACACAGTTCTGTTGCGTCGTGCTGTCCGTGATCCGGAGTTGAACGCCGGTTCGGACAGGCTGCCCCTCACGCCTTGACCGGCAATGTGACCTGAAGACTGGTCATCACCTCGATGAAATACGGCCCATCGGCCTGCAGGCCGCGTTGCAAGGCGGACTCGATCTGATCCTCGCGCTCGACCCGCTCAGCGGTCATGCCAAAACCCTGCGCGATGGCCAGAAAGTCCGGGTTGAACAGATCGGTCCCCGGATGACGCGCGGGATAAGCGCGTTCCTGGTGTATACGGATCGAGGCATAGCTGCCGTTGTTGGCCAGGATGAACAAAATGGGCAAACGCCGCTGCACCGCCGCGATCATCTCATTGCCTGTCATCATGAAGCCGCCATCGCCCACCATGCACACGACCTTGCTGCGCGGTTCGCGCAAGGCGGTGGCCACCGCGGCGGGCGTGCCATAGCCCATGGCACCGGCCAGGGGGGCCATGAGGCGCTGTGGAAAATCAAATCCGAAATGGCGGTACACCGGCGCCGCAAAGGTGCCGGCGTCCAGACACAGGCGCACATCCGTCGGGGCTGTTGACTTCAGATGCCGCACCACCTCGACAAACCGCACGCCGTCGTCAGCCTGTCGCTGTGGCCAGGCTGCATGCTGTGCATGCAGTCGTCGCAACTCCTCGGCCCAGGCACGTTGGGTTGAACCAGGCTCTACCGACCTCTCGGGCATGAGGTCATGCACCAAGCCCACAGGATCGCAAGCCAAGCCCACCTCGGTGGCAAAGTGCAGCCCCACCACCCGCGGGTCCGGATAACAGTGCACCAACGGCTGCGCGGGTTGCGGCAAGGTGGGAAAGGTGTAGTTCTGGCTGGTCACATCGTCCAGCCGCGTGCCCAGGGCCAGGATCAGATCACTGCGGTGAAAGCGCTCCAGTTGCTGCGCCGGATTGGCCAAACCCAAATCGCCCACAAACAGCGGGTGGCTGTTGGGAAAGACATCGTGCCGGCGAAAGGCCACAGACACGGGCACATGCCAGGCCTCGGCAAAGGCCAGCAAGGCTTCGCGACCGCCGGGCACATCGAAGGCGCCCCCGGCGATGATGAGGGGACGTTGGGCACCGGCGAGCAAGGCTCGAACCCGATCCAGTCCCTGGTGACTGGCGCGCAAGCCATCGTGGGCGCGTGCACGCCATGTCACGGGTTCCACCAATGGCTGCTGCACATCTTCGGGCAGGGCAATCACCACAGGGCCCGGCGTGCCACTGGTGGCCATGCGCACCGCCTTGTAAGCAATTTCGGGCAACTGCGCAGGATCGGTGGCTTCAAACACCCACTTGGCAATAGTGCCGTACATGGCACGGTAATCGATCTCCTGAAAGGCCTCGCGCCGCAGATCCTTCTTCGGCACCTGCCCCACCACCAGAATGAGCGGAATGGCGTCCTGCTGTGCCGTGTGCACCGCAATGCTGGCGTTGGTGGCCCCGGGGCCTCGACTCACCATCACCACGCCGGGTCGGCGCGTGAGGCGTCCATCGGCACACGCCATGAAGCCTGCGCCCGCCTCGTGACGGCACGTCACCAGATCGATCTGCGGAAAGTCGGCCACCGCATCGAGCAAGCCGATGTAGCTCTCGCCAGGTACTTGAAAAATACGGTCCACGCCGTGCGCGGCCAGCACCGAAATAAAAGCATGCGCGGAAGTGTTCAAGATAGCCTCGGTGGGTGAACGATGCGGTCTGCTTCAGAAGACGAATCCAGTGGGGCAAGCTGTACAGGGTGTCGCCATGCACTGCTTGGGGATTGCGCCTGGCGACATGCAAGCCATTATTGACAACGCTGAGAATGACGCTATCACGTAGGCGATCGACTGCTGGACTGGCCATCACGGATGGTCGGCTGTTTTCGATTATGCTGATTCGCTGCGGTGGCGTGCGGCCACCTGTGCATGCAAAGGAGAGTCGTTCATGAGCCAAGCCTCGGGTTTCGTCCAAGATAAGGTCGTGCTGGTCACCGGTGCGGGGGGCGGCATTGGGCGCGATTTCGCGCTTGCACTGGCCCGCGAGGGCGCCAAAGTGGTGGTGAACGATCTGGGCGCCTCCCTGCAGGGCGAAGGCCGGGACACCGCACGCGCACAGGCCGTGGTGGACGACATCAAGGCCGCCGGTGGCGAGGCGGTGGCCAATGGGGACAGCGTATCGGATTGGGACGGTGCCAACCGCATGGTGACCCAGGCCGTGGACACCTTCGGACGCATTGATGCGGTGATCAACAACGCCGGTATTCTGCGTGACCGCTTCTTCTTCAACATGAGCCCCGAAGAATGGCGTGCGGTGATCGATGTGCACCTCAACGGCGCGTTTTATGTGTCGCGCGCGGCCGCCCCCCATTTCAAAGAGCAGCAAAGCGGTTCCTATATCCATATGGTGTCCACCTCGGGCTTGGTGGGCAACTTCGGACAAGCCAATTACGCGGCCGCGAAGCTGGGCCTGTCCGCGCTGTCCAAATCGATTGCCATGGACATGGCCAAGTTCAAGGTGCGCTCCAACTGCATCTCGCCGTTTGCCTGGAGTCGCATGATCAGCTCTATTCCCACCGAAACGGATGAGCAACGTGACCGCGTGGCCCGTTTGCAAAAAATGGAAACCGCCAAGATCGCGCCACTGGCCGTGTTCCTGGCCAGCGATGCCGCTGCCGACGTGACGGGCCAGATCTTTGCGGTGCGTGCCAACGAAATTTTCCTGATGAGCCAGAGCCGTCCGCTACGCTCCTTGCATACCGAGCAAGGTTGGACGCCGCAGTCGGTGGCCGACCGCGTGATCCCGGCACTGCGCTCCAGTTTTTACAAGCTCGACCGGTCGCAAGACG
>RFTK01000172.1 GCA_009923505.1 Betaproteobacteria bacterium
GCAGCCGGTCGCATGCCCCCACCATAGGGGCATTGGGTGCCCTAATACAATGGCAGGTTCGTCCTCTAGGAGATCCCTGTGTTCATTTCTTCCGCCTTCGCCCAGACCGCCCCTGCTGCTGCCGGTGACGTGGGTTCCTCCCTCATGAGCATGCTGCCCCTGGTGCTGATGTTCGTGGTGCTGTATTTCGTCATGATTCGCCCGCAAATGAAGCGCCAGAAAGAGCACCGCGCCATGATCGACGCCCTGGCCAAGGGCGATGAAGTGGCCACCGCCGGTGGTTTGCTGGGCAAAGTCACCAAGCTGGGTGATTCCCACCTGAGCGTGGAACTGGCCGCGGGTGTGGAAGTGCAGTTGCAGCGCAGTGCCGTGGTGCAAGTGCTGCCCAAAGGCACGATCAAGTGATGGTGTGCAGCGCCGTCGTCACGGCGCCCACCGGCCGCCTCCCTGCGGCCGCTGAACGGGGTGCAATGGCCCTGGTCCCCTGACGTCTTGCAGGACTCGACATGAACCGTTATCCGGTCTGGAAATACGCGATCATCCTGATCGCCTTGCTGGTGGGCAGCCTCTACACGCTGCCCAATTTCTTTGGCGAAGCGCCAGCCGTGCAGGTTTCGGCGGCCAAGTCGTCGGTGAAGGTGGATACCGCCTTGCAAGGGCGGGCCGAGGAGGCGCTGCGCGCTGCGGGCATCACCCCAGGCCTGATGCAGTTGGAGGCCAGCACCCTGAAAGTGCGTTTTGACACCACCGACCAGCAACTGAAGGCCAAGGACGCCATCCAGCGCGCCCTGGCGCCCAATGCAGATGAGGCGCCTTACGTGGTGGCCCTCAACCTGCTGTCACGCTCGCCGCAGTGGCTGAGTGCGCTCAATGCCGCCCCGATGTACCTGGGTCTGGATTTGCGCGGCGGCGTGCATTTCATGTTGCAGGTGGACATGCCCTCGGCACTGACCAAGAAAGCCGAATCGCTAGCCGGTGATTTGCGTTCGGCCCTGCGCGAGAAAAGCCTGCGCCATGCCGGCATCAACCGCAACGGACCAAGCATCGAGGTTCGTTTCCGTGAGGCCGCCACCGCCGAGGCAGCCCAACGCCTGATTCAAGACCAGTTCCCCGATTTACTCACCACCACATCGCCGGATGCCGGCGATATCAAGCTCACGGCCAGCCTCAAGCCCGATGCCGGTCGCAAGGTACAAGAGCAGGCGCTCAAGCAAAACATCACCACCCTGCACAACCGGATCAACGAACTCGGCGTGGCCGAACCGGTGATCCAGCAGCAGGGGCTGGACCGCATCGTGGTGCAATTGCCTGGCGTGCAAGACACGGCAAAGGCCAAAGACATTCTCGGCCGCACCGCCACGCTGGAAATTCGCATGGTCGAGGACAGCAGCGAGGCGCGTGCCGCCGAGCTGGGTACCGGCCCGGTGCCCTTTGGCACCGAGCGCTTCCTCGAGCGCAATGGCCAGGCGGTGATTGTGAAGAAGCAGGTCATCCTGACCGGCGAAAACCTCACCGATGCCCAACCCGGCTTTGACAGCCAGACCCAGGAAGCCGCGGTGCACCTGACGCTGGACGCCAAGGGCGCGCGCATCTTCCGCGACGTCACCCGCGAGAGCGTGGGCAAGCGCATGGCCATCCTGCTGTTTGAAAAAGGCAAGGGTGAGGTGGTCACCGCCCCCGTGATCCGCAGCGAAATTGGCGGCGGACGGGTGCAGATTTCGGGCCGCATGAGCACCGTGGAAGCCAACGATGTGGCGCTGCTGCTGCGCGCTGGCTCACTGGCCGCGCCGATGGACATCATCGAGGAGCGCACCATTGGTCCAAGCCTCGGGGCCGAGAACATTGCCAAGGGTTTCAACAGCGTGACCTGGGGCTTTGCTGCGGTAGCCGCCTTCATGTGCTTGTACTACCTGCTGTTTGGCCTGTTCTCCAGCATCGCACTGGGGGTGAACCTGTTGTTGCTGGTGGCGGTTCTGTCGATGCTGCAGGCCACGCTCACGCTGCCGGGCATGGCGGCCATGGCCCTGGTGCTGGGCATGGCGATTGACGCCAACGTGCTGATCAACGAACGTGTGCGCGAGGAGTTGCGCAACGGCGCCTCCCCTCAAGCGGCCATCCATGCTGGCTACGAGCGCGCCTGGGCCACGATTCTGGACTCCAACGTCACCACCCTGATTGCCGGTCTGGCCTTGCTGGCCTTTGGCTCGGGCCCGGTGCGCGGTTTTGCGGTGGTGCATTGCCTGGGCATTCTGACCAGCATGTTCTCGGCGGTGTTTTTCTCACGTGGCCTGGTCAACCTCTGGTACGGCGGACAAAAGCGTCTGCAATCGGTCTCTATTGGCACCGTGTGGCGGGCGGAGACATCTGCGGGCTCGGGGGACTCGTCCAAGGGTCTGAAGCGTCCATGACGTCCTGATCCACCCTGATCCCTCCTTTTGCCCCCTGTCCACACCGACCTCTAACGCAGATCGAAAGTCCTCATCATGGAATTCTTCAAGATCCGTCGCGACATTCCCTTCATGCGCCACGCACTGGCCTTCAACGCCGTGTCGCTCATCACCTTCCTGGCTGCCGTGTTCTTCCTGTTTTCACGCGGCTTGCATTTGTCGGTGGAATTCACAGGCGGCACGCTGATGGAAGTGGCCTACAGCCAGCCAGCCGACCTGACCCAGGCCCGAAACGCCATCGCGGCGCTGGGCTACGCCGACGTGCAAGTGCAAAACTTCGGCACTGCGCGTGACGTGCTGATTCGTCTGCCCGCGGTCAAGGGTGTGAGCTCGGCGCAGCAAAGCGAGAAGGTGCTGGATGCGCTCAAACAAACCGATGCGAGTGCCGAATTGCGCCGCACCGAATTCGTCGGTCCTCAAGTGGGTGATGAACTCGCCGCTGATGGCCTCAAGGCGCTGGCCTTTGTCGTGGTGGGCATCGTGCTGTACCTGGCGTTCCGCTTTGAATGGAAGTTTGCGGTGGCCGCCATCATCGCCAACCTGCACGATGTGATCATCATCCTGGGCTTTTTTGCCTTCTTCCAGTGGGAGTTTTCATTGCCCGTGCTCGCGGCGGTGCTGGCCGTGCTGGGCTACTCGGTCAACGAGTCGGTCGTGATCTTTGACCGGATCCGCGAGAACTTCCGCCGATTTCGCAAGATGGACACGGTGGGCATCATCGACAACGCCATCACCTCGACCATCAGCCGCACCATCATCACCCACGGCTGTACGCAGCTGATGGTGCTCTCAATGCTGCTGTTTGGCGGCGCCACGCTGCACTACTTTGCGTTGGCACTCACCATCGGCATTTTGTTTGGCATTTACTCGTCGGTGTTCGTGGCGGCCGCGATTGCCATGTGGCTGGGCATTCGGCGCGAAGACCTGATCAAGCACGTGAAAAAAGAGGGCGACCCGGACGATCCGAACGCGGGCGCCGTGGTCTAAGTTCAACGGCCGTTACGCCAAACGTTATCCCAACGAGCGCGAGGCGAGCCCACGTTTCCCGCTCAAGGCGCTGCCCGTGCGTGGTCAATTCGCGCCGTGTTGGGTATGGCGCAAGCGTCTCAGTGTGCGACGCGGTCCGCGTCGTCACACAACTCGTCCAGGATGAGTGCGTCGGGCTCGATACCCGCGCTCCAGTACGTCATGAGCACGATGATCTTGAGGTCATCGAGGGACACCGGGTGCTGGGGTACGGCCATGGCGCGGTCGAGCACGATCTCGCGCAAGTGCGCGGGCAACACGCCGGCCGATTCCAGGAAGCTCAGAAAGCCCAGGCACTGGGCCCCCAGTCGGTCTTGCTCCTGGACCGAATAAACCCGCATGCTGGACGCGGAGGGTGGGCGCAGCAAGGTGGGTTCAGGCGTGGGTTCAGAGATGTCGATCAACTGGGTGCCATGAGACGCTTGTTGAAGCCCCTCAAGCCATTGCAGCGCTTGATCGATCTCCTCCTGCTCGAAACCGGCAGCACTGAGTTTGCGACCCAAATGCTGAATCTCGGGGCAGGCGTCACCGCGCCAGTAGTTTTCGTACACGTAGACGAGCACATCGAACATGACCCCCAATATAACCGGTTTTGTCGACGATTTGTCCAGGCGCTTGGGCTGAATTCGCGGGAGCGCGCAAAAGCCTTCATCGCATTCGCTGGAACC
>RFTK01000173.1 GCA_009923505.1 Betaproteobacteria bacterium
GCGCTGCCGCAGCGGGCGCGCTTGATCCTGCTGGGCGACAAGGATCAACTGGCATCGGTCGAAGCGGGGTCGGTTCTGGGCGAACTGTGCCAACGCGCAAGCTCAGGTCACTACAGACCCGACATCGCGCAAGGCTTGCACGACCTCACCGATCAGACGATTCCCCTGAACCTGCAAGACCCACACGGTCGTCCCCTGGATCAGCACATCGTGATGCTGCGCCACAGCCACCGGTTTGACGCCCGCAGTGGCATCGGTCAACTGGCCGCTGCTGTCAACGCAGGCGATGAGCGCGCCATTGAGCAGGTGCTGTCCGAAGGCCATGCAGACTTGATTGAGCAACATGTCCCCACCCTGGAAGACACGCGGCTGGATGACGTGGTGCTGGGGCCCTGGGACGACAGCGAGGGGCCACAGGGGCTGGCCGGCTATCTTCACATCATGCGAACGCAACGCCCCGAGCTGAACGCCGACACGACGGCATGGGCCGACTGGGCTCTTCGGGTACTTGCGGCGCACGGTCGTTTTCAATTGCTGTGTGCCTTGCGCAGCGGTCCTTATGGCGTGATTGGACTGAACCGGCGTCTGGAGTCCATCTTGCAACGCCATCGCTGGATCGATCCCTCTGAGCCTTGGTATGCGGGGCGGCCCGTCATCGTCACCCGCAATGACTACGCGCTGGGGCTGATGAATGGCGATATCGGGATCACTCTGCCCTGTCCCTCGCATCGTCGCGACACCGGCGAACTGGAGTGGAGCTTGCGAGTCGCATTTCCAACACATGATGACGCCAACCCCATCCACTGGGTGCTCCCCAGCCGACTGTCCAGCGTCGACACCGTCTATGCGCTCACCGTCCACAAGTCACAGGGGTCGGAGTTTGAGCACTGCGCCTTGTTGCTGCCCCCCGAGCGCAGCTCGGTAATCACGCGCGAACTCATCTACACAGCCATCACGCGCGGCAAATCGTGGGTCACCCTCATCAGCACGGGCCATCGTCGCCTGTTGCAAGAAGCCTCGTTGCACCGGATCCAGCGTTCGGGTGGACTCTTCGATCAGGTCAACCTGGATTGACGCGGCGGCCTAAATCCACGACCATCGCCGCCATGGTGTCGATCGGCTGTTTTCACGCGTCATGAAGTTTTACCTGGCCATGGCTGTTGTGGCGGTGGCGCTCGCTTCTCTGAGCGGCTGTGCCAGCCAGTCCGCCATCACCTCTTCCTCGCTGGACCCGGACCACCCGGCCTACCGGTCGCCTGAGTGCCGTCAGGCGCGTGGCAATGCCTGGATACACCAGGACCTCAAAGTGGCCCGCCTGGTGGCCAGCCCCGCCGTGGTGTGGTGGGGTGGTCCCATCACGGCCATCCCAGTCTTGCTGACCAATGTGGGGCTGAGCTATGCAGACAAACAGGACGCGTCCGAGATCGCCGCACGTTGCGGCGGTCAGCCCAGCGGTCAACTCGAGATTGCTGCTGGCACCGTCGCCGAGACCGCCTTGGGTGTGGCCGCCTCGGGGGCGGGCAGTCTGATGACCAAGGCTGTGCCCAGCAAGTGATCGGGGCGACAGCGATGGCTGGCTTGCCCAGCCAAGCTGAGGGACAATCCCACCCCATGAATCCACACACAGCACCGTTGCGCCCGAGGGGGACGTCCTGTCTCCTCAGGACTTGGTCGTTGATCGCCGGCCTGTTGGGCGTGCTGGCCGGTTGTGCCAGCGCACCCGCCAACCTGGCGGGTGTCGCCACCAACCCAGAATCCTCGCCCCCGGCCTACCAGCCCCAACGCGGACAAATGGGCAAGGACGTGATGTGGCTGCCCACCAGCGCCAGCCTGGTCAAGACCATGCTTACAGCGGCCCAGGTGACGCCCGACGATCTGGTGGTCGACCTCGGGGCGGGCGACGGCATCATCCCCATCCTGGCGGCGCAGCAGTTCGGCGCGCGTGCGCTGGGCATTGAGTACAACCCCAAGCTGGCCGCCTACGCCCAACAACAGGCCGAGCGCGCCGGCGTCGCTGACCGGGCTCGCATCATCCAGGGTGACATCTTCCAGGAAGACTTCAGCGCCGCCACTGTGGTCACGATGTACCTGCTGCCCGAACTCAACCTGCAGTTGCGCCCCACCCTGCTGGCCATGAAGCCGGGCACACGCCTGGTCTCGCACGCGTTTGACATGGGCGACTGGGAACCTGACCAGGTGCTGGGCACCGAGCGTGAGCGCGCCTTTTTGTGGATCGTGCCGGCGCAACTGGCGGGTCGCTGGAGCTTGCGCAACGACCAAGGACAGGTGCTGGGCCAGTTTGAACTGCAGCAGCGGTATCAACGTGCGGGGGGACAGATGATGCTGGAGGGTCGCAGCCAACCCTTGCTCGGGGCGCGGATCGAGGGCCATACCTTGCGCTTTCAATACATCGGTCGCGATGAGGGATTGCACTCGCTCGCCTTGACGACTGCAGGCCCCATACTCCAGGGTGAAATGACCGTGCATGGCACCACGCAAGTGGTCCGTGCACAGCGACAACCCTGACACCTCTTCATCACTTTCCAGGAGTTTTTTCATGCGGACTTTTCTTGCCACCTGCTGCCTGGCGTTGGGTTTGTCGTCAGCCTGGGCTGCCGACCCGTATCCCACCAAGCCCATCACCCTGATCGTTCCGCAAGCGCCGGGGGGCGCCAATGACATCGTGGGCCGCGCCCTCGCGCAACGACTGGCCGTGGCGCTGGGTCAACCCGTGGTGGTCGAGAACAAGCCCGGCGCAGGCGGCAACGTGGGCACCGCCCTGGCCGCTCGTGCACCCAAGGACGGCTACACCCTGATGATCACCGCGCAAAGTGCGCAGACCATCAACCCCTCGCTGTACAAAAAAGTTACGTTCGACCCCATCAAGGACTTCGAGCCCATCATGGTGGTGGCCACGGCCCCGTACCTGCTGGCCGTGAGCCCGAATTTCCCGGCCAAGAACATCAAGGAGTTGATTGCCTTGGCCAAGGCCGATCCGGGCAAGCTCACCTATGCGTCGGCAGGCAATGGCACGGTCAACCATTTGCTGGGCGAGATGCTCAAATCCACCGCTAACGTGGACATCGTGCACGTGCCCTACAAGGGCGCCGCTGCAGCGGCCACCGATGTGATCGCCGGTCTGTGCACCATGACCTTTGGCAGCTTCCCCGGCGTGATGCCCTTCGTCAAGAGCGGTCAGCTGCGTGTGATTGCCGCCGCCACCGAGCAACGCACCTCACTGGCGCCTGACATGCCCACGCTGGCCGAGAGCGTGCCGGGCCTGCATGCCAATGCCTGGTACGGTCTGTTCGCCCCGGCAGGTACCCCCAAGGAAATCGTGACCCGCCTGAACCAGGAAATCACCAAGCTGCTGCAGCAACCCGAGATCAAGGAGCGCTTCAATGCGCTGGGCGCTGAAGTGACCCCCAGCACCCCCGAGCAACTCGCCGCGCTGGTGAAGTCGGACCTGACCCGCTGGGCAAAGATTGTGAAAGACTCGGGCGCTCAGCTCGACTGAGCCACTGCGATGTGCGTGTAGGCGGTCTTGAGCAAGGTGCAGGCCAGTCCCTGCGCCTCGCCGCGCCGGATCATGCCACCCAAAATATGCTCATGCTCGGTGCGATGGCCCGACGCCATGTCGCGCAACATGGAGGCGGTGAACCCTGAACCTACCTGGGTCAGTTGTGCGGATGCCTTGGCGCGCACAGCGTCGGCAATCGGGAAGCCACAGCGCGCGGCCACCTCGCAGCACTCGGCATAGGCTTGCAGGTTGAGATCATGGCCATGGGGTGTGGCCACAATCTTGCCCACCGGTGCATGGAACAAGGTGGTCATGGCCGCCAAAGACGCCAGGAACACCCACTTGTCCCACAGCGATTGCTCGATGTTTTCGCTGTACGCATGGTCAAAGGGCGTGCGTGCGCACAGGTCGGTGAAGGCACGGGCGATGTCCACTTGCCCCGGGGTGCGCGGACCCACGGTGAGCATGTGCAGATCACTCAGGCGTTTGACCGATCCGGTTGGGCTGATCATGGCCGCGATGTGCGCCACGCCCCCCAGCACACGCTCGCGACCAAAGCGCTGATCCAGCACTTGCATGTGGTCCAAGCCGTTGAGCAG
>RFTK01000174.1 GCA_009923505.1 Betaproteobacteria bacterium
TCGCGCCACTCCAGTCGCACCCACTCCCGGTGCTGGCGCAGCAATTTGCTGGCTTCTTGTGACCAGGCCGCGGGTGAGGGGTCTTGAGCCGGCAGTGCTTGCAGCGCTTGCAGCGACTGCACATTACGTTGCAAGGCGGCGCGGATATCGTTGACGGCATCCACGCCATCGCGGTCGAGTTGTTCCTGCACCTGGCTGACTTCATAGCGACTGGCCAGCCACACCAGCGTGCCCAGCATGGTGACCACCAGCAGCACCAGCAAGCCCCATAGCCCCCATCGACGGCTCAAGGCGAGTGACAACCCGCGCGACTGCCAGCGGCTCACGGCCCCACCTTTTTCACCTGCGGGTCGCTCCAGCTGCCACTCACATGAAATTCCTGCGTGTTGGCCTTGACCAGCGGGCGACTGAGGAAGTATTGCGCCAGATAACTGGTGAGGCCTAGCACCGGGTTGATCGTGCCGTAAAACAGTGAGGCGGTGCCAGCATTGAACTCGGGAACCACCACCACCTTGATGTCTTGCGTTTCGCGTGCAATGTCGGCCTGACCTTCCATCAGCACGGCGGCGTTCACGCCCTTCATTTGAAGGTTGTTGGTGCGGGCCATGCCTTGCTGGATGGTCACATCCCCCCGAAATGCATCAAAGGCGAAGCCTTCGCTGAACACGTCACGGAAGTCCAGCATCAGGCGGCGTGGCAGGGCCTGCAAGTTGAGCACGCCAAAAAGCCGAGCCGCACCGGGCTCAGATTTGAGAAATTGTCCGCGCTCAATTTGCACGTTGAATTGCCCGCTCATGCTGGCGTAGTCGGGCGACATGGGCGAACCGCTCCAGCCCACTTGCCCGACCATCTTGCCCTTGCCTTGTCGCACCAAGCCTGGCGTGCCCAGTCGCCCCAGCAAGTCGCCCGCATCCTGCACGTCCAGCGTGAAGTCGAGCTGGGTGCGACGCTGCGCGGGGGGACCTGAGGGGAGCCAGTTGCCCCGTGCCGTGAAGGTGGCGTCGGGGTTGCTCAGGTTGAGCTTGTTGAGTTGCCACTCCCGCTGGCCCTGCGCATTGGCTCGGTTGACGGCATCAATTTCGGCGCGACCCAGCCGTTTGCCCTTGAGCTCCAAGTCGTTCACGACGATGTCCAGCGCTGGCATGGACGTGGGCTGATCGCTCAACAGCGTGTCGACTTGTGAGACGGCGCTTGGGGGAATGACCAGGCGCGCCAGCCGTGCAAACAAGCGCGCGGACTGCGTGCTGCTGGCCAGGCGGTATTCGATGTTGCCGTTGACTTCATCAGCGCTGACGGTGGCGCGCCACAAGTCTCCTTGGCGCGTGGCACCTACCTGCAGGTTGTGCAAGGTGCGACCCTCGCTGGTGAGGCGTTGTGTGGACAGAGCGAGTGCACTGGGCATGAGATCGGGGAGAGGGTCGCTGCTCGCAGCACTGCCACTGCGTCCACTGTTGGGTGCATTGGCAGTGTTGGCCGTACCAGCGCTCAGTTTGTTCAGCCAAGGCGACCACTGGTCGAGGTTGAGATCGATAAACCGCGCCGTCAGACCCAGGCCTTCCTGGGGCATGACCGCCGCCGGTGCGGCATCTGGACTGAGCGAGATGCCGCCTCGAATCACCCGCGACTGGGCACCACCAATGTCACGCACCAGTTGAGCCCGAAGAGACGTCCCGATGGACAGCTGAAACTGATCCTGCCAGCGAGAGGCCAACGCCGTGCGCGTCTCAGGGGTCAGCCCGTACTCGAGTCGGAAGGCTTGAGCACTCTCAGCGCTTTTGCCCAGCGGTGCGGGCGCTTGCAGTGACAAGCCTTGCAGGTTGCTGGTCACCACCAGGTCCGGCAGGCCCTGGCGCCATTGCAGCACCGCGGTATAACTCGCACCGCCTTCCATCAGGGCCCACAGGCGAGAGGCGGCCTGCCAGTCGCGATGCTGGCGCAGACCGTCAGCGCTGGCATAGCCCTGGATGCGCAATGGCAGCGGTGGCTCGGCGGTCGAGGGTGTCCAGCGCAGGCCACCTTCCAGCCGAGCCTCGCCCCCCAGCAGTCGACCCTGGACACCTTGCACCACCAGTCCGGTCTCGCTGAATTGCACGGTGCCGCGTAGTCGCTGCAGGTTGGGCACTTGTGGCATCAGCGTGAGGTCGTTGCCGTTCAAGACCAGTTGACCCGCGGCCCGTGTTTGTTCCCAATGGTTCACCGGCAGGCTCAGTCGCAGCTTGATGTCGGCCGTGCCGTTGCCGCTGGATTTGTCGAGCACTTGGGACACCAGACGGCTCAAGCCTGGTGTTTGCATCAGACGCAGGGTCTCATTCAGTGGCCCGCGTGCGTCGCCGCGCACCTCGACCACCGGGTCGGCGAGGTGTGGGACGGAGGCTTCCAAGCCACTCCAAGCGAGCGAAGGAGCGCCGGCCAAACGGGCTTTGGCGCCCTTGACGTACAAGCTGTCACGCTCAATGAGCAAGTCGCCAGTCAGCTCGGTGAGGGCGGGCCACTCAGGGAGCGGCGACGCTGCGCTGGTGCCAGGCCCTGTGCCCGGCGCGTAGGCATAGGTCACCCGGTTGAGTTGCGCCGTGACTTGAAACTCCCCTTGATGCGGTTGGACAAAGGGGAACTGGTCCAGGTTGCCCCGCACCTTCAGCTTCACGTTGTCGGCACTGCCTTGCTTGAGCGCATCACGCAGGTAGTGCCGCGCGGGTTCAGGCAGTGCGGTGGGCAAATAGCGAGCAACCTGTCGTGCCTCCAGTCGCTTGATGGTGGATTGCAAATCCAGCGTTCCGGCTGTTTGTCCGGCCGCGGGGCTGGTCCAGGTTAACTGAACCTCGCCTTGCAGTTCGGCGTTGCTGAGCTTGCCGCGCGTCACTTGCACCTGCCAGCCAGCGCGTTCACGCTTCCAGGCCAAGTCGGCGCTCAACGCTTGCACAGGCACCAGCGGTTCCGCCAGCCAGGCAGGCAACTGCAATCGGCCTGACGCCATCTGCAGCTGGGCGGTGCCACCGTCCTGGGTGGCATCGAAGGTCACTTGCAAACCCTGGACACCCGGCCACATCGGTTGACCCACGGCAGCTTTGCCACTCAAACTTTGCAAGGACAGCGCTTGCACCTGACCTTGCACCCGGTATTGATCCAGGGTTGGCCAACGCCCCTGCCACTGACCCTTGAGGTCGCGCACCAAGCCTTTGAGTTGGCGCGCCTGCAAGGTCTGGAGGCCACTGCGATCCGGCAACACCAGGGCAGCGGTGTCCAGAAGCCCGTCCAGATCCGCCCGGTCGATTTGCCACTCTCCCTGCTCTGGTTGCGAGCCCTGAGCGGGCGACCATGCCACCCGCCAGCGACCGGCTGCCCAGGGCATGGCCTGGGCACCCTGAACCACCAGCCCTTCCGTGGTGACTTCTAGGCCGTGGTTCCAGGGACGCAGGTTCAGTCGCCCTTGCGCCGCGTCCAGTGCGATCGGGTGAGGCGATTGCGGCGAGCGAGCTTGCAACTGTGTCAGCGCCAGGTCGGTGGTGACGCTCTGGAGTTGTCCTTGCCGAATATCCATCCAGGCCCGCACCCATCCCTGGCCACGTTGCAGGTCCAGTGCCGAGTCGTCGGGCAGCAAGTGTCGCCAGTACTGCAGATCGAGTTGAGTGAATTGCGCGTACAGCGTGCCGCTCCACTCCGACCAATTGCCCTCGCGCAGGCTCAGCAAGGGCTGACGGAACTGCCCTCGTATTGAAAACGGTTCACCCCAGCGTGGATCGGGCGTTGCATCGAGACGGAACTGATGGGTTTGCACGCCGTTGCGCAACACCAGGCGTACACCACTGAGCGATAGCGGTTCGGCGTTGGGACGGGTGTCGTCGATCCAGCGCAACTGGCCCTGCTCCACCACCACCTCGCTGTGTGAAAACAGCCAGTCGGCGAGCGATCCATCCGACGAGCCCTCGATTGTCAAGCCTGCCACAGACCAGGTGCCATCCGTGGCCCGGTGGACATCCA
>RFTK01000175.1 GCA_009923505.1 Betaproteobacteria bacterium
GGCGTCATGGTGTGCATGACGAACTCCAGACTCTGCTGCTCGATATTTGAAAAGGTAGCTCGGTCCAGGTCGGCGATCATGTGCGGCGGCACCCGGAACAGGCGGGCAATGTCCGTGATCTGGAACTTGCGCAATTCCAGGAACTGAGCGTCCTTGTTCGTGACACCTACCTCGTGGAACTTCATCCCGTTCTCGAGCACCAGCACCTTGCCCCGGTTGGCACCGGACTGGGCCGCCTGGTAAGACTCTCGGAACACCCGCTTGGCCTCGGAGTCCTTGAAATTGCCCGGAAACTCAATCCAGCCACCCGTGGGCTTGGCGTCGTTGGAAAAGAAGCGGGCGCCATACTCCTGCGCGGCCAAGGCCATGCCCAGGCTTTCGCGGGACAGCTCTATCGGGCTCAGACCCAGCAACCCGTCCGAGGACAAGCCGCGCAGGTGCCAGACCTCGCCCCGGCGCAGAACCATCTCCTGGCCTGCCGCGTTTTGGATCCGGTAGCGATAGTCCCCTTCTGCAAGTAGCTCCAAGCGCACTCGATCGGGGTGGATAGGGATCAGCTCTGTGACTTCGCCCCGGCCGTTGGTCAAGATCTGGCAAAAGGCATTGCCCCTGAGGGCCAAGTGGCCCTGCAGCATCTCGCGCCACTCAAACGGGTTTTGATACCGGTTGGGTTTTTTACCAAGTACCCGATAGAGCCAATGGTCGGTGATCCGGTCCTTCCCGCCATCCGCTCTTGCCCGGTACACCACCAATGGCAGCGACGCCATGGTTTCCGACAGGATCCGAACGCAGGCATAGACCGCGGCCAGGCGCATGGCCGAGTCAGGCGAGACGCGCATGCCCGAGACACTGCGCACAGACACCGGCTCGAAGAAAAAGTCTCCCCACGCGGACCGGTCGCTGCTAGAGGCTTTAAATCGGTCAAAGAAGCTCAGGATTCCCATAACCAGTCTTGGCCATCAGAGCAGCATCAGCTCGTAATCGGACCCCAGCACCACCGAGTCTCCCGGTTTGATCGCCCGTGAAAGGGCCATGATCAGTGCCACGATGCCGTCGATCTTGTTTTCTGCTCGCTCCTTGCGCGGATAGATGTTGTCTTTGGCGTCCAGGTGGGCGACCACGTTGCTGGCCATCCACGTGAGCACAGGGTCGCCGTCGTGGACCAGCTTTCTTTGCAGCACCAGGGCTTCGAGTGTTTTCATCGGCTCGCTGAAATTCAGTACCGTGGGCCGCACTTCGATCATGGGTAGCCCCTCGGCCAGCATGCGTGTCGACAACTGGGTGGCCTGAAAGGGATCGAAGGCCACTGCCTGGACGGCAAAGCGCGAGACCAAGTCCAGCAGGTCGGCCTCGATCCAGCCAAAATCGATCACGTTGCCCGGCGTCACGGTCAGGCGCCCCGTCCGCATCCAGCCGGGGTACTGGCTATTGCCCGCTGCCTGGACCGTGTCCTCGGGCAGGTAATACTTTCCAAACACCACGTAGGCGTCTGAGATCTCGGGGTGCTGAAACATCAGCATCAGCGCCGCGATGTCGGTCTTGCTGGCCAGGTCCAGGCCCACCCAACACGGCTGCCCCGTAAAAGCCTCGATATCCAGGGACGAGTCCCCGCAGACATCCCAGGCCCGCATGTCCATCCAGGCCGTATCAGCGTTGACCCATTCGTTGAGGTGCTTCGTCTTGAAGTTATTGACCGCACTGGGCAGTTGCATAGCCTTGGCCTGCAAAGGTCCCAAGATCTCGGGCCGGACCGATATGCCCCAGTTGGGGTTGGCTTTGACCAGGGCGTTCTCCGTGGTCCAGTCGTCCCCGTCATCAAGCCCATACACGATCCCGAACTGGGTATCGTCTTCAAACACACCGTTGAGCAGCTTCGTCACGAAGGTTCGAGCCTCATAACAAATGCCAGCCCGGTTACTTCCGGCTGTAGTGATCACCCACAGCAACGAGTTGTCCCGCTTACCGGTTCCGGTCTCGACCACGTCGTAGACGGTGCGCGTTTTGTGCGCGTGGAGTTCATCGACACAACCAAAGTGGATGTTCAGGCCATCCAGCGTCGAGCCTTCAGCCGACAGGGCTTCAAATTTTGAACCCGACGCCAACACATGCATGTTGTGCGCTCCCACGTTCACGGCGAAGCGGCTTCGAAATCCGGCGCTGCGCCTAGCCATCGTCTGGGCGTCACCGAAGACGATGCGCGCCTGATCTCGGGTCGTAGCCAAGGAGTACACCTCGGCACCTCCCTCGCCGTCGGCAGCCAGCATGTACAGCGCCACGGCCGAGGACAGCGTTGATTTGGCGTTGCCGCGCGGCACCTCGATGTACGAGCGCCGATATCGCCGCTTGCCGTCGCTCTTCACCCAGCCAAAAACCGTCGACAGAATGAATATCTGCCACGGCTCCAAAGTGATCGACTCGCCAGCCAGAGGCCCCTTCACGTGCGGCAGCCGCTCAATGAAGGCGCAGAGGTTGTCGGCCGGGTAGAAGCTGCGCCCATCGCGGTCCACCAGCTTTGGGTTAAAGCGGTACGGACTGCCTTTGCCCTTGAAACGGGCTAAATCGTTGAGCTGCCTCTGGCATGCCAACTGCACCCAGCGGCAGCTCAGGATTTCACCAGCCACCACCTGCTCGGCGTACTGCCTGGCGATCTTGGCCGTTTGGTTCTTGGCACTCATGCAAGGGTGATTTCAATCATGTATTGACATCAGCTACACATCCAGCTAGGATTCGTGTATCTGTTGTGTATTCGTTTGGAGATGCCATGCGTGACGCCGCCATCAATTTGCGAGCCCTGCCTCAACAGCGCGACCTGATCGACCAGGCCGCGCACCTGCTTGGGAAAAACCGGTCTGACTTCATGCTGGAAGCCGCCTGCGACAAGGCTCAGTCGGTGCTGCTTGACCAGGTGTTCTTCAGCCTGGATGACGCCAAGTTCCGGGAGTTCACGGCCATGCTGGATGCGCCGGTACAACCCAACCCAGGGCTGGAACGCTTGCTGGCGGTCAAGGCCCCCTGGAAAGTTGGCGCATGAACTTGCGTGCCCCGGAGTCGTTGTCACCGGATCACCAAGTCAGCTCATTCGCCTGCGGCGAATCCACGCTCGACGAGTGGCTCAAACGTCGCGCTCTGGGCAACCAGGCCAGTGGTGCCAGCCGCACGTTCGTCGTCACAACCCCAGAGCGTGAGGTCATGGGCTACTACGCTTTGGCTGCAGGTGCCGTCGCGCACCAAGATGCTGCCCGGTCCATTCGTCAAAACATGCCCGATCCAGTTCCAGTGATGGTCCTGGCCCGGTTGGCTATCGATGCCCGAGCGCAAGGAATGAAACTGGGGGCAGCCTTGCTTCAGGATGCGCTACAGCGCTGTGTTCTGGTATCGCAAAACACAGGTGTGCGAGCCATGCTTGTGCATGCACTCAACGATCGTGCCCGCCAGTTTTACGAGTACTACGGTTTTAAGGCATCGCCCGTACATCCCATGACACTGATGCTGCGGATCAATCAGTCATCAATCTGATCTTCAGCCAGCGATTTCAGCCCAGGGATCGTTCTTGTCGACCAAATCCTGCGGCACCTGAACCCGCGAGCGCGATGCGGGGGTGAACCCCATCTCCGTCTCGTAGCCCTTCATCTCCTGAGCCAGATCTCGGATTACATCCATGAGCGGCGAGCGACGCAAGATGCCGCTTGGGGTTTTGATGATCATGCCGGCCACACCCGATCGATTGATTTTGCCCAACGCCTCACGGTAAAGCCCAGCGCAGTTGGCCCAGCGCTCCAACACGGATGCGTCAAGCGATGACAACAAACCCGGCGGCGCGTTCTCCACCGCATAGATCCAGGCCTCCTTAGCGATATCGGACATGTACTCAGGTGGCTCACCCAACTGCCCGCCTGGGCGCGGCTCATGCGGGTTGGTTCGGCATTTCTGAAGCGTGCCCTTGATCTTCTTGACCGCCACAGGCAA
>RFTK01000176.1 GCA_009923505.1 Betaproteobacteria bacterium
GCGCAGAACCTGGGCACCACCCAGGCCGGCGGATTCTCGGCAGCTCAGATCAGCCAGTTGAAGACGGCCACGCTCTCCGGCCTGAACACCAGCGCCATGGCGGCGATTGCTTCCGACACCCTGGTGGGCTTGACCTCTTCGCAGGTTGGTGCCCTGACCACTTCGCAAGTGGCCGCCCTCAACTCGACCCAGTTCGCCAGCTTCGGCGCTGTCCAGGCCGCCGGCCTGGGCGCGGATGTGGCCGCCTCGATCGAGACCCAAGACCTGGCCGCACTCAAGCCCGTGGCCATTGCGGCGCTGAGCAGCCTGTCGCTGCAGTCGCTGACCTCGAGCCAAGTGAACAGCCTGGGTACGTCCCAGGTGGCGGCACTGTCCAACGCCCAGGTGGCCAGCTTGACCACCGGACAAATGGCGGGTCTGGGCACCGCCCAGGCGGCTGGATTGAGCGCTTCCCAGGTGGTCAGCCTCACCACGGCCGAAGTGTCCAGCCTGAACTCGTCGGCCTTGGCCTCGATTCAGCCTGCAGCGGCGACCGGTCTGAGTTCTGCCCAGGTGTCTGCCTTGACGACCACACAGGTCAGTGCCTTGACGACTGCGCAGTCTGCGGTTTTAACCAACCGACAGGGCCCCGGATTCCAGACCAGTCAGGTGGCTGGGTTGCAGACCCAGGACCTGGCAGCGATGTCCAGCAGCCTGGTGTCCTCTTTGTCCAGTGCTGTGGTGGCGCAACTCTCCACCACCCAGTTCAACAGCCTGACCACCGGCCAGGTCACGGCGCTGTACGTTGGCCAAGTGGGCGCGCTCAATTCCACCCAGATCGGCTCATTGGGGACGACCCAGGCCCTGGCGATGAGCCTTGCCCAACTGTCGGCCCTGCAGACGGCTGATGTTCAGCGACTGAGCTCGGCGGTTGTGGCCTCCTTGTCAACTACGGTCATCAGCACGCTGAACTCCGGTCTGGTCAATGCCTTGAGTTCTACACAGGTCGGAGCCTTGACGTCAGCGCAGTTTGCCAGCCTGACCACCGGCCAGACTCCCTACTTGAGTTCCAGTCAGATCACGGCACTGGGTACACAGGGCATATCGAACCTGCAAGCGGTCGCGTTGGGGGCCATGGCCAGTGCGTCGGTCGCTGGCTTGACCACCAGCCAGCTCGTGTCTTTGGCCACTTCGCAAGTCGCACGTTTGAGCCTGGATGATGTGGCCAGCCTGGCCACCGGTCAGCTGAACACCCTTTCGTCCGCCCAGTTCGCTGCACTCACCCGTGCACAGGTGACCGCGCTCACCACGGTCCAACTGAGCGCGCTGGGTTCGACGCAAGCCGCGGGGATCAGCAGCGCCCAGTCGAGCGCCTTGGAAACAGTCGACCTTGCGCGCATGCAGACGGGTTCCCTGCGGGCCCTGTCCACGCAGGCCCTGACTCAGCTCACCAGCAGTCAGATCCGGTCGTTAGGCACCGCGCAGGTCGCCAATTTGTTGACCGCACAGATCAACAGCCTGACCTACGAGCAGGTGAGTTCGTTCACCTCCAGCCAGTTCAGCCAGCTGAACTCTGCACAGATCGGCGCACTGACCCAGGACCAGATCCTGGCGGTGACGTCGGAAGAGTTTGCCTCGATCGACCCCAGTTCCATTCTGGCGGTCAATCCCCTGGCGATGGCCAACTTGTCGGATGAGCAGATCCAGAGCATGCGCTCGAGCCAGGTGCAGAGCCTGACGACCAGCCAGATTGGCGCACTGCTGCCTTCACAGGCAGAAGTCCTGCGGGCTGCCCAGACGATTGGCCTGAGCTCCAGCCAGGTCGGCGCATTGTCCACCGATGCCCTCACCCTGCTCACCACCGAGGCCTGGGCCGGCATCGCCGCGCCTTCGCTAGTGGGTCTTTCTTCCACCCAGACCTCGCAACTGACCACCGCGCAGGTGGTGGCGCTCACCACGGCCCAGGCCGCAGCATTGACTTCGGTTCAGACCCAGGGCCTGACGTCCAGTCAGTCCGAGGTGTTGACTTCACAGGATGCTGCCAAGCTGTCCACCGCCGCCCTGACGGCGATCAACTCCACGGCTGTCGCCACCCTGTCGACCTCGGTGGCGCGCAGCCTCGGGTCAACCCAAGCGGCTGCCCTGCTGACCGAGCAGGTCTCGGCGCTGACCTCTTCACAGGTCGCGGCGCTGACCACGCTGCAATCGTCAGCCTTGACTTCGGATCAGGCTGCCGCACTGCCCAGTACGGCTGTCCTGACGACCTCCGCATTTGCGGGCATCACCGCGGCTGCCGTGGTCGGAATTTCTTCCACCCAGGTAGACACGCTGACCACCGCCCAAGTCGTGGCTCTCACCACGTCCCAAGCCGCTGCCTTGACCGCTGCACAATCCATCGGCTTCAACGCTACGCAAGCTGCTGTGCTCGAGGGACAAGACCTGTCCAAGCTCGGTACCAGCGCCCTAATGGCCCTGACCGAAGTGGCCCTGGCCGCGATCAGAACCTCTGAGATCTCCAGCCTGAGCTCCACTCAGGTCGGGGCCCTGTCCTCCCAGCAGGTGACGGCCTTGACGTCCTCACAGGCCGCTGCGCTGGTGTCCGGCCAAGCGGCTGGATTCACGACCCGCCAGGCTCCGGCGGTTGAATCCGTTGATCTGGCAGCGCTGTCGAGTGCCAGCTTCTCGGCGCTGGCGCCCAATACTTTGGCCGCTTTGAGCAGTGCCCAAATCACGGCGCTCACGACGTCACAAGTCGTGGCCCTGACCACGGCCATGGCCAACGCCATGACCTCGCTCCAGGCACCCGGTATTTCGGGCACGCAGGCGTCGATTCTCGAATCGGCTGATCTGGCAGCGCTGACCACGGATACGTTCGCTGCCCTGACCACCACCGCTCTGACTCGACTGAGCGGCGCGCAGGTCTCGGCTCTGGGCGTTGTGCAGGTGGCTGCGGTCACCTCCACCCAGTCAGCCGCGATCACAACCGAGCAAAGTGCTGGATTGACCAGCAGTCAAATCACGTCGCTGACGTCGACGGGTCTGTCCTTGCTCAACACACAGAGTTTCGCGGCCCTGGCGCCGACGGCAGTGGGCACCATGACCTCGACGCAAATCGGGGCCTTGACGACCAGCCAGGTCGCTGCCCTGACGACGGCACAAACGGCGGCGCTGACATCGGTCCAGACAGTGGGGCTGAATTCCACGCAGACGTCCGCGTTGACATCAGCTGACCTGATCCGACTGAGCACGTCTGCCTTCGAGGCGATGGTGCCCCAGGCCATCACTGGCTTCTCCTCAGCGCAGATCAGTGCGCTGACCACCTCGCAGATCACCGCGCTCACGACAGCGCTGGCGAATGCGATGACGGCTCTCCAGGCCTCCGGCCTGACCACCAGTCAAAGCGCTGCGATCGAGTCGACTGACCTCGCCAGGATGACCACGGCAGCCGTGGCGGCCATCGCGCCGTCCACGGTCGCCACCCTCAGCTCGGTGCAAGTGGCAGCCCTGACCACGTCCCAGGTTGAGTCTCTGACCACGGCGCAGGCCAGCGCCCTGACCACGACGCAAACCGTTGGGCTAGGTGCGACTCAACTGGCGGCCATGACTTCGTCCGACCTGACGCAGTTGACCACTTCCGCATTTGCAGCAGTCCCGGGTGCCTCTCTCGCGGCCCTGTCATCCTCTCAGACGGCTGTGTTGACCACGGGACAACTGACGGCCTTGACCACGACCCAGGCGGCGGCTTTGACGAGCACCCAGTCGGCGGGTATCACGACAAGCCAGTCGGTTGTGCTGGCGGGTCAGCAATTGAATCGTTTGTCCGGCACGGCACTCGCTGCCTTGCAAACCAGTGCCCTGGCGGCGTTGAGGCCCAGTGAACTGACCAGCCTCAGCAGTGCTCAGGTGGGTGCATTGACGAGCGATCAGGTGAGTGCGCTCACGACGGCGCAGGCGGCGGCGTTGACGAGCACGCAGGCGGTG
>RFTK01000177.1 GCA_009923505.1 Betaproteobacteria bacterium
TCTGCTGGGGTTGTCACCACGGCGATGCCGCTCGAGTTCGCGCGCCAACTCGTGGGCCTGGTTGAAGCCGCGTGCGAACAGTCGTTGGCTCGAGAGTGGCATGGGCACGACCAGGTCCACCTGCTCCAGCGCGGGGGCAATGCCCGGTGCGTGCCACATCAGGGTGCCGAGCGTGCGCGCCAGGCCAGGTTGTTGGCCATACTTGAAAGCCGCGATACAGCGATTCCAGGGGTAGTCGTAGTCCAGCGCGGCATGACAGTTGGCCAGCAGGGGCGTCGTGACGCTGCAAGATCGGCACAGCCCGGGGCGGGGCAGGGGGGAGTTCTTGTCCACATCTTCGGATGATGCAACGTTGCGCGTCACCGACGGAGCAAGGTGCAGAGGGAGTGCACAGCGCGGGCAACGGGGCCTGGGCTGGGCAAACGCCGACACACAGGGCTCGCACAGGGCGGGACCGGGCCACGTCCCACACATCCAGCATCGGCTGGGCCAGCGCCACGGGCCGCCTGTCAACATGACGCGACGCAGGGTGAGGGTGAGGGGTTGTCTGACCGCTTTCACCCGCCCAATATACTGGTGCCGCCATGTCGTCCCCGACCGATGTAACCACCTCACGCCCGCCGATCGATCGCGCTGCCGCCAGTCGCTGGCTGGAGGGTCGTGTCCCTGCAGCGGGAGGATCCCAGGCCTGGTTGCATGGCGAGGTGGCCCGGCGCATGGAATCGCGCTTGCAGTGGATGCGACAGGCCCCGACCCTCTGGGTGGATTGGTCGCCGACACTGGGCGGGTGGGAGGCCGCCGACTTGCTGTCCCAGCGTTACCCGCAGGCCCGGGTTTTGCGGGTCGAACCTGCACAGGCGCGCCAGACCAGGGCGCTGGCCAGCCTGGCCCCGCCGCGTTGGCAATTCTGGAAGGCGACACCGCAGGTGGTGGCCCAGGCGCCGGCTGGGCAGGCCCAGATGTTGTGGTCCAACATGCTGCTGCACGCACACCCAAATCCCGAATCCCTGTTGCGACAGTGGCATGAGGCGCTGGCGGTGGACGGCTATGTGATGTTTTCCTGTCTGGGGCCCGACTCCCTGCAAGAACTTCGCGCCCTGTATGCTCAAAACGGCTGGCCACCCCCTTCGCACAGTTTCACCGACATGCATGATTGGGGTGATTTGCTGGTTCAGGCGGGCTTTGCCGAACCGGTCATGGACATGGAGCGCATCACCCTGACCTACCCGGACGCCCCCACTGTGCTCGCCGATTTGCGTGACCTGGGGCGTAATTTGAGCCCTTTGCGTCATCCGGTATGCCGAAGTCGAACCTGGGGACAACGCTTGCAAGAGGCGATGGCAAGCCCGGATTCACCCCTGGTGTCGACACAGGCGGGGCGCCTGAAATTGACGTTTGAGGTGATTTACGGCCACGCATTCAAACCCACGCCGCGGGTCCGCGTCGCCTCCAAGACCGAAGTGCCCCTGCAGGATTTAAAGGCCATGCTGGGTCGCCGTCCCACGCGCGACTGACCGGGGGAAGCCCGAGGGAGTTGCAAGCTTGCCGTCAGCAGGGTTAACCAGAAGGCTTGCTACAATGCTCGGCGCTGTTTCACTCGGGAACGCCCGGGTTGGTTACCGCGTGTTCTGCCTGGCTTAGGGGTCAGGTCGGGATCACCCCACGAGGTCACTCAAGAGAAGATGATGAACAAGTTGAACAGAATGTTGGCGTCTAGCCTGCTCATGCTCGGAACCTGGCTGTCCACGGCGGCCTGGGCCGTGAACGATTTACCCGGTGGTCCGGGCGTGCGACAACTCAATTTGCCCGCAGGCGCCACCAAGATCGCCGAAGAGCAGGCCTGGTTGCACTGGTTCATGCTGATCATCTGCACAGTGATTTTCATTGCCGTGTTCGGCGTGATGTTCTATTCCATCCTCAAGCACCGCAAATCGCTGGGCTACAAGCCTGCCACCTTCCACGAGTCGGTCAAGGTTGAAATCGCCTGGACGGTGGTGCCCTTCATCATCGTGATCCTGATGGCGCTGCCCGCCACCAAGGTGGTGGTGGCCCAGAAAGACACCTCCAACGCTGACCTCACCATCAAGGCCACAGGCTACCAGTGGAAGTGGGGGTATGACTACATCAAGGGCGAGGGCGAGGGCCTGGGCTTCATCTCCACCCTGGACAACGAGCAGCGTGAAATTTCCAACAGTGGCGCCAAGGGCGTCTCCATCGACAACTACCTGTTGAAAGTGGACAACCCGTTGGTGGTGCCGGTCAACAAGAAGGTCCGCATCATCACCACGGCCAACGACGTGATTCATGCGTTTGCCGTGCCCCAGTTGGGCGTCAAGCAGGATGCCATTCCTGGTTTTGTGCGTGACACCTGGTTCCGTGCCGAGCGCACCGGCGATTTTTACGGTCAATGTCAGGAACTGTGCGGCAAGGAGCACGCCTACATGCCCATTCACGTCAAGGTGCTGAGCGCTGAAGACTACTCGGCCTGGGTGGCGGGTGAGCAGAAAAAGCTGGCGGCCAAGCAGGACGACCCCTCCAAGGTCTGGACGCTGGACGACATCGTTAAGCGCGGTGAGAAGGTCTATGCCGCCAATTGCGCGGCCTGCCACCAGGCCAGCGGCAAAGGTGCTGGCCCGATCAAAGCCCTGGACGGTGCCGCCGTGGTGCTCGACGCTGACAAGAGCAAGCAGATCTACGTCCTGCTCAATGGCCAGGGCAATGGAGCGATGCCCGCCTGGAAACAGCTGAGCGACACCGACCTGGCTGCCGTCATCAGCTACACCAAGAACAACTGGTCCAACAAGACGGGTCAGCTGGTCCAGCCGGCTGACGTCAAGGCCGCCCGTAAGTAACCGACCCCCCTTCGAAGGAAACCACCATGAGCGCAGTTCTCGATCCCCACGGTCACGTCGCGGGCCACGGACACGATGATCACCACGGTGCACCCCACGGGTGGCGTCGCTGGGTCTTTGCCACCAACCACAAGGACATCGGCACTCTGTACCTGTTGTTTGCCTTTGCCATGTTGATGGTGGGCGGTGTGCTGGCCCTGCTGATTCGCGCCGAGTTGTTCCAGCCCGGCCTGCAGGTCGTGAACCCCGAGCTGTTCAACCAGCTCACCACCATGCACGGCCTGATCATGGTGTTCGGCGCCATCATGCCGGCCTTCGTGGGCTTCGCCAACTGGATGATCCCGCTGCAAATTGGGGCCTCCGACATGGCCTTTGCGCGCATGAACAACTTCAGCTTCTGGCTGATGATTCCCGCAGCCACCATGCTGGCCGGTTCGTTCTTCATGCCCGGCGGTGCGCCGGCCGCCGGCTGGACGCTCTATGCGCCGCTCACCCTGCAGATGGGTCCCTCCATGGACGCTGGTATCTTTGCCCTGCACATCCTGGGTGCCTCGTCCATCATGGGGTCGATCAACATCATCGTGACTATTCTCAACATGCGCGCCCCCGGCATGACGTTGATGAAGATGCCCATGTTCGTGTGGACCTGGCTGATCACCGCCTACTTGCTGATCGCCGTGATGCCCGTGCTGGCCGGTGCCATCACCATGACGCTGACCGATCGTCACTTCGGCACCACATTCTTCAACCCCGCGGGTGGCGGTGACCCGGTCATGTACCAGCACATTTTCTGGTTCTTCGGTCACCCCGAGGTGTACATCATGATTCTGCCGGCCTTCGGTATCGTGAGTCATATCGTCCCGGCCTTTGCCCGCAAGAAACTGTTTGGCTACGCTTCCATGGTGTACGCCACCGCCTCCATCGCCATCCTGTCCTTCATCGTGTGGGCGCACCACATGTATGCCACCGGCATGCCGGTGACGGGCCAGTTGTTCTTCATGTACGCCACCATGCTCATCTCCGTGCCCACCGGCGTGAAGGTGTTCAACTGGATCGCCACCATGTGGCGCGGCTCCATGACCTTTGAAA
>RFTK01000178.1 GCA_009923505.1 Betaproteobacteria bacterium
CCTTGACGGCCGTGCCCGGCCTGGAAGTGGGCCATGACACCGACCTGCGGCGCCCCACGGGCTGCACGGTGGTGCTGTGCCGCGAGGGCGCCACCGCCGGTGTGGATGTGCGCGGCGCGGCCCCGGGCACCCGCGAGACCGATCTGCTGGCCCCCGAGAACACCGTGTCGCACATCCACGGCCTGCTGCTGGCCGGCGGCAGCGCATTTGGCCTGGATGCCGCCAGTGGCGTCATGCGGTGGCTGGATAAACACGGTCACGGCTTTTCCGTGGGACCGGTGCGCGTGCCCATCGTGCCAGCAGCGGTGATCTTTGATTTGCTCGTCGGTGACGGGCGTGTGCGACCCACGGCTGAGTCAGGCTATCGGGCGTGCGAACAGGCGTCGTCGGCGCCGGTCGAGCAAGGTTGTGTGGGCGCCGGTACCGGCGCCACCGTGGGCAAGTTGTGGGGGGCCTCGCGCGCCATGAAAGGCGGCGTGGGCAGCGCTGCGCTGCAGGTCGGTCCCTGGGTGGTCGGCGCGCTGGTGGTGTGCAATGCCGTCG
This sequence comes from Betaproteobacteria bacterium, assembly GCA_009923505.1. Classification (GTDB taxonomy): domain Bacteria; phylum Pseudomonadota; class Gammaproteobacteria; order Burkholderiales; family Burkholderiaceae_C; genus Limnohabitans. The sequence goes on from RFTK01000178.1 coordinate 544, forward strand.
GCGACGTGGTGGACCCCCACACGGGTCAACTGATCGCCGGGGCTCGCCTCTCGCCCCACAGCCTGGCACTCGCCAACACTGTGCAAACCCAGTTGAGCGGAGCATCGATACCCGGCGCGTTCACGGGGGGCAACACGACCATTGGCGTGGTGGGTTGCAATGCGCGCCTGACCAAGTCACAGGCCAAACGCCTGGCCCAGGTCGGGCACGATGGATGGGCCCGCACCATCCGACCGGTGCACACGCCTCTCGACGGCGACACCTTGTTTGCACTGGCCACTGCGCGTGTGAACGACGAGCCCGACATGATGCTGCTCAGCACCTTGGCGGCAGAAGTCGTGGCACTGGCCACCCTGCAGGCCGTGCAACAGGCGCAAGGCTTGCGCCTGGGTGAGGCCTGGTGGCCGGCTGCTCGCGACCTGATTACTTGAGCGCCTTGTAGCGCACACGCTTGGGTTTCGCGCCCTCTTCGCCCAGTCGCTTCTTCTTGTCGGCTTCGTACTCCTGGTAGTTGCCGTCGAAGAAGGTCCACTGGCTGTCGCCCTCGCAGGCGAGGATGTGGGTGGCGATGCGGTCGAGGAACCAGCGGTCGTGGCTGATGACCATCACCGACCCAGCGAACTCGAGCAGCGCGTCTTCCAGCGCGCGCAGGGTTTCCACATCCAGGTCGTTGGAGGGCTCGTCCAGCAACAACACGTTGCCGCCCTTGATGAGGGTTTTGGCCAGGTGCAGTCGGCCACGTTCACCCCCGGAGAGCATGCCGACTTTTTTCTGCTGGTCGCCCCCGTTGAAGTTGAATCGACCGCAGTAGGCGCGGCTGGGCATCTGGAACTTGCCCACCGTCAGAATGTCCAGACCGCCCGAGATGTCTTCCCACACCGTCTTGTCGTTGGCCAGGTCATCGCGCGACTGGTCCACAAACGCCATGTCGACCGTCTTGCCCAGTTCCACCGTACCGCTGTCGGGTTGCTCGCGACCGGCGATCATCTTGAACAGCGTCGACTTGCCGGCCCCGTTGGGGCCGATGATGCCGACAATGGCGCCCGCCGGCACCTTGAACGACAGGTTGTCGATCAACAAGCGGTCGCCAAAACTCTTGGAGACGTTCTTGAACTCGATCACGTCGTTGCCCAGACGCTCGGCCACCGGGATGAAGATTTCCTGCGTCTCGTTGCGCTTCTGGTATTCGAAGTCGCTCAGCTCCTCGAAACGGGCCAGACGCGCCTTGCTCTTGGCCTGTCGGCCCTTGGGGTTCTGACGCGCCCACTCCAACTCTTTCTTCAGGGCCTTGGCACGGGCTTCCTCGCCCTTTTGTTCCTGCTGCAGGCGCGCTTCCTTCTGTTCCAGCCAGGTGCTGTAGTTACCCTTCCAGGGAATGCCGTGCCCACGGTCGAGTTCGAGAATCCACTCGGCCGCGTTGTCCAGAAAGTAACGGTCGTGGGTGATGGCCACCACGGTGCCAGGAAAGCGCTGCAGGAACTGCTCCAGCCAATCGACCGACTCGGCGTCCAGGTGGTTGGTGGGTTCGTCGAGCAGCAGCATGTCGGGTTTGGACAGCAACAGGCGGCACAGCGCCACGCGGCGCTTTTCGCCCCCTGACAGGTTCTTGATGATGGCGTCCCAGGCCGGCAGTCGCAGGGCGTCAGCGGCGATGTCGAGTTGGTGGTTGGAGCCATCATCGGCACCCGCTGCCGAGATGATGGCCTCGAGTTCGGCCTGCTCGGCGGCGAGTTTGTCGAAATCCGCATCAGGCTCGGCGTAGGCGGCATAGACCTCCTCCAGGCGCGCCTGCGCAGCCTTGACCTCACCCATGCCACTTTCCACCGACTCGCGCACGGTGTGCTCCGGTTCGAGTTGCGGCTCCTGGGGCAGGTAGCCGATCTTGATGCCCGGCATGGGCGTGGCTTCGCCCTCGATTTCGGTGTCCACCCCCGCCATGATCTTCAGCAGCGTGGACTTGCCGGAACCGTTCAAGCCCAGCACGCCAATCTTGGCGCCGGGGAAAAAGCTGAGGGAAATATCCTTGAGAATCTGACGCTTGGGCGGCACGATCTTGCCGACGCGGTTCATGGTGAAAACGTACTGGGCCATGGAATAGCTCTTTCTGAAAACAAACAGCCGGGAAGGCGAACACGTCCCGGCAAGCACCAGATTATGGCGGGTTCGGACCCCCAGCTGCGGTTTGTGAGAGAATAGGTCCGTTGCCGCCGCCAGTTGCCGCAACATCAGCATGTCTGCTGGAGCCAGGTCCGGACGCACCTTGTCCGTGATATCACGTGCTCACTGATGAAAACCTGCCAACTCTTGACTGGGTGGCCCTCGGGCCAAGCGAGTTGGTGTCATGCGTCTGACCTAGACGCTCCACTATGAACTTTGAAGAACTGAAGCTGGCCCCGGCCATCTTGAAAGCCGTCCTCGAACAAGGCTACGAAACCCCCACCCCCATCCAGGCACAGGCCATTCCGGCGGTGCTCAAGGGCGGTGACCTGCTCGGTGGCGCCCAAACCGGCACCGGCAAGACCGCTGCTTTCACGCTGCCCATGCTGCAACTGCTCTCCAGCCGCGAGCGCACCAAAGACCGCCGCGGCGCCAATGCGGTGCGCGCGCTCATCCTCACCCCCACACGCGAATTGGCCGCCCAGGTTGAAGAAAGCGTGCGCCTGTACGGCAAGTACCTGGACCTCAAGTCCATGGTGATGTTCGGTGGCGTGGGCATGAGCCCGCAAATTTCGCAGCTGCGCAGCGGCGTCGATATTCTGGTGGCCACCCCGGGCCGCCTGCTGGACCACGCAGGCCAGGGCACGCTGGACCTGAGCAAGGTCGAGATCCTGGTGCTCGACGAGGCCGACCGCATGCTGGACATGGGCTTCATCCATGACATCAAGAAGGTGCTGGCCCTGGTGCCCAAGCAGAAGCAGTCGCTGCTGTTCTCGGCCACCTTCAGCGACGAGATCCGTGAGCTGGCCAATGGCCTGCTGCGCGACCCCGAGCACATCCAGGTGACGCCGCGCAACACCACGGTGCAGCGCATCGAGCAGACCATACACCCGGTCGGACGCGGCAAGAAAAAGGCGCTGCTGGCGCACATCATCAATGAGCGCAACTGGAGCCAGGTGCTGGTGTTCACCCGCACCAAGTTTGGCGCCAACAATGTGGCCGAATACCTGGAAAAAAACGGCATCACCGCCATGGCCCTGCACGGCAACAAAAGCCAAAGCGCCCGAACCCAGGCGCTCAGCGGCTTCAAGAGCGGCGAGATACGCGCGCTGGTGGCCACCGACATTGCAGCGCGTGGCATCGACATTGACGAGTTGCCACACGTGGTCAATTACGAGATCCCCAACATCAGCGAAGACTATGTGCACCGCAT
>RFTK01000179.1 GCA_009923505.1 Betaproteobacteria bacterium
GTGGGCACTTCTGCAGGTATACCTGCGCTGGGAAGCAACTCTTATGCGGCCATGAAGGTCAGCCCAGATAACAACTGGCTCTATTTCATCAACGGCGGCTATCTGAGGAAAATGGGCATTAATCCAACTTACTCGGCCTACTACCGCAATGTCACCTCGGTCATGTCCCTTGGATCCATTACGGGCACTCCCGCTGGCGGCGGCCTGGTCTTCTCGAGCGACGGCACCAAGATTTACCAGGTGTTTGGCTATGGTGATCCAGCCGGGAAAATCAAGTGTTTTGACCTTACAAATAATACGATTTCAGATCTGAATCCGGATGGCAACGCTGCCAATGTCGTGTGCGCGGCTTGGATGATTCAGGGGCCCAACAATACTGCCTTCCTTCGCTACCACCCCGGTGCCGGCACAACCGCCTATTGGGGCGGCTTATTCCAAGTGGACCTAAATACCGGTGCCTTTACCCGGCTTGCCAATAACCCGCTGAATGCTGACCCCTTGAACGGAAGTCCGTCTTACAACCCGATCACCAACGAGATTCTTGTCGATTCCAACACCGTGAGTCCGAAAATTCTGGATGCCAGCACCGGCGCCCTGAAATACACCCTACCTGCAGCAAACACCACCACTATGTACACCAACGGGGTGGGCAGCAGCTTTGACAACTCCGATGCCATCACCTTTTCTGGTGGCGTGTATTACCTATCCCAAAACGGGCCTAGTACCACCAACGCCGCCAACATCCGCGCGGTAAAGCCAGCGCCCGGCCTTTACAACCCAGGCTCCCAGATCTTCACCGAGGGGCAGGCGAACCCGTTCAGCAGCGTCGATCTCCAGAAGATGGGCGTGCTGGCCAATGGTTCCACCAGCATCACCTACACTCTTACTGCGCTCTATGGCACGTTGAATGTCTCCACCATTACCAATCTGACGGGCGTGACCGGTCTTGGCACGAAGTCGCTTTCGTTCACAGGCAGCGAAGCTGACCTGAATGCTGCCCTGGCCACGCTGACCTACACGCCGGACACCGGGTTCATCAACGCCAGCAGCACGGGCGTGCAGATCACTGGTACGCCGCTGGAAACGCTCTCTGTCAGCGCCACCGGCAGCGATTCGATCGCGCATCCTCACCCCGCTGACAGACAAGACCTACCTCGTGGAGCAGGCTGTTTCCACCGAAACGGTGATCAACTTCACCATCGCCGATGCCGACACTGTCAACACCAGTTTCACCAACAACGCGACCACCGGTGCGCGCATCAGCATCACCAGCGACAATCCGAACCTGATCCTTCCGTCAGACGCGGCCACAGCGATCGGCGGCTCTGCCGGCGCACGCACGCTTACCATCAAGCACCAGCCGAATATCACCGGCGTGGCGAATGTAACAGTCACCATCAGCGATGGCACCAACACGAACACCTACCCCTTCAAGGTGACGGTGCTGCCTTCCCCCAGCTATTACTGGGATATTCTGGCCGGTTCTGCGGCGGGCACAGGCACCTTCGCCAATGGCACCGGCACTTCGGCCGGCTTCAAAGCTCCCCAGAACATGGTTATGGATCCCGATGGCAACCTGATCGTTAGCGATACCGGCAACTTCCGTATCCGCAAGGTCACACCTCAGGGTCTGGTGACCACTTTGGTTGGGTCGGGTGTTGACGGCTACAACCTGCTTAGTGCTGGCGGTAGCGCCAACGTCAATAAAGCCGACCCTTTGCAGACTATTATTGCCGGTATGCAAAATTGCACCGTTGCGCCCAACCGAGACATCTATTTCACCGATGTTTGGACGCCTTCCACCAGCAGTAATGTCGTACGCCTTCGCGCCACCCGTTGGGATCCGACCGCCAACTCTGGCGCCGGCGCCTACGGGGTGACCGTAACCGTTGACGAAAATCCCGGATTCCTCAGTGGCATGATGGTGACTCCAGACAATTTAAGTCTGATTTATTACACCGGTACGGAAATCAGGAAATACAACCTCGCCACCCGCACCACCACCAGTATTGCGGGTTCGAGCACCGTTTCGGGAACCGCCGATGGTACCGGTTCAAGCGCACTGTTCACAGGCATCTCTGGCATCAGCTTCGATAGCAACAACGATATCCTCGTCAATCAAGCGAATAATGAAATCCGCAAGGTCACCCTGCAGGGCGTGGTCACCACAATCAACCCCAACCTTACGGGCACCAGCAGCCGAGCCAATGTTCTACCATTGCCAAACGGGGCCTACCTGCGTTCCATTGGCAACAACGCCTTGCAGTATTCCGCCAATGGTGATAGTGCCACCATTGCTGGTTCCACCACTGCCGGCACTGCCGTCGGGTTGAATCTGAACGCCACCTTCAATGTTGTGAGCGGGCTGGTGGCAGGTTCGGGCGATTTGATTTATCTGCTTTCCTCAACCGCTAACAACATCCGCTACAGCACTGCCTACCCCACGCTTTTAAACCCCGGCGCCCAGTCCACTAATATGAACACCCGCCTGGCCTTCAACAGCGCGGATTTCAGCCAGCTTGGTGCAGTCGCAAACGCTGTGGATTCCAACAACAACCCGCTGCCGATCACACTGACACTTTCGGCCCAGTACGGCACGCTGGATTTCAACCCCGTGCAAGCGCCCAGCGGCGTGACGACGGTCACCTTCGCGCCCGGCAACCGGTCGGTTACCCTTACCGGTAACGAGACCGCTATCAAGACCTACCTGCTGAATTTCGGCTACACCCCCGATGCCGGCTATGTGAACGCCAACAGTAGCGGCGGCGCACTGGCATCTGGCGCAGTAGCACCCGATGTGCTCAGCATGAGCGTGACTACCGCCAAAAACCCACCGAAACAGCGATCAACTTCACGATCGCCGATGGCGATACCCTGGCGACAGCGTTCACGAACAACGCCAGTACCGGCGCACGGATCACCGTTAGCAGCGACAACCCGAACTTGATCCTTCCGTCCGATATGGCCACGGCGATCGGCGGCACGGGCAACGCACGCACCGTCACCATCAAGCACCAGGCAAACATCACCGGTGTGGCGAATGTCACGATCACCATCAGCGATGGTACCAACACCAGCACCTACCCATTCAGGGTAACCGTGGTACCCACCCCGAAGTATTACTGGGGCATTCTGGCCGGTTCACCTGCTGGCACGGCGGGCAGCACCAACGCTACCGGTACCGCTGCCTCGTTCAACGCACCTGTTGGCCTGGTGCGTGACAGCCAGGGCAACCTGTTTGTTTCCGACAATGCCAACCATGTCATCCGCAAGGTCACCCCGCAGGGTGTGGTGACCACCTTCGCGGGTACTCAGGGCGCGGCCGGGTTTGCCGATGGCACAGGCACCGCAGCCAAGTTCAATGCCCCGCTCGGCATGGCCATCGATGCCAGCGACAACATCTATGTAGCCGACCAATCGAACCACCGGATCCGCAAGATCACTTCAGCGGGCGTGGTGACCACCGTTGCCGGTTCGGGAACCGCGGGTTCAGCCAATGGCGCTGCTGCCAGCGCCACCTTCAACCTGCCCACGGGTATTGCAATCAACTCGGCTGGTGACATCTTTGTGGGTGACCGCAGCAACTATACGATCCGCAAGATCTCGGGCGGGCAGGTAACCACCCTGGCCGGCCTAGCCGCGACAGCCGGTTTTGTGGACGGCATCGGTTCCGCTGCCCGCTTCAACGCTCCGGGCGCCATCAACCTGACACCCGCCGGAATGCTTCTGGTGCGCGACATCAACAACTCGGGTGCCATCCGCCAGGTGGATCCAGCCACCGGCGCGGTGACCACGCTGTACACGGCCAATGCCAACATGTGGGCTGATGGTGGGGTGGATGACAATGGTTTAATTTACGCTCCGCTATCTGCCAACACGATCAGCCTGATCAGCAGTTT
>RFTK01000180.1 GCA_009923505.1 Betaproteobacteria bacterium
CGGCCCCGAGGGACAGCACCAGCGCTTGCCCCCACAGGCCCGCCCCCGACGCCGATGCGCGGCTCATGCGGGCGACACGTCGGCAGGCTCCGCGGGCCCTGTCGGCGCGTCAAACAGCAACGCGACCTGCAACCCCTGACCGCCCGGCGCAGTACCGAGCCACAGACCCGTCTTGAGCAAGCGCGCATACTCCGCCACGATGGCGAGTCCCAGGCCCGACCCCTCACGCAAAGCGTCACCGGCCGAGCCGCGCGACCAGCGCTGCATGACGTGCTGCTGCTGCGCAGCAGAGATCCCCGGCCCGTTGTCGGTCACGGTCAGGCGCACGGCAGGCCTGGGCCCTTCGCCCAGCAGTTCCAGCGCCACCGTGAGTCGAGAGGGGGTATCGGTGGTCGAACGGCCATAGCGCAACGCGTTGTCCAGCAGGTTGTTCAACACCCCCTCGATCAAGGCCTGTTGCCCCATCACCCACACGGGCGCCTCGACACCTTGTGCGCCCAGATCCACGTGCAAACTGTCGGCGCGGGGAAGATGGCGCAGCACACTGTCTTGCACCACCAGCGACAGGTTGACCCGCTCCAGCGCCAGATGCTGCTTGGCCTCGTCGGCCAGGGCCAAGGCCAGCAGCTGATCCATCAAGCGGCTGGCCCGCTCCTGGCTCTGGGCAATGCCCTGGAGTTGTTCACGCCACACCTGGGGGTCGCCGTGGTTCAGCCCATATTCCGCCTGAGCGCGAATGCCCGCCAACGGCGTTCGCAACTCGTGCGCCACGTTACCGGAAAACTCGCGCTGTGCGCGAAGGCTCTGCTCGATACGAACCAGCAACTCGTTGATGGCGCGACTCAGGTGCTGAATGTCGCGGGTGTTGCTGTTGATATCCACTGGGGTCAGGTCGTTCGCGTCGCGCTGAGACAAGGCGGTTTCCAGGTCCGCAATAGGCTGCACATCCGACTGGATCGCGCGCCGCACCGCCACGGCCAACAGACCCAGCAGCAGCAGTTGCGGCACGATAGAAAACATAACCAACTGCTGCACCACCCGCTCGTGACTGGTGGTGGTTTGCGCCAACACCACGATGTGGCGATGGGGCTGATCAAAGCTCAGCGTCACGCGGTGCAAACGCCGGTTCTGAAACACCAACTCGTCAAACACCGGCCCTTTGGCCGACAGAGCATTCGCCGGTGCCAGGCCAGGGTGCCCCGCCAACAAGGAGCCGTCCTCCTGCAACACGGCAAACAGGATCAGCTCGGTCTGATCAAACAAAACTGCCGTCAACTCCTTGGCATTGAGATTGAACTCGAGCCCACCATGCGGCGACAACTTGACATGACTGGCCACCAGGTAGGCGTCGTCGGCCAACGCCCGGTCATAGGCCTGCTGGGTGAAATAACTCGCCACCGCAATCGCAATGCCCGTGCCCAGCATCCAGGTCAACGCCAGCGGCAACAGGACGTGTCGCATCAGCCGACTGCTCAACAAGGGTTGTAGGGTCGGCGCTCTCATGCAGGCACGTCCTCCAACAGATACCCCATGCCACGCAAGGTGCGGATGGTGACGCCGCTGCCCTGCAGCTTCTTGCGCAGACGTGAGACAAAGGCCTCCAAGGCGTTATCGCCGAGAGACTCATCGAATCCAGATAATTTTTCAGACAGTATGCGCTTGCTAACCACCTTGCCCGGCGGCGACAGCAATTCGCACAAGACCTCATATTCCCGCGCTGGCAGCGTCAACTCCTCACCGTCCAATTCAACCCGGCCCAGGTGCCGATGCAGGCACAGCGCCCCCACCCGCACCACATCCTGTGAGTTCTGGCTGCGACGCACCAGCGCACGCAAACGGGCCTCGACTTCGGCCAGGTCAAAGGGCTTGCCCACGTAATCGTCGGCTCCGGCGTCCAGTCCGGCAATGCGCTCGTCGGTGCGATTGCGGGCGGTGAGCACCATCACCGGGGTGCGAACACCTTGGGCTCGCAGTTCGCGCAACCAGACCACGCCACTGCCCATGTCCGCGTGCGGGGACGAGGTGCGGGGCAAATTCAGGTCGAGCAAGATGGCGTCATACAACTGCACCCGCGCATAGTGCCGGGCCTGCTCAAGATCGGCCGCACCATCCACGCGGTGACCCGCCTCGCCCAGGCTACGCGACACCACCTCCCGCAACACGGGATCGTCTTCGACAACCAGGATACGCATGAGAGGTGGAGCGCCAATATGACGAAAAACCGCGGGCAGGTCAGGTCGTGGTCAGCCCCACCCGGCGATAAACGGGTTATGAGCATACGACACTTGCCAGGCATGCGCTTGGCGTCACACCCCTTCACACCCCGATTCATGGTCTGGGTACTGGGTGCCACCTGCCTGGCCAACGGGGCCTGGGCGCAAACGCCCGCGCCAACGGCCACGCAATCGACCACGCCACCCACCCCAGGCATGGCCGCCCGCAGCGCCCCCCCCAACGCAGCCTCGGAGACCACCACGCTATCGATCGAGCAGGTCTTGCAGGCTGCCGGTCAGAACCTGGATGTCGCCGTGGTGCGGCGCGGTTATGAGGCCGCCCAGGCCGATATCCTGGCAGCTGACCATGCCCCCTTGCCCGTACTGACCGCCAAGGCGGGGGCCATCGATCTGAAGAACGGTGTGGGGGGCGGCCCGCTCCTACAAGACAAGCGCATTGACAAGGGCATGGGGCTGGACTGGACCTGGGAGCGCGGCAATAAGCGTAACTTACGCACGCAAGCCTCCCGACAAACCGCCCAGGCCGCGCAAGCAGATTGGCAAGACACCATCACCGCCCAGCGCATCCTGGCGCTGCAGGCGTTCTATGACTGGTTGGCGGCGCATCTGCGCGTCGAAGAGTTGCAAGGCATTGCCACCAGCATGCAGTCCATGGCCCAGTCGGCGCAACGACGCCTGCAAGCCGGTGATGTGTCGGCCCAAGACGCTGCGCGCACCGACATTGAGGCCGCACGGGCGCAGGCCGATGTGAGACAAGCCGAACTTGACCGACAGCGCGCAGCACTGAGCCTCGCCCCCCTGATCGTCTGGCCCGGTCAACCGCTTCAGTGGCGCCCCCGGACCGATTGGCCGCCGCGGGGTCCATCCGATGCCGTCCAAGCAGCGCAGACACGACTGGACGACTGGGTAGAACAACGTCCGGATGTGCGCGCCGCGCGCGACCGAGCCCAGGCCGCGCAGTCCGCCATGCAACTGGCCCGCGCGCAGCAGTCCAACGACATCACCTGGGGAGGCACCGTCGATCACTACCCCATGGCCAACGGCGTCACCACGCGTCAAATGGAACTGCGCTTGCAAATGCCCTTGCAATGGGGCTACCGCTTCGAGGGCGAAATTGGCCGGGCCAGCGCCCTGCTCAGTCAATCACAGGATCTGCTCGAGCGTGTCCGGTGGGGTGCCCGGGCCGAATTGCAAACCTTGCTGCAGGCGTGGGACGCAGCACGCGAGCGCTTGCAGACCTATGAGCGCGACATCCTGCCGCGAGCCCAACGCGTCGCCCAGCAAGCCGAACTCGCCTACACACAAGGCGCGCTCACCTTGACCGACTTGCTGGATGCGCGTCGCACCTTGCGCACCACCCGGCTGGAAGCGATCGCCGCACAAGCCGACTTCGCCAAGGCCCAGGGCACCTGGCAACTGCGCACCCAACCCATCACACCATGATCACGCCTCAGGTTTCGATCCTGTTCTCTCATTCGTCGTCCCATCCGCATGCTCTTCACTCACGCCTGAAGGGCCAGGACCCCCTTGCCATGTTGACCACCATTGCTTCTCGATGCTTTCAGGCCGCTACTCAACACCCCATGCGGCAATGGGCTGGATGGCTCAGCCTGT
>RFTK01000019.1 GCA_009923505.1 Betaproteobacteria bacterium
GGTCTCGGCCTGGCGGGCTCGCAGGCCTGGGCGCGCGAGGGCGTGGACGTGGGCAAGGAGTCCGCCTTTGCCAAGCTTGTGCCAGCCACCGAGGTCGAGCAATCGGCCCTGCAACAATACCGCCAGATGCTGCAACAGGCATCGAGCAAAAACGCCCTGGGCCCGGACAATCACCCGCAGGTGTTGCGATTGCGAGAGATTGCGCGGCGCATCATTCCGCACAGCCATGACTGGAACCCGCGTGCGCGGGAATGGAAGTGGGAGGTCAACCTGATTGGCTCCAACCAGATCAATGCGTTTTGCATGCCTGGAGGCAAGATTGCCTTCTTCTCGGGCATCTTGAAGCAGTTGGAGCTCAGCGACGATGAAGTCGCGATGGTGATGGGCCATGAAGTGGCGCACGCATTGCGAGAACACGCCCGTGAGCGCATGGGCAAGACCGCTGCCACTCAAGGTTTGTCCCGACTAGGCGGGGCCGTGGTGGCGGGCATTTTCGGTATCGATCCTCGGGTGACCGACTTCGTGGCCCGCGAGGGGGCCAACTTGCTCACCTTGAAGTTCAGCCGAGAGGACGAGACCGAGGCAGATCTGGTGGGCATGGAGCTGGCCGCACGTGCCGGCTTTGACCCTCGCTCTGGGGTGACCCTGTGGGAGAAGATGAGTGCGGCCAACAAGAACGCACCACCGCAGTGGATGAGCACGCACCCTTCAGGGGCGACGCGCATTCATGAGATTCAGGCCAACCTGCCCAAGGTGATGCCGCTCTTTGAGCGCGCGCGCAACTGAGCGCTGTCAGGTGCCGCCCACATAAGGGTTGCTGCGACGCTCACGACCGAAGGTGCTCTCGGGCCCGTGACCGGGAATAAAGACGGTGTCGTTGCCCATGGGCCACAGACGCTGCGTGATGCTGCGGATCAAGGCATCGTGGTCCCCTCGCGGAAAGTCGGTGCGACCAATGCTGCCGGCAAAGAGCACATCGCCCACAAAAGCCCGTTGCATCTCGGGCGAGTAAAACACCACGTGGCCCGGCGTATGACCCGGGCAATGACGCACCTGCAAGGTGTGCCCACCCAGGCTCACCGTATCGCCATCGTGCAACCACCGGGTGGGCTTGAAGGGCTTGGCGGGGGGAAATCCATACATCGCCGCTGCCTGGGCCAGACCGTCAATCCAGAACTGATCTCCTTCATGCGGACCGATGATGGGCAACTGCAAACGCTCGGCCAGCTCGGCCGTGGCGCCCGCGTGGTCGATGTGGGCGTGGGTGATCCAGATTTGCTCGAGTTTCAACCCAAGCTGGGCCACGGCATCAAGGATGACCTCGAGGTCACCGCCTGGGTCGATGACCGCAGCCTGTTGAGTGACATCGCACCACACGATGGAGCAGTTTTGCTGGAACGGGGTGACGGGAATGGTCTGGTAGTGAAGCATGACGGAGCAGGGAAAGGGTGTCTATTCTTTGGCCATGGCCCGCCGCTGACCGACGCAGGCCGCATCAGCGGTGGGCTGGCTCAATCGCGGTAGCCCATGAGCCGTTCCATGTCAGCCACCCAGTCAGCGCGGCTTTGAAATCGAGGTCGGCTGCGGGCCAGGGCCTGGGCGGCAGCCATCACCTGCTCGTCACTCTGGTTCAGGTCGATGGGTTCGCGCAGCGGCTGCTCGCAGTACCAGGGCATGTCCACGAATACCTCCAGCCGGTTGCCCTCAGGGTCGCGGAAGTAGATCGATATAGCGTTGCCGTGGGTGGCACACACCAGTTCGGTGACATCGGGATCGCCGCTCACCCGCTGGTGTACTTCACGTAGCGTGGTCAGGTCCGGCACGCGCAACGAAATCTGGTTGATAACGCTGAAGCGCAAGTCGGCCGGGCGGCCAGTGGCCAGCACAATCTGGTGATGTTCTTGGGGATCCCGGCTGAGAAAGATCAGCTGGACTGCACCCAGATCACCTCGGTCGGTTTCGAAAAAACACAGCACATCGCGGTAAAAGCGGGCCATGCGCTCCAGGTCGCGCACGTAAAAGCCCATGTGACTGAACACGAGCGAGTTGCGCTGGGCGAGCGGGCGGTTCATGGCTTCTCCTGGTGATCGAGGTCTGTGGCCAGGTCAAATCAACCACAGACCCTGGCTGATGGAGTCATCATACTTTGACACAATGGAGGATGAACCGCCGTTCTGGTTCCCCCGTCTCATGAAAAATTCTGCTGCCGTCCCTGCTTCAGTGCCACGACGCGGTCGAGCTTCCGTCAGCTCGGTCGACCCCCAGGCCCTGCGAACCTGGCTGCGTTTGCTCACCTGCCATAACCAGATTGAAGCGAATCTGCGTAACCGCCTGCGGTTGGGGTTTGACACCACCTTGCCGAGGTTCGATCTCATGGCTCAGCTCGATCGCTACCCCGACGGCCTCAAGATGCGCGAACTCTCTCGCCTGCTGATGGTGACCGGGGGCAACGTGACGGGTCTGGCCGATCGCCTGGCCGAGGAAGGGCTGATCGAGCGCCGCGATGATCCGCGAGACCGTCGCGCCTATTACGTCTCTCTCACCGCCAAGGGACGTGAGCAATTCAAGTTGATGGCGCGAGAGCATGAGCAATGGGTGACCAGCCTCTTTGCGGTCTTGAGTGCCCAGGAACTGCGACAGCTGTGGGACTTGTTGGGCAAGCTCAAGCAGGCCTCCGGTGCCGATAAATAGTTTACAAATAAACAATTCTTTTCTAAACTAAATGCTCTCATCTCGAGAGGGGCTGATCCAGCCCGGGTGCGATCAGCGAGCGCGGCGCAGCGGGTCAAGCCACTGACTGACTGCAGGAGGTCTTGATGCGAATCGTGTGTCTGGGTGGCGGGCCGGCCGGCTTGTACTTCGCCATCCTCATGAAAAAGGCGAACCCCGCTCACGACATCACGGTGATTGAGCGCAATGCCGCCGACAACACCTTTGGCTGGGGCGTGGTGTTTTCCGACCAGACCATGGACGGTTTTCGTGAGGCCGATCCGCCAGTGGTCGAGGCGATCGAGGCCAATTTTCACCATTGGGATGACATCGACATCCACTTCAAGGGACGGATGATCCGCTCGGGAGGGCATGGCTTTTGTGGCATTGCCCGTCTGAAATTGCTGGAAATTTTTCAGCACCGCGCCACTGAGCTTGGGGTGAAGATGGTGTTCAAGCACGACATCAAGGACCCGGATGAGTACGCGCGCGACTACGACCTGGTGATCGGTGCCGATGGCGTCAATTCAGTGACGCGCAGTCGCCATGAGGCACATTTCAATCCGCGCATCGACACGCGCCAATGCCGCTTTATTTGGCTGGGCACACGGAAAAAACTCGACGCCTTCACCTTTGCTTTCAAGGAAACGCCTTGGGGTTGGTTCAACCTGCATGCCTATCGATTCAATGACGAGATGTCCACCTTCATTGTGGAAACGCCAGAGAGTACCTGGTTGAAGGCAGGCCTGGACCAATTGGAGACGCCTGCATCGATCGCGTTTTGCGAGAACCTGTTTGCCGACTTGCTGGACGGGCACCCGCTGATTTCCAATGCCAAGCATTTACGCGGTTCTGCTGTGTGGCTCAAATTCAACCGCGTGCTGTGCGAACGCTGGTACAAGGACAATATCGTGCTGCTGGGAGATGCGGCGCACACGGCACATTTCTCCATCGGCTCGGGCACCAAGCTGGCCATGGAAGACGCGATTGCCCTGGTGCGCGTGCTCAACAGTGCCGAGGTCAGCGTGCCCGAACGCCTGGCGCGTTACCAGGCCGAGCGGGAGATCGAGGCGCTCAAATTGCAAAGTGCTGCGCGCAACCGCATGACCTGGTTTGAGCACATAGATCGGTATGTGCACCTGGAGCCTGAGCAGTTTGCATTTGCCTTGCTCACCGGCAGTCAGCGCGTGGGCCATGGCAATCAGAAGCTGCGCGACCCGCACTACATCGACGACCTGGACCGCTGGTGGGCGCGGCGCTGTGGGTTGGCCGATCGGGCAGTGCCTCCGATGTTCACCCCGTTCACCTTGCGCGGCATGACCGTGCCCAACCGGGTCGTGGTGTCGCCGATGTGTACCTACTCGGCGCAGGACGGTGTGCCCAACGATTTTCATTTTCAGCATTACACGGCCCGTGCGCTGGGTGGTGCGGGCCTGGTGATGACTGAAATGACCTGTGTGTCACCGGATGCGCGTATCACCCCGGGTTGTGCGGGCATCTGGAATGAGGCGCAACAACGGGGGTGGGCGCGCATCGTTGACTTTGTGCATGCCAACAGCCCGGCAAAGATCGCTCTACAAATCGGTCACGCAGGGCGCAAGGGCTCAACCCGCCTGGCGTGGGACGGAATTGATCAACCGCTGGCGCTGGGCAACTGGCCGCTGATCGCGCCGTCTCCCCTGCCGCTCATGCCCGGTGTGTCCCAAGTGCCGCGCGAAATGACACGTGCGGACATGGACGCCGTGAAGCACGATTTTGTCGCTGCCACCGAGCGCGCACGTGATGCTGGCTTTGACATGGTGGAGTTCCATGCGGCGCACGGCTATCTCATGTCGTCGTTCATCTCGCCCTTGACCAATCAGCGACGTGATGCCTTTGGCGGGACCACCGAAGCCCGCTGCCGTTACCCCTTGGAAGTGTTTCACGCGATGCGCGCGGTGTGGCCAGCCGATCGCCCAATGTCGGTACGCATCTCTGCCACCGATTGGGTGCCGGGTGGCATGACACCCGAGGAGGCGACAGTGGTGGCCTCGCTGTTTCGCGATGCTGGGGCAGATATCGTGCACGTCTCTGCGGGTCAAGTCAGCAAGGACGAACAGCCGGTGTACGGTCGCATGTTCCAGGTGCCGTTTTCGGACCAGATCCGCAACGAGGTGCGGGTGCCCACGATTGCGGTGGGCAACATCTTCGAGGCTGACCATGTCAACACCATCATCGCCGCCGGCCGTGCGGATTTGTGTGCGCTGGCCAGGCCACACCTGGCCGACCCGGCGTGGACCCTGCACGCAGCGGCTGAACAAGGGTTTGTCGACATCGCCTGGCCACGCCCCTATCTGGGTGGCAAGTTGCAGCTTGAGCGCAATCTTGAGCGAGCGGGCCAACTGGCCCTGGTTGCCTGATAACGTGATATGCAATGACTCGCGCGCTCAGCGCACCTTTTGGAGAATGTCCGATGACCCCCGCTTCCATGCAAGCCCATCGTCGCCCCTTCCAGCATTACGCAGCCCGTCACTTTCGCTGGCAATGCAGCGAGGATGGAGGTGTCGCCACCATCACGCTCAATCGGCCGGATAAAAAAAACCCACTGACGTTCGAGTCTTATGCGGAATTGCGCGATCTCTTTCGCGATCTGGCTTACGCCAGCGATGTGCGTAGCGTGGTGATCACGGGTGAAGGAGGCAACTTTTGCTCGGGCGGCGATGTGTTTGAGATCATCGAGCCGCTCACACGCATGCCAATGCCCGAACTGCTGGCCTTCACCCGCATGACTGGCGACCTGGTCAAGGCGATGCGCCGTGCACCCCAGCCGGTCATCGCCGCGATCGATGGTATTTGTGCTGGGGCGGGAGCGATGGTGGCCTTGGCCAGTGATTTTCGATTGGGCACGGCCAACGCCAGAACAGCTTTCTTGTTCACGCGTGTGGGGTTGGCCGGCGCCGACATGGGCGCCTGCGGCTTGCTGCCTCGCATGATAGGCCAGGGCCGTGCCAACGAGTTGCTGATGACCGGGCGTGCGATGACGGCCGCTGAAGGCCATCACTGGGGTTTCTTCAACAGCCTGCATGAACCCGCTGCGCTGGTGTCGCAAGCGCAGACCCTGGCGCGCAGCCTGGCCGACGGGCCCTGGTTTGCGCATGGCATGACCAAGACCATGATCAACCAGGAATGGGCGATGGGCATCGAGGAGATGATCGAGTCCGAAGCGCAGGCCCAAGCCATTTGCATGATGACGCAGGATTTCAAACGGGCCTTTGACGCATTCGCTGCCAAGCAGGCACCCCAATTCAAAGGCAACTGACGCGCTCCCAGGTACCCAGCGATGACGCCATGATGATGCAGCCCCATTCCTCTCACGCCAACTTGCCTGTTGCATTGCAAGCCCATCTCGACTTGCCGATGTATGACCCGGGTCACCGTGTCTTGGCGCAATCGCTCTGGCAATGGGCCCAGGCACTTCCCGCCGTGGACCATGGCAACATCGATCACGCCTGCCAGCAACTGGTGCGGCAACTGGGTGAGGCGGGTTTTTTGCGCTATTGTGTGCCAGCGGCCTACGGAGGGGCCTTGCCCGAACTCGATTCCCGCTCACTGTGTTTGATCCGCGAAATTCTGGGCTGGCATGACGGGCTGGCCGACTTTGCGTTTGCCATGCAAGGCCTGGGCACGGGCGCCATTTCGTTGGCCGGTACTGACACGCAACGGCACGACATCCTGCCACGGGTGGCCCGTGGCGAATGGATCTCCGCGTTTGCCCTCACCGAACCGCTGGCCGGCTCCGACGTGGGGGCGATGCAATGCGAGGCGCGGCTCGAGGGTGGCCATTACGTGATCCATGGTGAAAAAACCTGGATCTCCAACGGCGGCATTGCCGATGTCTATTGCTTGTTTGCGCGAACCGGCGAAGCCCCGGGCGCGCGGGGTATTTCAGCGTTCATCGTCACGCCTGACATGCCTGGCTTTACGGTCGCAGAGCGCCTGGACGTGATGGCCCCACACCCCTTGGCCCGTCTTCGATTTGAGGGCATGCGCGTGCCGATCGCCAACCGATTGGGTGCGCCAGGCGAGGGCTTCAAGATCGCCATGCGCACACTCGACATCTTTCGCGCCTCGGTGGCTGCGGCCGCCTTGGGGTTTGCACGGCGTGCCTTGTATGAAAGCGTGCAACATGCACAGTCGCGCCCCATGTTCGGACACCATCTGGCTGACTTTCAGCTCACCCAAGCACGCCTGGGGGACATGGCCACAGACCTCGATGCTGCTGCCTTGCTCACGGTGCGCGCCGCTTGGCAACGCGATGTGTTGCAACGTCCCACCACGCGAGAGGCGGCGATGGCCAAGATGACCGCCACCGAACACGCGCAACGCATCATCGATGCGGCGGTGCAACTGCAAGGGGGCCAGGGCGTGCAACGCGGTAATGTCGTCGAATCCTTGTACCGCGAGATCCGCGCATTGAGAATTTATGAGGGAGCCACCGAAGTGCAAAAACTCATCATCGGACGCGATGTGTTGAAGGCCGCATCATGAACACCAACCACGATCCGTCGCATGTGATGGTTCAGCCCGCAGGTTGGGCCACCCCCAAGGGGTATGCCAACGGTGTGCTGGCCAGTGGACGCCAGTTGTTTGTTGGCGGCCAAATTGGCTGGAATGCCCAGTGCCAGTTCGACAGCGATGATCTGGTCGATCAGGTGCGACAGGCATTGCGCAACTGTCTGGCGGTGGTGGAGGCCGCGGGCGGTCGGCCCGAGCACATCGTGCGCATGACCTGGTATCTGGTGGACAAGAAGGCCTACGTGGCGCGTTTGAAGGAGATTGGCGTTGCCTACCGTGAGGTGATGGGACGCAACTTCCCGGCCATGACGGCGGTGCAGGTGGTGAGCCTGGTGGAAGACCGCGCGCGGGTGGAGATCGAGGTCACAGCCGTGTTGCCATGACCGAGTTGCCGTGGGTCAATTCCAGCGCTCGGCATGGGGGTGCCACGCTCACCGGCCGGCAGGCTCACCAAGCCATGTCATAGCCCACCGTGATGGGCGCATGGTCTGAAAACTTCTCGTCTTTGTAAATACTGACCTCACGAGCAGTCTGGCCGAGTTGTGGAGTTGCCAGGTGGTAGTCCAGACGCCACCCCACATTGTTGGCATAGGCCTGGCCGCGATTGCTCCACCAGGTGTAGCAGGTGTCTGTGGTGTCGGGATGCAGATGCCGGTACACATCGATCAGTCCGCGCTCGCTCAGCATCTTGGTCATCCAGGCGCGCTCTTCGGGCAAAAAGCCGCTGTTTTTCTGGTTGCTGCGCCAGTTTTTCAAATCGATCTCCTGGTGCGCGATGTTGACATCGCCACACAGAATGAATTCGCGAGACGCCTGCAGTGACACCAGATGCGGCTCCATCAGGTCCAGAAAGCGAAACTTCGCCTCCTGCCGATCGGGGCCGGAAGAGCCGCTGGGGAAATAGCAACTGATGATCGAACGCTTGCGCCGTGCGGTATCAAAACGCAGTTCGATGTAGCGCCCTTCCGCATCAAATTCAGGAGAGCCCAACCCGACGATCACCTCAGACGGCTCCAGGCGCGTGTAGATGCCCACCCCCGAGTAGCCTTTTTTCTCGGCGAAATGAAAGCGTCCGGTCAGTCCGGCTAGCGTCTCGAACTTGCCGGCCACGTCGGCGGCCTGGGCCTTCACCTCTTGCACGCAAATACAATCCGGAGCGCTACGCTCGATCCAGGCCTCCACACCTTTGGTCGTGGCAGAGCGGATGCCGTTGAGGTTGAGACTGGTGAGTTTGAACAAGGAAGAGGCCATGACACAAAACGTAAAAGCGCAGGACGCACTGGCACAGGAGTTTGTGCAATTCTCGCTCGATTGCGGGGTGCTGCGCTTTGGCGAGTTCAAAACCAAGGCGGGTCGCTTGTCCCCCTACTTTTTCAACGCCGGTTTGTTTGACGATGGGGCCAAGCTTGGGCGCCTGGCACAGTGCTACGCCAAGCGCATCATCGACAGTGGTATTGAGTTCGACATGATCTTTGGGCCGGCCTACAAAGGCATTCCTTTGGGAGCGGCGGTGGCCATTGAGCTGGCTCGGCTGGGGCGCAATCTGCCGTTTGCCTACAACCGCAAGGAAGCCAAGGACCATGGCGAGGGCGGCTCCCTGGTGGGGGCACCCCTTCAGGGGCGGGTTCTCATCGTCGATGATGTGATGAGCGCGGGCACGGCGGTGCGTGAATCCATCGAACTCATTCGACAGTCGGGGGCCACGGCTCACGCGGTGGCGATTGCCCTGGATCGTCAGGAAATGGCCACCGAGCTTCGCGGCGCGCAGGTGGTCGATGTCCCGTACAGCGCGGTGCAATATGTGCGATCGCAGTTGGGCATGCAGGTGTGTGCGATTGCCTCGCTGGCAGATTTGCTGGCCTATTTGCAGCACCACCAGAGCGCCGACATGGCGCCTCACCTGGCACGGGTGCAGGCCTACCGAGAACGCTACGGCGTGGCCTGATACTTAGCGGGCGGTCGTGGCCACCGCGCCAGCCTGCGCTGGGGGTCGCGTGGCGAGGTTGAGGTGGCGTCGTACCTGCCAGTCGAGCAGTCCCAGACGCGCGCGCGCTTGCTGGTCGAGGGCGTCAGACCAGTGGCATGTCGCTGACACTTGCCCGTTCGCATTGACGCATTCCAGGCTGTTGGGTTGACCGGCCTGCCACAGGGATTGGGCTGTGCGCACACCACCCAGCATGGACAAGGCGATGGGCGAGGCTTGAGGAGACGCTGGCGGTGCTGTCTGGGTTGGCCCGGACACCGCAGGGCTTGATGGGGGGCACTGCATCAGGTTGCGCCCGGTGTGTGCATAGCCATGTTCCACACCCAACAAGGGCATCAGTGTGGGAAAGATGTCCAGGTGGCTGGCGGGTGCATCCAAGCTCTCGCGGCACGGCAGAGAGCCTGCACCCCACACCATGAAAGGCACACGGTGCTGCAGCACCCGTCGCGACGGCGTGGTGTATTGACCCGTGGTGCGCATGGTGTGGTCACCCGTGGCCGCAATCAAGGCGCGTGCACCCACAGGCCCTTGCCGCACCGCTTGTACGAACGAGGCGAGCTGTTCGTTGGCGTAGCGGTAGGTTTTGAGGCTTGGGATGAGCGACTCGTCTGAACGGTCGCCGGGCCAGTCGCTCAGCTGGAAGTTGGGCGCCCGGTAGTTCGTCGGCAATTCGTAGGGCGGATGGTGCGTGGTGGGCATCGCATACACAAACAGCGGGCGTTTGCGTTGGGGGTCATGCAAGCGCTCGGTGATGTAACGAAACAGATACTCGTCCCACACGCCCCATAAGCCGCCCTCGTCAGCGCCGTAGTGCGCGCGCAGGCTGGCCGCATCAACCACTTCGTCAAACCCCTGGGTGGGCAGGACGCGGTTGAGTTCACGCCATCCGGTGTGCCCGGAGGTGACAAAGAGCGTGTCATAGCCCGCGCGTTTCAAGACGTGTGCAATGCTCCAGTCAAACGGGATGTGACGGTACTGACCGGTGGTGATCGGTGTGATGGGGGTGCCCAGTAGCAAGGTTTCCAGTGCCGGGTGCGTGCCGACATGGGCCGCATCGAAATTGCGGAAATGCCAGGCTTGTTCCATCACCGGTGCAAGCGTACCAGCCACATCCATTCGCGGCGACTGGTACATCAAGGGCTCGGTGCTCCACGACTCCATTTGCACAAAGACCAGGTGCTGTCCGCGCGGTTGTCCTGGGCCTTCGCGGACCAGCCAGCGCGCGATGGCCGCTTCATCCACCAAGCCCGAGGCACCCAGGATCTGGGCGGCTTGTTGCGGACTTTCAAATCCATAGGCACGCAAACCAGTTCTGTCGTCACCCACATCAGACGAGTCTTTGTAGGCATTCCAGGCAAAGTACAGCGACATCACGCCGTTGGGGATGGTGTGGTTGAGGACGGGCTTGCTGGTGGCGGTCACGTTGTCCAGTTGCAGCGCCATGCCCTTGAGCGTGCCCTTGCCGGCGATTACCCACACGACCATGCAGAACAAGGACAGGCCGATGGCGGTGAGGGGGTGCATGCCACTGTGTGCGGGCGGCCTCAGGTGCTGCATCAGCCAGCGCACAGGCCATGCCATGACCAGCAGCGTGATCACCAGCAGCACGGTGATGTGCAGCACGGGGAAATCCAACAGAATGGTCAGCAACACCGACGTGGTGTCGTCATCGAACAGTCCGAAGATCACGCTGTCGATCGGTGTTTTATAAAACTGATAGTAAAAAAGATTGGTGACCGCCAGTACGCCAAAGGTGCCCACCCACAAGCCCACCACGGTGCGGCGCACCAGACCGTTCACGCACAAGAGCGGCCACAGCACAAAGGCCGCCACAGCGGACGCCTTGGCATCAAAGCGCAGCCCCATCAGCAGTGCACGGGGTAACTCCGCCCACAGATCATCGCCAGGCTGTGGCCAAACACGGGTCAGTTGGTAGCAGCGAAAGACAAAGAGACTCAGACACAGGACCAGCCCCACCGCGGTGGCCAGCCGAATGGCATCCCACCCGCCTAGGGCTGCACGTCGAGTCCAGTCGCGTAGTGTGCTCACGTGACGGCCACTGGCAGATCGGGGGTTGCGGCTCAGCCCAGCCGGGCTTTGAGTACAGCGTTGACCTGCTGCGGGTTGGCCTTGCCCTTGCTGGCTTTCATCACCTGACCGACCAGCGCATTGAAGGCCTTGTCTTTGCCGGCCTTGACCTGGGCCACGTTGTCCGCGTTGGCGGCCAGCACCTCATCGACAATGGCTTCCAGCGCCGAGCTGTCGTTCATTTGCTTGAGGCCCTTGGCCTCGATCAGCGCGTCGACTTGAGCCTGTGCGCTCAGGCTGGCCGAGGCTTCACCGGTCCACAAGGCGTCAAACACTTGCTTGGCCGCATTGTTGGACAAGGTGTTGTCGCCGATGCGGGTGATGAGCGCACCCAACTGAGAGGCGCTCACCGGCAGCTGCTCCAGCGACAACTCGCCACTGTTCAGACGCCGGGAGACTTCGCCCATGATCCAGTTGCTGGCCAGCTTGGGTTGCTGGCAGGCCTGCACCACAGCTTCGAAATACGCCGCCATGGCCTGACTTTGTGTGAGGGTGGTGGCGTCATAGTCCGGCAAGCCGTATTGCGTCACCAGGCGTGCGGCCATCACCCGAGGCAATTCGCTCATGTGCGCACGCACGTCCTCGACCCACTCGCGGTCGATCATCAGCGGGGGCAGGTCGGGGTCCGGAAAGTAACGGTAGTCGGCCGCGTCCTCCTTGGTGCGCATGGCACGTGTCTCGCCGGTGTCGGGGTCAAACAGCACGGTGGCCTGCTCAATCGCGTGTCCATCCTCGATCTGCTCGATCTGCCAGCGCACCTCGTAGTCGATGGCTTGTTGCATGAACTTGAAGCTGTTGAGGTTCTTGATTTCGCGGCGCGTACCCAGAGGCTGCCCCGGCTTGCGCACCGAGACGTTGGCGTCACAACGAAACGACCCCTCTTGCATGTTGCCATCGCAAATGCCAATCCAGGTCACGATCTTGTGCAACTCCTTGGCATAGGCCACGGCTTCGTCGCTGGATCGAATATCAGGCTCGGTGACGATTTCTAAGAGCGGTGTGCCCGCGCGGTTGAGGTCGATACCGCTCATGCCCACGAAGTCTTCGTGCAGCGATTTGCCCGCGTCTTCCTCGAGGTGAGCGCGTACCAGACGCACCGTTTTGAGCTCATCGCCCAAGTAGAACTGCACCGTGCCGCCTTGTACCACCGGAATCTCGTACTGGCTGATCTGGTAGCCCTTGGGCAGGTCGGGGTAGAAATAATTCTTGCGGGCAAACACGCTGCGTTCGGCCACGTGGGCGCCCACGGCCAGTCCAAAGCGGATGGCGCGCTCGACGGCTCCGCGGTTCATCACCGGCAAGGTGCCCGGCAAGGCCAGATCCACCGCGCAGGCCTGGGTGTTGGGCTCGGCTCCGAAGGCGGTGGGCGCGCGGCTGAATATCTTGCTCTGGGTGGAGAGCTGGGCATGGGTCTCGAAACCGATCACCACCTCATAGCCCTGGACGAGACGCGTGCTCATGCGACCTCCCTCGATGCCAGTGCGGGGCGTTGTTGATGCCAGTCGGTCTGGCGTTGCAACTGATGGGCGACATTCAGCAAGCGGGATTCCTGCAGGTAGTTGCCGATGAGTTGCATGCCCACCGGCATACCCCCTGCACCCAAACCGCACGGCACGCTCATGCCCGGCAGCCCCGCGAGTGAGGCGGGCAAGGTGTAGATGTCGGCCAGGTAGCTGGCCAGCGGATCCGCCGATTTTTCACCCAGGGCCCACGCCACCGTGGGCGCGACCGGGCCGGCAATGACATCGCACTGCGTGAACGCTTGCTGGAAATCGCTCGCGATCATGCGGCGGATTTTTTGAGCCTGCAGGTAGTAGGCGTCGTAGTACCCATGCGAGAGCACATAGGTGCCAATCATGATGCGGCGTTGCACTTCTTCGCCAAAACCCTCGCTGCGGGTGCGGCGGTACAGGTCGAGCAGGTCCACCGGGTCGGCCGCACGGTGGCCAAACTTCACGCCGTCAAAGCGACTCAGGTTGCTGGAAGCTTCGGCAGGCGCCAGGATGTAGTACACCGGGATCGACAGTTCGGTGCGCGGCAGTTGCACCGGCACCACCACGGCGCCGAGCTGCTTCAATTCGGCCAGGGCTTGATCGATGGCGGCCCGGACTTCGTCTGCCAGGCCGTCGCCCCAGAACTGCGCCGGCAGTCCAATGCGCAGTCCTTGCAACGAGTCGTTCAGGCGCAGCGTGAAGTCTTCGGCGGGCACATCAAGCGAGGTGGAGTCCCGGTCCGGATCGGGGCCGCACATCGCCGACAACAACAAGGCACAGTCCTCGGCGCTGCGCGCCATGGGGCCGGCCTGGTCCAGGCTTGAAGCGTACGCAATCATGCCGTAGCGTGAAGCGCGACCATAGGTGGGCTTGATACCGGTGATGCCGCAAAAACTGGCCGGCTGACGGATCGAGCCGCCGGTGTCGGTGCCGGTGGCGGCCGGTGTCAAGCCTGCAGCCACCGCGGCCGCGCTGCCACCCGAGGAGCCGCCCGGCACGCGCTGCAGATCCCAGGGGTTACGAGACACGCCATAAGCCGAGTTTTCATTGGCCGAGCCCATGGCGAATTCGTCGCAATTGAGTTTGCCCAGGGTCACCATGCCCGCCTGCGCCAGGCGATTCACCACTGTGGCATCAAAGGGTGAACGGTAGCTTTCGAGCATGCGTGACCCGGCCGTGGTGGGGAAGTCGCGGGTGACGAAGATGTCCTTGTGGGCGATGGGCACGCCTTCGAGCGGGCCACCCTGGCCGGCATCCAGCCGGGCCTGGGCGCCCTGGGCCTGCGCCTGGGTGACCTCGGCGTCCACGGCCAGAAAGGCCCCGGTGTTATCCCCGTGCGCGTTCGAGCCTGCCAGGTGCTGGGCCGCGCGTTGCTGAAAATGGGTGGCAACTTCCACCGCTCCGAGGCGGCGTTCGCGCAACTGTCGGGCCATCTCGGCCAGGCTCAGGTGGTGCAGATCGTTCATGGCTTACTCGATCACCCGGGGCACCAGGAAGAGGCCTTGCTCTACGGCCGGCGCGCTGCGCTGGTTGGCTTCGCGGTTGTTGGGCTCGCTGGCCAGGTCCTCACGCAGTCGCAAGGCGATGTCCTGCATGGCCGCGACGGGGTGGGCCAGGGGCTCGATGCCCTGGGTGTCGACGGCCCGCATCTGCTCGACCAGATCGAAAAATCCGTTGAGTTGGCCAAGCATGCGCTCACTTTGGTCAGAACTCAGCGATAACCGGGCCAGCGAGGCGATGCGTCGAATGTCGTCGGGTTGCAAAGACATGGTGTTGAAGCCCCCTCAACAAGGGAGGGCCCCCCTGTACGAACGGGTTGGAGACTGGTGATCGGGTATTATCTCGCCTTTGCCTCACCCCCTTGAGGCACTGCCATTTGACGGGGCGACTGAGCCGCTATGCGCTGTTTGCCGTCGCCCCCCGTAGTTGATCGATGCGAGACCCCGCTTGCCTGTTGCGCGTGGTCCTGAGAGGACTGTATGTTTGGAGCTTTTCGTCGGTATTTCTCCACCGATCTGGCCATTGACCTGGGCACGGCCAACACCCTGATTTATGTTCGGGGCAAGGGTATTTTGCTGGACGAACCGTCCGTGGTTTCGATCCGCCATGAGGGTGGGCCCCAGGGCAAGAAAACCATCCAGGCGGTGGGCCACGAAGCCAAAGCCATGCTCGGCAAGGTGCCGGGCAACATCGAAGCGATTCGCCCCATGAAAGACGGCGTGATCGCGGACTTCACGGTCACCGAGCAAATGCTCAAGCAGTTCATCAAGATGGTGCATCCGCGCTCGGTGCTCAAGCCCAGCCCGCGCATCATCATCTGCGTGCCCTGCGGCTCAACCCAAGTTGAGCGCCGTGCCATCCGTGAGTCCGCCTTGGGTGCAGGCGCCTCCGAGGTGTACCTGATTGAAGAGCCCATGGCGGCCGCTATCGGCGCCGGCCTGCCGGTCAGCGATGCCAGTGGTTCGATGGTGGTCGACATTGGCGGGGGCACCACCGAAGTGGGCGTGATTTCCCTGGGTGGTATGGTCTACAAAGGCAGCGTGCGTGTGGGTGGCGACAAGTTCGACGAGGCCATCATCAACTACATCCGCCGCAACTACGGCATGCTGATTGGTGAGCCCACCGCCGAAGCGATCAAGAAGAGCATTGGTTCTGCATTCCCCGGCTCCGAAGTCAAGGAGATGGAGGTCAAGGGCCGCAACCTGTCTGAAGGTGTGCCGCGTTCCTTCACCATCTCGTCCAATGAGATTCTGGAAGCCTTGACCGACCCGCTCAACAACATCGTGTCGGCGGTCAAGAATGCGCTCGAGCAAACGCCGCCTGAACTGGGCGCCGACATTGCCGAGCGCGGCATGATGCTCACGGGCGGTGGCGCCCTGCTGCGTGACCTGGACCGTTTGCTCGCCGAGGAAACCGGCCTGCCGGTGCTGGTGGCCGAAGACCCGCTCACCTGCGTGGTGCGCGGCTGCGGCTTGGCCTTGGAGCGCATGGAGCGTCTGGGCTCGATCTTCACCAGCGAGTGAAGCGGGCCTCTTGGGCCCCTGTCCTTGGCATGAACTCACGCCCTTGATCTGCTTGACGACCCATGCCGCTTGGAACCCTTGACCGTTCGCCGCCGCCGTTTTTCAAGCAAGGCCCCTCGGCGCTCACCAAGCTGATGGTGTTTGGCGCCTTGGGCTTGTTGCTCATGGTGGCAGACGTGCGCTGGCAATTGACCCAGCCTTTGCGTTCAGCGTTGTCGGTGGTCTTGTACCCTGTGCAATGGCTGGCCATGCGACCGGTGGTCTGGGGCGGGCTGGTGGGTGAGTCTCTGCAACTGCGCGACGAAGCTCAGCAAGAAGCCAAGCAGCTGCGCGATCAATTGCTGGCCCAGACGGTTCGCGCTTCGCAGGTCGAACAATTGACGCTGGAGAACCAGCGCTTACGGGGTTTGCTGAGCCTGCGTGATCGGCTGCCCGTCACCACGCAGGCGGCCGAAGTGCTCTACGAAGCAGCGGATCCCTACTCCCGCAAGCTCATTGTCAACCAAGGCTCCACGCAAGACGTGCGGCTGGGCGCACCCGTGATGGACGAGCAGGGTGTATTGGGTCAGGTTACCCGTGTCTATCCCTTGCTGAGCGAGGTGACCTTGCTCACGGACCGGGAGCAAGCCATTTCGGTACTCAATACGCGCACCGGTGTGCGTGGGGTGGCCTATGGCGAATTCCTCGGTGCCCCGCAACTCGAACTGCGGTATCTCGCGACCAATGCCGACATTGAAGTGGGGGATGTACTCACCACCAGTGGTATCGATGGCGTGTACCCGCCGGGCTTGCTGGTGGCGAAGGTGGCGAAGGTGGAGCGACGCGCCGGCTCCATGTTTGCCCGTGTGCTGGCAGAACCTCTGGCGCAGGCGCAAGGGGTGCGACATGTGCTGGTGCTCGAGCCTGTCGGCGGTGACATGCCCGCTCGACCAGAGTTGGAGCGCCCGCGTCCCCATGAACGCAAGGGAGCTCGCCGATGATCATGCCGCGTGGGCAGCCCTTGCTGTTGCCAGCCAAAACCTCCTTCGTGGTCTTCAGTCTGCTGGCAGCATTGGTGCTCAACATGGTGCAAGGCATGGGCTGGGGCGGCAATGCGCCCTGGGTGCCGGATCTGTTGTCCTTGGTGTTGGTGTTCTGGTGCGTGCACCAACCCCTTCGAATTGGCATTGGCTGGGCGTTCTTTTTGGGGCTGGTGATGGATGTGCACCAGGCTGGGCTGTTGGGGCAGTATGCGCTGTCCTACACCGTGCTGGCCTTTTTGGCCACCATGATTCATCGTCGCTTGTTGTGGTTCACCGTGCCTTCGCAGGCCGTGCAAGTGCTGCCGCTGTTTATCGCGGCCCATGCCTTGTCTTTGCTGCTGCGAATGGGTTCGGGCGCTGACTTTCCCGGCTGGAGCTTGTTGCTCGCGCCGCTGCTGGAAGCATTGCTGTGGCCCGTGGTGGGCGTCGTGCTGTTGGCGCCCCAGCGACGCGCACCAGACCCTGACGCCAACCGCCCCCTATGAAAGCCCTGCGCGATGTTGAGGCGGACTTGTACCGGTTTCGCGCGCGGGTGCTGGCGGCCACCGTGCTGGTCGGGCTGGCGTTCGCGCTGCTGCTGCTGCGGCTGGGCTACTTGCAGTGGTGGCGGTATGACGACTTGTATGAACAAGCGGAGAGCAACCGCACGGCAGTCGTGCCCATCGTGCCCAACCGGGGCATCATCATGGACCGCAATGGGGTGGTGTTGGCCAACAATTACTCAGCCTACACCCTGGAGATCACCCCGTCTAAATTGACGCAACCCTTGGAGCAGGTGATCGATCAGCTGGCCGAGGTGATTGAGGTGCAGCCTCGCGATCGGCGACGCTTCAAGAAGTTGCGCGAGGAGTCACGCGGTTTTGAATCCGTGCCCTTGCGCACCCGGCTCACCGATCAGGAGGTGGCTCGTTTCACGGCGCAGCAGTTCCGGTTTCCGGGTGTCGAGATTCGAGCACGGCTGTTCCGCAACTACCCGATGGGGGACCTGGCCAGCCATGTGATTGGCTACATCGGCCGCATCAACCAGGCGGATAAAGAGCGGCTGGAAGATTCCGATGACGAGGCCAACTACCGCGGCACCGACTACATCGGCAAGCTCGGTATTGAGCAGCGCTATGAACGCGAACTGCACGGAACCACGGGTGTGCACGAAATGGAAACTTCCGCGGGCGGTCGAGCGGTACGTCGCCTCAGCAGCCTGGCCGCTGTACCGGGGCACACGGTGGTGTTATCCATCGATATTCGCTTGCAAAAGCTGGTGGAGGATCTGTACGGGCAACGCCGCGGAGCGTTGGTGGCCATGGACCCCAACACCGGGGAGGTGCTGGCGTTTGTGAGCAAGCCCACCTTCGACCCCAACCTCTTTGTCGAGGGGATCGATCAAGACAATTGGCAGGCACTCAACGACTCACCGGACAAGCCGCTGCTCAACCGGGCCTTGCGTGGCACCTATCCGCCTGGATCGACGTACAAGCCCTTCATGGCGCTGGCCGCGCTCTCGACGGGCAAACGCACCCCGCAACAGGTGTTTCCCGACCCCGGCTATTTCATGTTTGGCAACCACCGCTTTCGTGATGACAAGGAGGGCGGGCACGGGATGGTGGACATGTACCGCTCGATTGTGGAGTCGTGCGACACCTACTACTACCTGCTGGCGCGCGACATGGGCGTCGATCTGATGCATGAGCAGATGAATTTGCTGGGCTTTGGGCGACCCACCGGCATTGACCTGCTGGGAGAGGCCCGAGGCGTCCTGCCTTCCACCGAATGGAAGCGTACGACTTATCGCAAGCCTGAACAGCAGCGGTGGTACGCGGGCGAAACCATCTCGCTGGGCATTGGCCAAGGCTACAACAACTTCACCATGTTGCAACTCGCGCAGGCCACCGCCACGCTGGTCAACCAGGGACGGCAAATGCGACCGCATCTGGTGCGCGAAGTGGTGGATGTGGTGAGCAAGCAGCGCACGCCCGTGGCCGATCAACCGGTGTCGCAGGTGCCCCTCAAACCCGAGCATGTGCAGGAAATTCAGCGCGCCCTGGTGGGGGTGAATCTGGAGGGAACGTCGGCGTCCAGTTTTGTCGGTGCGCCTTACACCAGTGCAGGAAAAACCGGAACGGCGCAGGTATTCACCGTCAAACAAAACGAAAAATACAACGCGTCGCGAATTGACGAACGCATGCGCGACCATGCGTTGTTCATGGCCTATGCGCCTGCCGAGTCACCCAAAGTGGTGCTGGCCATGGTGGTCGAAAATGCGGGCTTTGGTGCACAAAACGCGGCCCCCATTGCCCGACGGGTGTTCGACTATCTGCTGATGGGGCAATACCCCTCGGAAGAAGACATGTCGGCGGTGCAGCGCGGCCAGGCGACGCGACCGATCGGAACACCCCGGGTGGCCAAGACGGTGGCGTTACCCGACCGCCACAGTCAACGTTGACGCGTGACGAACGGGTGCCGGAGGCGCACCCCCCAAGCACGGGTCAACGCAAAAACCCGTCGTAGCCGGTTTTCAGGATGAGCGCACCCACCACCACCAGAAACACATGACGCACAAAGCCGGAGCCGTGACGCAGCGCCATGAGCGTACCCAGCCAGCTGCCCAGGACGTTGGCGACCGCCAGCGGCAGGGCCAGATGCCACCACACATGACCCGTCCAGGTGAATGCCAGCAAAGCGGCTGAATTGCTGGCCGTGTTGAGCAGCTTGGCGCCCGCAGAGGCATGCAGGAAGTCGTAACCCAGCATGCGTACCAGAAAGAACACAAAGAAACTGCCTGCGCCGGGACCGAAGAAACCGTCGTAAAACCCCACCACCAATCCCATCCCCGACATCAGTGCTATCTCTTGCCGCGCTGAACAACGGGGGGCGTGTTCGCGACCCAGATCCTTGCGTGCCAGGGTGTAGACCAACAAGGCCAACAAGACCAGGGGCAGTGCTCGACGCAGCAACACGGGTGAGACCTGAGTGACGGTCCAGGCCCCGAGACAGGCACCGATGAATGTGAAGGCGGCGGCCACCAGCACCGTTCGCCAGACCAGGGATACATGCTGGCTGTAGCGCCAGGTGGAGAAGGCCGCACCCCAGAGGGCGGCCGACTTGTTCGACCCCAGCATGGTGGCTGGAGGTGCCGTGGGGAAAGTGGCAAACAGTGCGGGCACCAGAATCAAGCCACCACCACCCACGATCGAGTCCACGAAGCCTGCCAAGGCCGAAGCCAGCGTCACGATCAACACATCCATGTGGGCATTGTCCCATGCCCCGTGCGCGACGCTGGGCGATTCGGGCAACCAAGAAAAGGGCACACCGCGCGCCCGTTGCCGGCCAAGAAAAAAGGCACCGAGCGGGCCCGGTGCCTTGTCAGGGACATCTCGTCGGATGTCATCGTGTTTGGAAAAGTGTTCGTCTCCTCAGACCCTCAGATCAACCAACCTGGGTTTGTCTCGAGTGGGTTGACTGTACGGGTCAACGGGCTGACTTGTGCTCCGGATTTACCCCATGCCATGCGCCACCTCAGCGCGCCACGATGAGTGGGGTGATCGGTGTTGCGCGAGTGAACGCAGTGTGATGAGAGGCCACACGCCGCTTGACATGGGCGGCGCTGGCCAGATGCTCAGGCTGCCGCTTGCGTGGCCAACCACTCGGCCGCCCGCTCGGCCACCATCAGGGTCGGGGCATTGGTGTTGCCGCTGGTGATGGTGGGCATGATGCTCGCATCGACCACCCGCAAACCCAAAATCACCCCCCCACGGCCATCGCGCACACGCAACTCGGGGTCGACCACCGCGGTGGGATCGTCGAGCCGCCCCATGCGGGCGGTGCCCACGGGGTGAAAAATGGTGGTGGCAATGTCGCCGGCCAGTCGCGCCAGGTCCTCGTCGCTCTGGTATTGCGGACCGGGCTTCCACTCCTCGGGCTGGTAACGGGCGAGGGCCGGTTGTGCCACGATGCGGCGGGTCACACGCAAAGAATCTGCTGCCACGCGACGGTCTTCGTCGGTGCTCAGGTAGTTGGGCGCGATAGCCGGGGCCTGACGAAAGTCCGGGCTGGTGATGTGCACGCTGCCACGGCTGCTGGGGTTGAGGTTGCAGACACTGGCGGTGAACGCCGGGAACGCATGCAAGGGTTCGCCAAATGCGTCGAGGCTGAGCGGCTGGACGTGGTATTCGATATTGGGCCAGGCCAGCTCGGGGCTGCTGCGGGTGAAGGCGCCGAGTTGCGAGGGCGCCATACTCATCGGTCCGCTGCGCTTGAAGGCGTACTCCAGGCCGATCTGCAGCTTGCCCCACCAGCTGTTGGCCAGGGTATTGAGCGTTTGCACACCCTGCACCTTGAACACGGCGCGGATTTGCAAATGATCTTGCAGGTTGCCGCCCACGCCAGGCAGGTTCACCACCGGGTCAATGCCGTGGGAACGCAGCACCTCGGGCGAGCCAATGCCCGACAACTCGAGAATCTGGGGCGTGCCGATGCTGCCCGCACTCAGGACCACCGCATGCCGTGACCGTGCCGTGACCAGTTGCTCACCATCCCAGCACACCACACCACTGCAGCGTTGTTGTCCGTTCGGCAGGGTTTCAATGTCGAGGCGTGCCACCTGCGCCGAGGTCCAGAGTTCGAAATTGGGGCGTCCGTAACAGGTCGGGCGCACAAAGGCTTTGGCGGTGTTCCAGCGCCAACCGCTGCGCTGATTGACTTCGAAGTAACCCACGCCCTCATTGGTGCCCCGATTGAAATCGGGGGTGGCAGGAATGCCGGCTTGTTCGGCGGCTTGCGCAAAGGCGTCCAGAATGTCCCAGCGCAGACGTTGCTTTTCCACGCGCCACTCGCCACCGGCGCCGCGGTGACGCAAGGTCCGGTGGTAGTCACTGGAACCTTGTAGCAACTCGCTGGCCTGCTCTTTGGCGCCATGCAAGGCATTGGCGCCGAGGTAGTGGTCTTCGTGAAGTTTGAAATACGGCAGGCTGTTTTCCCAGCGCCAACGCGCATCGCCGCTCACCTGGGCCCAATGATCGTAGTCGCGTGATTGCCCACGCATGTAAATCATGCCGTTGATGCTCGAGCAGCCGCCCAGCACCTTGCCGCGCGGGTAGCGCAGTTGGCGACCATTGAGCCCGGCATCGGCTTGCGTTTGATACAACCAATCGGTGCGTGGGTTGCCAATGCAGTACAGGTAACCCACGGGGATGTGCACCCAGTGGTAATCGTCCTTGCGCCCGGCCTCGATCAGCAGCACGCGATGACGTGCATCGGCCGACAGTCGATTGGCGAGCAGGCAGCCGGCGGTGCCGGCCCCCACGATGATGAAGTCGAAATCCGTGTCGCTCATGGGATGCCTGGTGGGATGGCGGGTCGATGAAGAGACGGGTTCAAACAGTTCCCGAACTGAGCTGCGTGTTGAGCGTCGGCGTGATCAGCGGGCGGTGGGCATCGCGAACTCGGCGCCTTTGCCAATGCTCTCAGGCCAGCGTTGCATGATGCTCTTTTGGCGTGTATAGAAACGCACACCCTCTTCGCCATAGGCGTGCATGTCGCCAAACAGCGAACGCTTCCAGCCACCAAAGCCATGCCAGGCCATGGGGACGGGAATCGGCACGTTGATGCCCACCATGCCAACCTGGATGCGGCGCGAAAATTCGCGTGCCACGTTGCCATCGCGGGTGAAGCAACTCACACCGTTGCCAAACTCGTGTGCGTTGATCAGGTTGACCGCGGCACCAAAATCCGGGACACGCACACAGCTCAGAACGGGGCCAAAAATCTCTTCACGGTAAATACGCATGGAGGGCTGCACATGGTCGAACAAGGTGCCGCCCATCCAAAAGCCATGATCGCACCCTGTGCCGGCTTGTGAGCCCTTGAAGCCACGCCCATCGACCAACAGCTGGGCGCCTTCTTGCGCGCCAATATCGATGTAGCCGCTGATGCGCTGATGCGCGGCGGCTGTGACGATGGGACCCATCTCGGCGTCCAGCTCGACACCGTTCTTCACTTTGAGTGTGCGCGTGCGCTCGATCAGGGTCGGCATGATCTTATCGGCCACATCACCCACCAGCACGGCCACGCTGATGGCCATGCAACGCTCGCCCGCTGAACCGTAGGCGCTGCCGATCAAGGCATCGACCGCTTGGTCGAGATCGGCGTCGGGCATCACCACCATGTGGTTCTTGGCGCCGCCAAGGGCCTGTACGCGTTTGCCGTGGTGCGCGCCGGTTTCATAAATGTAGTTGGCGATGGGCGTGGAGCCGACAAAGCTCAAACCCTGGACCTGCGGGTGCGCCAGCAACGCGTCCACGGCCTCTTTGTCACCGTGCACCACGTTGAACACGCCGTCGGGCAGGCCGGCTTCCTTCAGCAGGTCAGCCATGAACAACGAGGCGCTGGGATCGATGGGGCTGGGCTTGAGAACAAAGGTGTTGCCGCACGCCAGCGCCACCGGGAACATCCACATGGGCACCATGACCGGGAAGTTGAACGGCGTGATACCCGCCACCACGCCCAAGGGCTGGCGCATGGTCCAGTTGTCGATGCCGGTGGAGACCTGGTCGGTGAAGTCGCCCTTGAGCAATTGCGGAATGCCGCAGGAAAACTCCAGGATTTCGATGCCCCGCGTGACCTCGCCCTGTGCATCGGTGAAGACCTTGCCGTGCTCGGCGGTGATGATGCGCGCCAGGTCATCACGGCGCTGGTTCATCAACTCCAGAAATTTGAAGAGCACGCGCGCCCGGCGGATGGGGGGGGTGTCGGCCCAGGCGGGGAATGCCGCCTGGGCTGCAGCCACGGCCTGGTCGACATCGCCGGCCGTGGCCAGCGGGACCTTGCCCGTGACAGCGCCAGTGGCGGGGTTGAAGACATCTTGATGACGCTGGGACTGACCAGCCTGGCGGTGGCCCTGGATGTAATGGGGGATCGCGGTGGGGCTCATGGGTCGAAGGAATGAGGGATGTTAAAGAGGGCGGGGTTGCCAGCATGGCACACCTGCAAGAGTTTCTACCACAACGATCAGCGGCAGCCGGTGACGTCCACATTGCTGCCGCTGGTGTAGCTGGACTCAGCGTTCAGCAGCCAGAGAATGGCTTGCGCCACTTCCTGTGCCGTGCCGGCGCGTTTCATGGGAAGGTTCGGGCCGACGGCCTGTACACGGCCGGGGAATCCGCCGCTGGCGTGGATCTCGGTGTCGATGATGCCCGGGCTGACCTGGTTGACACGAATGCCTTCGGCCGCGACCTCCAGTGCAAGACCCCTGGTCATCGAATCAATCGCGCCCTTGCTGGCGGCATAGTCCACGTACTGACCAGCACCGCCGAGGCGGGAAGCCGCGCTGCTGAGATTGACGATCACGCCGCCGCCATGCCCGTGACGTGTGCTCATACGACGCACCGCCTCGCGGGCACAGAGAAAACTGCCAATGACGTTCAGGCGGAACATGCGCTCCAGGCGTGCCAGGGTCATGTCGTCGACCCGGGACTGCACGTCCACCACGCCGGCGTTGTTGACCAGACCATCGAGCCGGCCCCAGTGACTGTCGATGCGCTGAAACATGGCCATGATTTGGGCCTCGTCACTGACATCGGCCTGCACCACCAAGGCTTCGCTGCCAGTCTGCTGGATCTGACGTGCCACGTCGTCGGCAGCTGCGCGGTTGCTGCTGTAATTCACCACGACGCGCCAGCCACGCTGGGCGGCCAGGACAGCGGTGGCGGCGCCGATGCCGCGACTGGCACCGGTGACGAGTAATACGGGTTTCATGTGGATCTCCTGCAAAAAATCGGGTGAGGCGTTACAACCAGCCAACAGAGGCGATCAGACCACGAAGCAAGTCAGTTGACAAAGAGGAGAGTTCCCCATGCCCCATACCGTTGATTATTACTTCGCCCCCCAAAGTCCGTGGGCTTATTTGGGCCATCAGCGTTTGCGGGATGTCGCGAAGGCGGCAGGCGCCAGCGTGCGGGTACTGCCGGTGGACCTGGGGGGCAAGGTGTTCCCCATTTCGGGTGGGCTGCCGCTGGGACAGCGCGCCCCTCAGCGGCAGGCTTACCGGCTGGTCGAACTCAAGCGATTCAGCGAGCACCTGAAAGCCCCCCTGAACCTGCACCCGCGCTATTTCCCGGTTGGGGGCGATGATGCGTCGAGACTGATCATCGCGGCCGACCTGGTGCATGGAGGCCAAGCGTCGCTGGATCTGGCGGGCGCCGTTCTGGGGGCGGTGTGGGCGCAGGAGCGCAACATTGCAGATCCCGCGGTGCTAGGCCAGTTGTTGAGCGAGCAGGGACTCTCCAGCCAGGTGCAGGACAAGGCGCAGAGCCAGGAAGTTCAGGAGCGCTATGAGCAGTACACCCGGCAAGCCATCGACGCCGGGGTATTTGGCGCCCCGAGTTATGTGGTCGAGGGCGAAATTTTCTGGGGTCAGGACCGGCTGGATTTCCTGCAACGGCGACTCAGCATGGCTTGACTCGTCACCGCAGCGCAGCCGCATGCGCCTGCTGGTCTGCGTGATAGCTCGACCGCACCATCGCGCCGACGGCGGCGTGTGCGAACCCCATCTCGTAGGCCTTCTCTTCAAACATCTTGAAGGTGTCGGGGTGCACATAGCGCCGCACGGGCAGATGGCTGGTGCTGGGGGCCAGATACTGGCCAATGGTCAGCATGTCGATGTGGTGGGCCCGCATGTCGCGCATGACGTCCAAAATTTCCTCGTCGGTTTCACCCAGACCCACCATCAGACCACTTTTGGTGGGAACGTCGGGGAACAGCGCCTTGAATTTCTTGAGCAAGTTCAGGCTGAACGCATAGTCACTGCCGGGGCGAGCTTCACGGTACAGGCGGGGTACGGTTTCCAGGTTGTGATTCATCACGTCGGGCGGGGCCGCTTTCAGGATGTCCAGTGCAC
This sequence comes from Betaproteobacteria bacterium, assembly GCA_009923505.1. Classification (GTDB taxonomy): domain Bacteria; phylum Pseudomonadota; class Gammaproteobacteria; order Burkholderiales; family Burkholderiaceae_C; genus Limnohabitans. The sequence continues at coordinate 25,764 of RFTK01000019.1, forward strand.
GGTCATCGCGTCCGCGAAAGTCGGGCACCAGAATTTCAATGCGCGTCTCGGGCGAGAGTTCGCGCGTGCGTCGGATGCAGTCCACAAAGTGCTGGCTGCCGCCGTCGCGCAGGTCGTCACGGTCCACGCTGGTGATGACCACGTACTGCAATTTCAACGCGGCAATGGTGTGAGCCAGGTTGTCGGGCTCTTGGGTATCCAAGGGGTCTGGCCGCCCGTGTCCCACATCGCAGAAGGGGCAGCGGCGGGTGCACTTGTCCCCCATGATCATGAAGGTGGCTGTTCCCTTGCCAAAGCATTCACCAATGTTGGGGCAGGACGCCTCTTCACACACCGTCACCAGCTTGTTGGCACGCAGGATGTCCTTGATTTCGTAAAAGCGGCTGCTGGCCGAGCCTGCTTTCACACGGATCCAGTCAGGCTTTTTGAGCACCTCGCCAGCTTGCACTTTGACGGGGATGCGCGAGAGCTTGGCCGCAGCCTTTTGCTTGGCCGAGGGGTTGTAGTTCTCCTGGGACTGCGCTTCGCGCACGACCGGGGTTTCGCGTGTTGCCATCGGAAAAAATCCAGTAGGGTGGGCCGGTATGGGCAGAGGCCCGATACCGGCGTTTTGTCTTAAGGGGCCAGCGCGGCGGCCAGTTTGGTGCCGAGCAACTCGGCCACATCCTGCCAGCTGACCGATACGCCGATTGTAGAAAGGTCGATGGTGCGCAAACCTGCGTAGCCGCAAGGGTTGATGCGATCAAAGGGGCTCAGGTCCATGGCCACATTGAGGGCCACGCCATGGTAGGTGCAGTGCCGACTGACTTTGATGCCCAAGGCGGCGATCTTGCCCAGGCCCGTGAAGTCGGGCGGCGCATTGGGGGTGGTCGCAGACGCCAGACGAGCGTGATGACCAGGATTGTCCAGGCGCACATAAATGCCTGGCGCACCGCGCACCCGGTGACCCGTCACATCAAGCGCTCGCAAGGTGCGGATCACCGCCTCCTCCAGCCGAAACACATACTCCTTGACGAAATACCCGGCGCGCTGCAGATCGATGAGTGGGTAGGCCACCACTTGCCCCGGTCCGTGGTAAGTGACCTGTCCGCCTCGGTTGGTGGCAACCACGGGGATGTCGCCCGGCGCCAGCAGATGATCGTCTTTGCCCGCCAAGCCCTGCGTGAAAGTAGGGGAGTGCTCACATATCCAAATGATGTCGTCTGTGCTGGCGTCTCGCTGAGCGGTGAAATCCTGCATGGCCTGGTATGTCAGGGAGAAATCCTGCCTGCCCAGCAGATGCACCTGGGGCGGGCGTGCTTCCCGTTCAGGAACGGGCCATGAGGCAGAAGACGGTGCGCCGGTCACAGCTGGGCTCGAGTCACAGCACCACCTTGACCAGGGGGTGACCCGTCAACTCCTGGTACAGGGCGTCGAGTTGGGCCCGGCTGGTGGCCAACACCGTCAGGGTCAAGCCGAGGTAGTTGCCGCCCTTGCTGGGACGAAATTCCAGGGTGGCGGCGTCAAAGCCGGGGTCATGCCGCCGGGCAATTTCGATCATGGCCATCTCAAAGCCCGGCACCTGGAGTCCCATGACCTTGATGGGAAAGGGGCACGGGTAGTGGATCAGCGAATCACGTCGGGGATCGGGCGTACTCGCATCGGTCGGAGTGAAGGAGGAGGTCATGACGCCTGCTTGGCCAACTGGTAAGCCTCATAAAGCTGGGCATAGATGGGACCCGGCTTGCCAGCCAGGGGGCCGTGGCCGACCGGGCGTCCGTCCAGCGTGGTGATGGCCAGCACCTCTTTGGTGGCCGAGCTCAGCAGCAACTCATCGGCGGCCATCACCTCAGCCCGGCTGATACGGCGCAACTCGAAGGGGAGGCCTTGGCGCTGGCATAACTCGGCCATCAGCCCATACCGAATACCCTCGAGCACCAGATGGTCCTTCGGAGGCCCCAGCACCTTGCCCTGCACCACCACCCAGACATTGCTGGAAGAGGCCTCACTCAGGAAGCCTTGGCGGAACATCACGGTTTCGGTGGCCCCGACATCGGCGCTGATCTGGCGCGAGAGCACGGCGCCGAGCAGGCTGGTGCTTTTGATGTGGGCTTTTTCCCAACGGAAATCATCGGCGCTGACGCACGTCACCCCGCTGACGCGTTGAGCGGCGGGAACGGGCTTGAGGGGCTGCACCATGGCGAACACCGTGGGGGCGAGCCCTGCCGGCATGGCGTGGTCGCGAGGGGCCACGCCGCGGCTGATTTGCAAATAGACAAACTGGTGGATATCACGGGCCTCGCGGCCCTGGTGAGCGGCATTGGCTTGTACCAATTGCTCAATCAAGGCGCGCCAGCCGGCCGCATCGTGCGGATTGGGAATGCGGATCTCGTCGAGCGAACGGCTCAGGCGGGCCAGGTGCTGTTCCAGCCGGAACGGTCGGCCCCCGTACACCGGGACCACTTCATAGACCCCGTCGCCAAAAATAAATCCTCGGTCCAACACGCTGATACGCGCCTCGCGCAGCGGGCCAATCTCGCCGTTGAGGTAGCAGGGCGAGTCAGGCAAGAAAGAAAGATCAGGCTGGGAAAACATGCAGAGATTATCGCCGTGGGGTCGGCCGAACAGACACCCTGCAACGACCCGGGTCATCGATTTGGGGGTGATCAGGGGAATCTCGTACAATGCTTTGCTTTGTGGAATCATCGGGATGTAACCTGGGCGTAAACAAACATGGCCAGAATGCAGCCCGAGTCTTCGTGGGAGTCCCCTGACAACGCTGAAGAGGAATTCACACCCCTCACGGCGCAGCAGGTCCAGGACTTGCGACGCATCCAGCCCCTGCTGTCCGTCTGGAGAGTGGTAGCCGCCCAGATTGGGGTGGGTTTGCTGGTGGCGTTGGTGTCCTGGGGTGTATCGGGCAAGACGTCGGTCGGCGTCTCTGCAGGTTACGGGGCTCTTGCCGTGGTGATTCCTGCAGCCCTTTTTGCACGTGGGTTGACCCGTCGGATGAATTCACTCCACGCTGGAGCGGCCGTCCTGGGATTCTTTGTGTGGGAAGTGGTCAAGATTGCCTTGACCGTGGCCATGCTTGCGCTGGCCACCCGGGTGATCGACGAATTGAGTTGGCCTGCCATGTTGGTGGGCCTGGTTGTAACGATGAAGGTGTATTGGGTGGCGCTGGCTTGGCGGCGAGTGTTCCACCCACAGGTCAAAACCTAAAGCTGTACTGAACATGTCTGCTGCTGAAAACGCCCCTACCGCCGGTGAATACATCGGTCACCACCTGACCCATCTGCAAAACCAGAAGATGGCTGGCGTGGTGGACTTCTCGGTGTTCAACATCGACTCTCTGATCTGGTCGATTGTGCTGGGTGTGGTGGGGTGTTTCCTGCTCTGGCGTGCGGCACAAGCCGCCACCTCGGGTGCCCCGGGCCGTTTCCAGGCCGCGGTGGAAATCCTGTTCGAGATGGTGGACACCCAGGCCAAAGGCATCATTCACAACGCTGAAAGCCGCAAGCTGGTGTCGCCCTTAGCGCTCACCGTCTTCGTCTGGGTGTTCCTGATGAATTCGATGGACTTTTTGCCCGTTGACCTGTTCCATGGCATCTTTGCGCTCACCGGCTTAGACCACACCATCCACTATTTCCGTGTCGTGCCCACCGCCGACCTCTCCAGCACCCTGGGGCTGTCCGTGTCGGTGTTGTTGATCTGCATTTACTACAACATCAAAATCAAGGGTCTGGGCGGCTGGTTCCATGAGTTGACCACCGCGCCGTTTGGCGCACATCCCATCCTGTGGCCGTTCAACTTCATCTTCCAGATGATCGAATTCGTCGCCAAGACGGTGTCGCACGGCATGCGACTGTTTGGCAACATGTATGCCGGCGAACTCATTTTCATGCTGATCGCCCTCATGGGTGGTGCGGCCGCGGCCTCGCTCACGGGTGTATTGCTGCCCGTCGGCCACGTCATTGCTGGCTCCATCTGGGCCATCTTCCACATCCTGATTGTCGCCCTGCAGGCCTTCATCTTCATGATGCTGACCCTGGTCTACATCGGACAAGCCCACGACGCCCACTGAGGCGCCGTTTTCAACCGTTTTCTTTCAACCTTCCATTTCAACCTCTAGGAGCATCACATGGAACACGTTCTTGGCTTTGTCGCACTCGCCGCCGGCCTGATCATTGGTCTGGGCGCCATCGGCGCTTGTATCGGTATCGGTATCATGGGTAGCAAGTACCTCGAATCCGCCGCTCGTCAGCCTGAGCTCATGAACGAGCTGCAGACCAAGATGTTCCTGCTGGCCGGTCTGATCGACGCCGCTTTCCTGATCGGCGTGGGTATTGCCATGATGTTCGCCTTCGCGAACCCCTTCGTTCTGAAGTAATTCCCGCAACCACCCATAGAAAGGTGTTGTCGTGAGTATCAACGCAACCCTGTTCGTCCAGGCGATCGTCTTTGCGATCCTGGTCTGGTTCACGATGAAGTTCGTGTGGCCGCCGATCGCCAATGCCTTGGATGAGCGTGCCAACAAGATCGCTGACGGCCTGGCCGCTGCCGACCGAGCCAAGTCTGAACTCAGTGCTGCCAACAAGCGTGTTGAGGACGAGATGGCCAAGTCGCGCAACGAGACGACAGCCCGCCTGGCTGACGCCGAGCGTCGCGCCCAGACCATCATCGAGGAGGCCAAGGCTCGTGCCAACGAAGAGGCTGCCAAGATCGTGGCCGCTGCGCGCGCCGAGGCTGACCAACAGATTGTCAAGGCTCGCGAGTCATTGCGCGACCAAGTGGCAGCCCTCGCGGTCAAAGGGGCCGAGCAGATTCTTCGCAAGGAAGTCAACGCAGGCGTTCATGCCGAGTTGCTTTCCCGTCTGAAGACCGAGCTGTAAGAGGATCCCATGGCTGAACTTGCCACCATTGCCCGTCCCTACGCTGAGGCCTTGTTCAAAGCGGCCGGTTCGGCGCTTGACGGCACGGCTGCCTGGCTCGATGAGCTGGCGGTCATTGCGGCCGACCCGCAACTGCGCCAGTTTGCCGATCACCCCAAGGTGAGCGAGCAGCAGGTTGTGGACCTGATCGCTGGCGTTGCCAAGACGACCTGGCCCGATCTGGCCCAGCAGTTCGTGCGCACCGTCATCAGCAACGGCCGTCTGGCTGCGATGCCCGAGATCGCGGCGCAATTTCGCGCCCTCAAGAACGCCCAGGGTGGCTCCTCCGATGCGGTGGTGGGCAGCGCTTTTGCGCTCGACGCCGCGGCTGTGGCCGATCTGTCTTCGGTGCTCGAGAAGCGTTTCGGTCGCAAGCTGAATGTCTCGGTTGATGTGCAACCCGATCTGATCGGGGGCATTCGCGTGGTGGTGGGTGACGAGGTGCTCGATACCTCTGTCAAGGCCCGTCTGGAACAAATGAAAGTCGCGTTGACGTCGTAAGCCCTCCCGGCTTGCCACGTTGGCCAAACATAGGAAAAGGAAAGAGTCATGCAACTCAATCCCGCAGAGATTTCTGAGCTCATCAAGAGCCGCATCCAGGGGCTGTCTGCCAGCGCCGACATCCGTAATCAGGGCACCGTGATTTCCGTGACGGACGGCATCTGCCGCATTCACGGGCTGTCCGACGTGATGCAGGGCGAAATGCTGGAGTTCCCCAACAACACCTTTGGCCTTGCGCTGAACCTCGAGCGTGACTCGGTGGGCGCGGTGATTTTGGGTGAGTACGAGCACATCTCCGAAGGCGATACCGTCAAATGCACGGGTCGTATTCTGGAAGTGCCCGTGGGTCCCGAGCTGATTGGCCGCGTGGTCAACGCCCTGGGCCAACCCATCGACGGCAAGGGCCCGATCAACGCCAAGTTGACCGACGTGATCGAAAAAGTGGCCCCTGGCGTGATTGCGCGTCAGTCGGTGAGCCAGCCGATGCAGACCGGTCTGAAGTCCATCGACTCCATGGTGCCGATCGGCCGTGGTCAGCGCGAACTGATCATCGGTGACCGCCAGACCGGCAAGACCGCTGTGGCTATCGATGCCATCATCAACCAGAAGGGTCAGAACATGACCTGTATCTACGTCGCCATCGGTCAGAAGGCGTCGTCGATCAAGAACGTGGTGCGTGCGCTCGAGCAAGCCGGCGCGATGGACTACACCATCGTCGTGGCCGCCTCGGCCTCCGAGTCAGCCGCCATGCAATACGTGTCGGCCTACTCCGGCTGCACCATGGGCGAATACTTCCGTGACCGTGGCCAAGACGCCTTGATTGTGTATGACGATCTGTCCAAGCAAGCCGTTGCGTACCGCCAGGTGTCGTTGCTGCTGCGTCGCCCCCCGGGCCGTGAAGCCTTCCCCGGCGACGTGTTCTATCTCCACAGCCGTCTGCTCGAGCGTGCCGCTCGCGTCAATGCCGACTACGTCGAAGCGTTCACCAAGGGTGAAGTCAAAGGCCAGACCGGTTCGCTCACCGCACTGCCCGTGATCGAAACGCAAGCCGGTGACGTGTCTGCCTTCGTGCCCACCAACGTGATCTCGATCACCGACGGTCAGATCTTCCTGGAAACCAGCCTGTTCAACGCCGGTATCCGCCCCGCTATCAACGCCGGTATTTCGGTGTCTCGCGTCGGTGGTGCTGCCCAGACCAAGCTGATCAAAAACCTCTCCGGCGGTATCCGTACCGACCTGGCGCAGTACCGTGAACTGGCCGCTTTCGCGCAGTTCGCCTCGGACCTGGACGAAGCCACCCGCAAGCAGCTCGACCGCGGTGCCCGCGTGACCGAACTGCTCAAGCAGCCGCAGTACAGCCCCCTGCCCATCAGCCTGATGGCGGCAACACTGTTTGCTGTGAACAAGGGTTATTTCGATGACCTCGACGTCAAGCGCGTGCTTGCGTTTGAAACCGGCCTGCATGCCCACCTCAAGGACAAGCACGCTGCGCTGTTGAGCAAGCTCGAAGCCGACAAGGCCATGGACAAGGACGCGGAAGCCGAACTGACCAACGCCATCGTCGCCTTCAAGAAGCTGTTCGCTTAAACCGACCGCAGCTAGGAGCCCTTCATGGCAGCAGGCAAGGAAATACGCGGCAAGATCAAATCGGTGGAAAACACCAAGAAGATCACCAAGGCCATGGAAATGGTGGCCGCGTCCAAAATGCGCAAAGCGCAGGACCGCATGCGAGCCGCTCGTCCCTACAGCGAGAAGGTGCGCAACATTGCGTCCCATCTCGGACAGGCCAACCCCGAGTATGTGCACGCCTTCATGAAGCCCAACGACGCCAAGAAGGCGGGCTTCATCGTCGTCACAACCGACAAGGGTCTGTGTGGCGGCATGAACACCAACGTGTTGCGCACCGTGACACAGAAAATCAAGGATCTGCAAGCCCAGGGCATTGGCACTCAAGCCGTAGCCATTGGCAACAAGGGCCTGGGTTTTCTCAACCGAGTCGGCGCCGATGTGGTGGCCCATGCCACCCAACTGGGTGACACGCCCCACCTGGAGAAGCTCATTGGCCCCGTCAAGGTGCTGCTCGATGCGTACACCCGTGGCGAAATTCAGGTGGTGTACCTGTGCTTCACCCGCTTCATCAACACCATGAAGCAGGAGCCCGTGGTGCAAAAGCTGTTGCCGCTGTCATCCGATGAGATGCGCGATCAAACGGCCCAGTCTGGCTCGCATGGTTGGGACTACCTCTACGAACCCGATGCCCAAACTGTCATCGACGACTTGCTGGTGCGCTATGTCGAAGCGCTGGTGTACCAGTCGGTGGCCGAGAACATGGCGTCCGAGCAATCGGCCCGCATGGTGGCCATGAAGGCTGCCACCGACAACGCTGGCAACGTGATCGCCGAGCTCAAGCTGGTTTACAACAAGACCCGTCAAGCGGCGATCACCAAAGAGCTGTCGGAAATCGTCGCCGGAGCGGCCGCCGTCTGACCCCGGGGTCGAACGTCGTACAGATTCAAGCAATATTTATTGGAGCAAACACATGGCTCAAGCGCAAGGAAAAATCGTTCAATGTATCGGTGCTGTGGTGGACGTCGAGTTCCCCCGTGACCAGATGCCCAGGGTGTATGACGCCCTCAAGCTCGAGGGCTCGGCCCTGACCCTGGAAGTGCAGCAGCAGCTCGGCGACGGTATCGTGCGTACCATTGCTCTGGGCACCTCCGATGGTCTGCGTCGCGGTCTGATGGTCACCAACACCGGCGCGGCCATCACCGTGCCCGTGGGCAAGGCTACCCTGGGTCGCATCATGGACGTGCTGGGTAACCCCATCGACGAACGCGGACCGGTCGACCAGACCCAAACCGCGTCCATCCACCGCAAGGCCCCCGCCTATGACGAACTGAGCCCCTCGCAAGAACTGCTCGAAACCGGTATCAAGGTGATTGACCTGGTCTGCCCCTTTGCCAAAGGCGGCAAGGTGGGTCTGTTCGGCGGCGCCGGCGTGGGCAAGACCGTGAACATGATGGAACTCATCAACAACATCGCCAAGGCGCACTCGGGTCTGTCCGTGTTTGCTGGCGTGGGTGAGCGTACCCGTGAAGGCAACGACTTCTATCACGAGATGGCAGAGTCCGGCGTGGTCCGCTTGGACAACCTGGCTGAATCCAAAGTGTCCATGGTGTACGGCCAGATGAACGAGCCCCCGGGCAACCGCCTGCGCGTGGCCCTGACCGGTCTGACCATTGCTGAATCCTTCCGCGACGAAGGCCGTGATGTGCTCTTCTTCGTGGACAACATTTACCGCTACACCCTGGCCGGTACCGAAGTGTCTGCGTTGCTGGGCCGTATGCCTTCGGCCGTGGGTTACCAACCGACGCTGGCCGAAGAAATGGGCCGCTTGCAAGAGCGCATCACCTCCACCAAGGTGGGATCGATCACCTCCATCCAGGCCGTGTACGTGCCGGCCGATGACTTGACCGACCCGTCCCCAGCCACCACCTTTGCTCACCTGGACTCCACGGTGGTGCTCTCGCGTGACATCGCCGCTTTGGGTATCTACCCCGCCGTGGACCCCTTGGACTCCACCAGCCGTCAGCTCGATCCGCTGGTGGTGGGTTCAGACCACTACGAAACCGCCCGTGCCGTGCAGGGTACCCTGCAACGCTACAAGGAACTGCGCGACATCATCGCCATTCTGGGCATGGACGAACTGGCTCCTGAGGACAAACTGGCGGTGGCACGCGCGCGCAAGATCCAGCGTTTCCTGTCGCAGCCCTTCCATGTGGCCGAGGTGTTCACCGGCTCCCCGGGCAAGTATGTGCCCTTGAGCGAAACCATCCGTGGCTTCAAGATGATTGCCAATGGCGAGTGCGACCACTTGCCCGAGCAGGCTTTCTACATGGTCGGCACTATCGACGAAGCCTTCGAGAAGGCCAAAAAGGTCTAAACCATGAGCACCATTCACGTTGACGTGGTCAGCGCGGAAGAGTTGATCTTCTCGGGTGAGGCCACCTTTGTGGCCCTGCCCGGTGAAGCCGGCGAACTGGGGATCTATCCCCGTCACACCCCGCTCATCACCCGTATCCGCCCGGGTTCCGTGCGTATCCAGACTGCCGATGGCGGCGAGGAGTTCGTGTTCGTGGCCGGCGGTATTCTGGAAGTTCAGCCGGACTGCGTCACCGTTTTGTCCGACACCGCCGTGCGTGGCAAGGATCTCGACGAAGAGAAGGCCAACCAAGCCAAGCAGGCCGCCGAAGAGGCGGTCAAGAATGCCAAGAGCGACATCGACCTGGCCCGTGCCCAGACCGAACTCGCCATCATGGCGGCTCAACTCTCGGCGCTTCGCAAATACCGCAGCAAAAAATAATCGCCAGTCAGCGCGCCTGCGCTGTGTGACCGATCCAACGCCCAGCCCGATCCCGTCGGTGTTGGGCGTTGTCACCTCTGGCTATTCATCAGACCACAAGGCACAATCTGCCCATGCCCAAAGCCAAACTTCGCGCGGCCACGGTGGGTGGCACGGCCGACGACATCGAATCTGCGTTCTACCAAGCCTTGCGACAAGGTGATATTGACAAACTCATGGCTTGCTGGGCCGATGAGGACGAGGTCGTGTGCGTGCATCCTGGCGGACCCAGACTGGTGGGCACCGGGGCTATCCGTGCCGCCTTTGAATCCATGTTTGCCAATGGCACGATCCAGGTCCATGCGCACAGCGTGCGCAAGATCGAATCGCTCACCAGTGTGGTTCATAACGTGGTCGAGCGTGTCGAACTCTTGCTGCCCGATGGACTCAAGCTGGCTAGCGTGCTGGCGACCAATGTGTACCACCGCACGCCGCAGGGTTGGCGCATGGTGGCTCACCACGCCAGTCCCGGGACGCCTCAGGAACTGCAAGAGGGGCCGGACGCGCCGCAGGTGTTGCATTGAGTTGGTCGTATCGGGCGCCCTGGTGGTTGCAAGGTGGGCAGGCGCAAACCATTTATTCAGCGCTCTGGGCGCGCACGCATGAGCAGCCCGAACCTGCGTGGCATCGTGAACGGTGGGACACACCCGATCAAGACTTCATCGATGTCGACTGGTTGAGCGACATCGCGAGCCCTTCACACAACAACACGCTCATCCCGTCGACCAACCCGAGCATTGATTCACGTGCAGCGGGCGCAGAGTCTGTGGGTGTGCTGTGCGTTCTCTTTCATGGACTGGAGGGGTCATCGCGCAGCCACTACGCGCAGGCCTGGGCAGACCAGGCCAGGCAGTGGGGTTGGCGTCTGGCGGTGCCACATTTTCGTGGTTGCAGCGGAGAGCCGAATCGAGCACCACGTGCCTACCACTCGGGAGATTTCGAGGAGGTGGGCTGGATCCTGCAGCGTATGCGCAGCGAGCATGCCGGCCCTCTTCTGGCGGTGGGTGTTTCGTTGGGGGGCAACGCCCTGATGCGTTGGGCGCAGGAAGCTGGTGAGATGGCCCGACACACCGTGGATGCAGTGGTGTCAGTGGGCTCGCCGCTGGACCTGACCGCCAGTGGCCATGCGATCGGTCGCGGCTTCAATCGACTGGTGTACACGCCCATGTTTCTGCGCACCATGAAACCGCGTGCGATGACCAAGCTCGCGCAGTATCCCGGACTCTTTGACCGTGAGGCCTTGCTCCGAGCCCGGGACCTGTACGAATTCGACAACCTCTTCACCGCACCCCTGCATGGATTCAACGGTGTGCAGGATTATTGGCGTCGCGCCTCGTCGGCGCCGCACTTTGGTCAGGTGCGTGTGCCAGCACTGGTCATCAATGCCTTGAACGACCCGTTTGTGCCCGCATCGTCCTTGCCGGGGCCACACCAGGTGAGCGACTGCGTCACACTGTGGCGACCAGCGCAAGGGGGCCATGTGGGCTTTGCTGCCGGCGTATTTCCTGGCGATGTTCGTGGTTTGCCCCAGGCCATCGGCGACTGGTTCCGCGCACTATGATCGTTGCTGGTTGTTGACAGGCTGTACCAGCCTTGGCGGTATTCACCATGGACGAGATTGTTCGACAAGCGTTGGCCAAATGGCCGAATGTGCCTGACTGCTACGGTTGGCTCGGGTTGGATGCGCGTGGGCAGTGGTTCATGCGTGACGACGGGGTGCAAGCGGCTGGACCCTTTGCGCAACACAAGGGGTCTCTTCTGCGGCACGACAAGCTCATCAGTTTTATCCAGCGCAACTATGAACCTGATTCACGTGGGTGCTGGTATTTTCAAAACGGTCCTCAGCGGGTGTTTGTGGAGTTAGAAAGTACGCCGCTCATTTGCCGTGTATCGCCTGCGGGAGAAGTCAATGCGCACACAGGGCAAACGCTGCAGGTGCAGGGGGT
>RFTK01000181.1 GCA_009923505.1 Betaproteobacteria bacterium
CAACGGCCCGTGCTCGGGGTGCATCACCTCGAGGGGCATTTGCTGTCGCCGTTTCTCAGCCAGGATCCGCCGCAATTTCCGTTTGTGGCCCTGTTGGTGTCGGGGGGACATTCACAGCTGATGCAGGTCAACGCCGTGGGCGACTACCGACTGCTGGGGGAAACCATTGACGATGCCGCCGGTGAGGCGTTTGACAAGAGCGCCAAACTGCTGGGCCTGGGCTATCCGGGGGGGCCGGCCTTGGCACGGTTGGCCGAGAGCGGCAACCCGGCAGCGTTCAAATTGCCGCGACCGCTGTTGCACAGTGGAGACCTGGATTTTTCGTTTGCTGGCCTCAAGACGGCGGTGATGACGCAGGCGCGCAAGCTGGGTGATGAACTGTCCGCACGCAGCGCGGATCTGGCGGCTTCGACGCAAGCGGCGATAGTGGACGTGCTGGTGCGCAAATCTGTGCAGGCCCTGGATGCAACCGGCTTGCATCGTCTGGTGGTGGCAGGCGGCGTAGGCGCCAACCGGGCCTTGCGCGAGCAACTCAATGCCGCGTGCCAACCGCGTGGTGTGCGGGTGCACTACCCGGAGTTGAGTCTGTGCACGGACAACGGCGCCATGATTGCGTTGGCAGCGGCCATGCGCCTGCAATCGGGGCGATCGCAGGCGCAATGGAGTTACGCGTTTGATGTGCGGCCGCGTTGGCCACTCGATCAACTCGAGGAGGAGCTCACTGCACGCTGAGGGTGACGGCCCGGCTCACGGGTTGCAGTTTCACCAGGTGCAGGGTCAGCACGCCGTTTTCCAAGGTGGCGGTGCTGCTGGCCGCATCGATGGCCTGGGGCATTTCATACGCACCGCGGTACTGACGTGATGCCTCGGCCACCGTGTCGATGCGCACCACGGCGTCTTCGATCTGGACCTTGAGTTGCTCGCGTGAAATGCCGGGCATATCAAAACGCAAGGTGTAGGCCTTCTCGTCTTGTTGCAACGACTGACCGCTTTGGGAGGGTACGCGCATCACCTCGTCCAGAAAACGTTCAAACGAATGCAGGGATGGACGGCGTGAACCGTGGCGTGCGTAAGAGCCGATGGGCGCGAGAGGGGCAAACAACATGATGAACTCCTGAGGTTAAACTGCGCGGCCTTGGTGGATGCCGCATGTCCTGGAGTTAGACCCTGGCTTGCAGGTTTTCAAGAGATGGTGTGCTGGTGATGCGTGTTTTTATTTTGATCGTGCAGCCCTTGAATGGGTGCAAGCGCGCCCTATATCGCCGCGCGCTGGCGTGTCTGGCAGGTGTCTTGTGTGGGGTGGTGGGGGCGTCGTCTTCATCGGCGTCGGTGGCTAATGCGGCGCCCATCACGCTGGCTTTTGTGGAAAGTTTGAGTGGGCCTTTTGCCAACACCGGTGAAGCGGTGCACCGCAATCTGGTGTGGGCTATCGAGCGCGTGAACCAACGCGGGGGTGTTCGTTTGGCCAGCGGGGCGCGGCCCTTGGCCTTGCAGCGCATCGACAACAAGGGCAGTCTGGAAGAGTCGCTGTCGGCCTTGAAGGTGGCGCTTGATGGGGGCTCGCGCTTTGTGTTGCAAGGCAACAGTTCCTCCATTGCACTGGCCCTGGTGGATGCCCTGAGCAAACACAACGAACGCGAACCCGAGCGACGCGCCCTCTTTCTCAATTACTCGGCGGTAGAGCCTTCGCTCACCAATGAGCGTTGCAGCTTCTGGCATTTTCGCTTCGATGCGCATGCCGACATGCGCTTGTCTGCCCTGATGTCGGTGTTGCGCGAAGACCGTGCCTTGCAACGAGTGTTCCTCATCGGCCAGGACTACAGCTTTGGTCAGTCGGTGGTGAAACAAGCGCGGGTGCAGTTGAACGAATTGCGTCCGGACATACAGATCGTCGGTGAAGAGTTGCACCCGGTGGGGCGTATGAAAGATTTTTTGCCCTACCTCACCAAGATCAAGGCCAGCGGTGCCCAAGCGGTGATCACCGGCAACTGGGGGCAAGACCTGACACTGTTGGTCAAGGCCGCACGCGAAGTGGGCTTTGAAGGTCGCTTCTACACCTTCTATGGCAATGCCCTGGGAGCACCCGCTGCCATGGGCGACGCGGGGGTGGACCGTGTGGTGGCCGTGGCGGACTGGATGAGCAATGCGGTCAACCCCGAGTCACGCAAGGTCTACCAGGCCTTTCGCCAACGCTTTCCTGCCCCGGCAGACGACTACCTGCACTTGCGCATGCAACTCATGATCGAGGCCTTGGTGCAGGCGATGGAAACCGCGGGTAGCACGGATGCCGTGGCAGTGGCCCGAGCCCTGGAGACTGCGCGCGTGCAGTGGGGCGGACAGGCCGGGCAGATGCGCGCGCAGGACCATCAGTTCCAGCAACCCTTGATGGTGGGGGTGATGCAACGCCAGGGTTCGCCGGGCGTGCCATTTGATGTGGAAGGCTCGGGGTACGGCTTCAAGGTGGTGAGAACCCTGAGCGCCAAACAGGCCGAGCAACCGAGCACCTGTCGCATGTCACGGCCCTGAGTGCTGATACCCCAGGTGGGCGCGCCAGGCCATGGCACACGACACGCGGCACACGACACGCGGCACACGACACGCGGCACACGACACGTCAGGCCCGATACACTGTTTCCATGAGACAAGCCATTCTGGACCTGGAGGCCTCGAAGATCCGCGAGGTGGCCAACGCCGGCCTGGGCCGAACCGATGTGTTGGCCTTTTGGTTTGGCGAGAGCGACGAGGTGACGCCGTCGTTTGTGCGTCAGGCCGCGATCGACTCGTTGCAGCAGGGCGAGACGTTTTATGCGCACAACCTGGGCCTGCCCGCCTTGCGCGCAGCCATTGCCCACACCATGACCCAGCGCCATGCCGCCCATGAGCCTGCGCGTGCCATCGATGTGCCACGCGTGGCCGTGACCTCGGGCGGCGTCAACGCCCTGATGCTGGCCATGCAGGCGCTGCTCGACGCGGGTGACGAGGTGGTGGCGGTCACGCCGGTGTGGCCCAATCTGACGGCGCAGCCCGGCATTCTGGGCGCGCAGGTGCGCACGGTCTCGCTGCGGCCCCGCCAGGGGGCCTGGTCGCTGGACCTGTCTGAACTCCTCGAGGCCATCACGCCGCGCACCCGTTTGCTGGTGGTCAACGCGCCCAACAACCCCACCGGCTGGACCCTGACCCGCGAAGAGCAGGGCGCCTTGCTGGCGCACTGCCGTCGCACCGGCACCTGGATCCTGGCCGACGAGGTGTATGAAAACCTCTACTACGGTCCCACCCCCAATGGCTGTGCCCCCAGCTTTCTGGACGAGGCCGAACCGGACGACCGCCTGGTGGTGGCCCACAGCTTCTCCAAGAGTTTTCTGATGACCGGCTGGCGACTGGGCTGGCTGGTGATGCCGCCGGCCATGATCGAGCCCATGGGCAAATTGATCGAATACAACACCTCCTGTGCCCCGGTCTTCACCCAACGGGCCGGGGTGGTGGCGCTGGAGCGTGCGGCGGAGATCACCCCACGCGTGGTCGAGCATCTGCGGGCCTGCCGCGACACGCTGGTGCCGGCCCTGGCGCAATTGCCGGGCGTGGAGGTGGCCAGCCCCTTGGGCGGCATGTACGCCTTTTTCAGGCTGGCCCAGGCGCAGGATTCGCTGGCGGTGGCCAAGCGCCTGGTGGCCGAAGCAGGGCTGGGCCTGGCCCCTGGCAACGCCTTTGCCCCCGAGGCGC
>RFTK01000182.1 GCA_009923505.1 Betaproteobacteria bacterium
GCCTGCCATGACCGAAGAGCGGCGCAAAGAACTCACCAAGGTCGTGCGCCAAGAGGGTGAGAGTGCCAAGGCGGCCCCGATCGAGAGCCAGAGCAGCCGCGAAGGCTCCCACGGCCAGCCCTGCACCCAGCTCAGCAGGCACAAGGCCAGGCACACACCGGACAAGGCCAGCGAAGGGGCCCGACTGAGTTGATTGAGACGCCCCCATTCCCAGGCACCCGCGGCAATCAAGACCAGGGTCAAGACCGCCAATGCCTCAGGGCGTGAATGGAACAAGGCCGGCAACAGCAACGCCAACAAGACCAGTGCAGTGATGACGCGTTGCTTGAGCATGGCGTGCTGGTCCGTCAGACGGCCAGCAAGTCCTGTTCCTTGGCCGCCACCACCTTGTCGATCTCGGCGATGAACTTGTCGGTGACTTTCTGGATGTCGGCTTCGGTGCGCTTCTGATCGTCTTCGGAGGCCAGCTTGTCCTTGACCAGTTTCTTGACCGCTTCGTTGGCATCACGGCGCAAATTGCGAACGGCCACCTTGGCACTCTCACCCTCTTGGCGCACGACCTTGGTGAGTTCTTTGCGCCGCTCTTCGGTCATGGCAGGCATGGGCACGCGGATCAGGTCGCCCATGGCCGCCGGGTTAAGGCCCAGGTCACTGTCGCGAATGGCTTTTTCCACCTTGGGCCCCATGCCTTTTTCCCAAGGCTGCACGGAGATGGTTCGAGCGTCCAGCAGGGAGATGTTGGCCACCTGGTTGAGCGGCGTGGGGTTGCCATAGTAATCGACCATCACGGCATCGAGGAGCGCGGGGTTGGCGCGTCCGGTGCGGATCTTGCTCAGGTTGTTGGACAGCGCAGCGACCGATTGGGCCATCTTGGTGTCGACGTTTTTCTTGATGTCTGCAATGCTCATTTCACTCTTCCTTGTTGCTCGGCTCAGGCGTACACCAGCGTGCCTTCGTCCTCGCCCATCACCACGCGGCGCAAGGCGCCATGCTTGAAGATGGAAAACACTTTGATCGGCAGTTTCTGGTCGCGACACAAGGCGAACGCCGTGGCGTCCATGATGCCCAGGTTCTGCCGAATGGCGTCATCAAAACTGATCTTGTGGTAGCGGGTGGCGCTGGGGTCTTTCTTCGGGTCGGCACTGTACACGCCGTCGACCTTGGTCGCCTTGAGAACGAGTTCGGCCCCGATTTCGGCGCCGCGCAAGGCGGCCGCGGTGTCCGTGGTGAAGAAGGGGTTGCCGGTGCCCGCCGCGAAAATCACGACCTTGCCCTCTTCCAGGTACTGCAGGGCCTTGGGACGGACATAGGGCTCCACCACCTGCTCGATACCAATGGCTGACATCACGCGCGCCGTGAGACCTGCTTTGTTCATGGTGTCTGCCAAGGCCAGGGCGTTCATCACCGTGGCGAGCATGCCCATGTAGTCGGCCGTCGCGCGGTCCATGCCAACAGAGCCACCGGCCACACCACGGAAAATGTTTCCCCCGCCAATCACCACCGCCACTTGCACCCCCAGGCGGGTGACCTCTGCCACCTCCTCGACCATGCGAACAATGGTGGCCCGGTTGATGCCAAAGGCATCGTCGCCCATCAGGGCTTCACCGGACAGCTTGAGCAAGATACGCTGGTGGGCTGGCGGGCGGTCGGTCATTCAGTGGCTCCAGAAGTTGACATAGTTTAGCGGCCTGAACAAGACTTCGCAGCCGCCAGGCGCAGGGTTTTCACCGGACACCGGACAAGAAAAAGGGGACCGTGGTCCCCTTGGATCTCAGGCCCCTTGCCGGGCTGCTGCGACCTGGGCCGCGACTTCGGCAGCAAAGTCATCGGTGCGTTTCTCGATCCCCTCGCCCACCACATACAACGTGAAGGCCTTGACGGTGGTGCCAGCAGCCTTGAGCATTTGCTCAACCGTCTGTTTGTCGTTCTTGACGAACGGCTGGTTGAAGAGAGACACCTCCTTGAGGTACTTTTGCACCGAGCCGTCGATCATCTTGGCGACGATCTCGGCGGGCTTGCCGGATTCGGCCGCCTTGGCCTGGGCCACTGAGCGCTCTTTCTCAATCAGGTCGGCGGGCACGTCGGCGCTGGTGAGCGCGACAGGCTTCATCGCGGCCACGTGCATGGCCACATCGCGCGCTGCGGTTTCCTGGCCGGTGTATTCCACCACCACGCCAATGCGCGTGCCATGCAGGTACGACGTCACAGAGGCGTCGCCGCTGAAACGCTTGTACCGACGAAAGCTCATGTTCTCGCCGATCTTGCCAATCAATCCCTTGCGCACGTCTTCCATGGTGGGGCCGAAGCCGTCCTGGCTGTAGGGCAAGGCACCCAGCGCCTCGATGGAGGCGGGGTTGTGCTGGGCGATCAGTTGGGCGGCCGCTTGCGCCATGGCCAGGAAACTGTCGTTCTTGGTGACAAAGTCGGTCTCGCAGTTGACTTCAATCAGCGCGCCGGTGTTGCCTTCGATGAAGCTGGCGACCACGCCTTCGGCGGTCACGCGGCTGGCGGCCTTGCCGGCCTTGCTGCCGAGCTTGACGCGCAGCAGTTCTTCAGCCTTGGCCATGTCGCCGTCGGCCTCGGTCAGGGCTTTCTTGCACTCCATCATCGGGGCGTCGGTCTTGGCGCGCAGTTCTGCGACCATGCTGGCGGTGATAGCTGCCATAGTGTTCTCCGGGTTCGGTTCTAGATAGGTTGAATGGGGCCGGCACTCGAGAAAAAGGGGCTACCGGAGCCCCTTGCTGACGTGCCGTTGGGCAAATCAGGCGGCGCTGTCGACTTCGACGAACTCGTCTTCGCCCTCGGCCACAGCCTTGACGACTTCCTGCACCGCATTGGCACGGCCTTCCAGGATGGCGTCAGCAATGCCACGGGCGTAGAGGGTGACGGCCTTGGAGGAGTCGTCGTTGCCGGGGATGACGTAGTCGATGCCCTCGGGGGAGTGGTTGGTGTCGACCACGCCGATCAGGGGGATGCCCAGTTTTTTGGCTTCGGCGATGGCAATCTTGTGGTAGCCCACGTCGATCACAAAGATGGCGTCCGGCAAGGTGGCCATGTCCTGGATACCGCCGATGTCTTTCTCGAGTTTCTCGAGTTCGCGGTTGAACATCAGCTGTTCTTTTTTGGACATGGCATCCAGACCGGTTTCCAGCTGAGCCTTCATGTCTTTCAGGCGCTTGATGGAGGTCTTGACCGTCTTGAAGTTGGTCAGCATGCCGCCCAGCCAGCGCTGGTCCACAAAGGGCACGCCTGCACGGCGAGCTTCGGCGGCCACGATTTCACGGGCCTGGCGCTTGGTACCGACCATCAGGATGGTGCCACGATTGGCCGAGAGTTGGCGGGCGAACTTGGCCGCGTCCTGGAACATCGGCAGCGACTGCTCGAGGTTGATGATGTGAATTTTGTTGCGATGACCGAAGATGAACGGGGCCATCTTGG
Organism: Betaproteobacteria bacterium; assembly: GCA_009923505.1. Classification (GTDB taxonomy): domain Bacteria; phylum Pseudomonadota; class Gammaproteobacteria; order Burkholderiales; family Burkholderiaceae_C; genus Limnohabitans. The sequence continues at coordinate 3,439 of RFTK01000182.1, forward strand.
GGTTCCAGAAGCGGGTCTGGTGTCCAAAATGGACGCCGGCTTCCAACATTTCGCGCATGGTGATAGACATGGTCTCTCCAAAGGTTAGGTCTGAAACCGAGCCCGAATCAGCCAACACGCATGAAGACTTGCGCCTCCGTGTGCGGGCCAACACCTGTGGGGGGCTGGTTTGAGGTTGAGGTGAATTACGATGGTGTTCGTGGACGGTATTCGAGCATGTGTGCAATCGCCTGGTG
>RFTK01000183.1 GCA_009923505.1 Betaproteobacteria bacterium
AGGGCAAGGCCACCGCCGCCACGCTGGCCGTCCCGGCCACCACGGCGGACAACACCCGCAGCCGTGACGTGGCCAACGAACACGTCACCCCCACCAACCCCAGAATGCCGGCAAACCCCAGACCCCAGTGCGCAGGCACCGCCTGGGTCAAGGCGATGCCAATCAACCCGGTGCCGACCCAGTTGATCCAGGTGAGACAGTAATGGCCACTCAGAAAAGCCTGCTCGGCACGTTGACCCGTAGCATCGGGCGATGGGTGCGGAAAGCGCTGGGTAAATTGGACATAACTGAGGTCAGCGGTGAAGTAGCCACTGACCAGGCGCTGCCAACGCGGCCACACCATCATGTAGGGACGCAAGTGTGCGCTGAACACCACGAAGCGCAGGTTCACGCACACGGCCGTGGCCACGATGACCCACATCGGCGCTTGGGCTGCCAGCAAGGGGATGGCAGCCAGTTGCACACTGCCGGCATAGACGATCAGCGTCATCAACACCGAATCAAACGTGCTCATGCCCGCGTTGACCATCGCGACACCGGTCATCAAACCCCACGCGGCCAGACCGGGGGCCAGGGCCGCGCTGGCGCGCACGCCTTCCCAGAAAGCCGGGTGTGTGTAGTTGGCGCGGAGGAAAAACATGGGGCACAAGCGGGCCGCTGGTCAGCGGCTGACCGAGCTGCCCAGTGGGGAAGCAGCGGCAACACCGGGCGTGCGCTGGGCCGAGACTGCAGGCAGACTGAACGCCTCGCCCACCCGAAGGGGATGACCCCGCAAATACTCCGCCACCGTCACTCGACGGCCCCCCGCGCGTTGCAACGCCAGAATGCGCAGCACGCCACGACCCGTGACCACATCGACGCCCGCGGGTGACGCCCCCACAATGGTGCCGGGTGCGGCGCTACTGGCGCTGGCTTGCACCACCTCGCATTGCCAGACTTTCAAGACGTCATCACCCCATTGGGCTTGCGCGCCTGGAAAGGGGTCGAAGGCCCGCACTTGGCGCGCCAGGCTCAGGGCGTCGCGACGCCAATCCAGCGGGGCCTCGTGCTTCTCGATCTTGTGCGCATAGGTCACCCCCTCGACGGGTTGCGGGGTTCGCGGCAGGGTGTCGAGTTGTGCCAACGCCTCCACCATGAGCCGTCCGCCCAGGGTGGCCAGCCGATCATGCAGCGACGCCGTGCTGTCCTGGGGGTTGATGTGCTCGCGGGCCACCAGCAGCATGTCGCCCGTGTCCAGCCCGGCGTCCATCTGCATGATGGTGATGCCGCTCTCGCGGTCACCAGCCTCGATGGCCCGATGGATGGGCGCAGCCCCGCGCCAGCGCGGCAAGAGCGAGGCGTGAATATTCAAACACCCGCGGGGCGGCAAGGCCAGTGCCCAATCTGGCAGGATCAAGCCGTAGGCGGCCACCACCATGGCCTGAGCGCCGCAGGCTTGCAAAACCTCACGGGCCTGTTGGGCGTCTTCCGGGTAGCGGCCGTCCAGACGCAGGCTGCGCGGCTGCGCGACTGGTATGTGGTGCTCCAGGGCCAGTTGCTTGACTGGCGAGGCCTGCAGCTTCAGACCGCGGCCGGCCGGACGATCGGGTTGGGTGAGAACCAGGCACACCTCATGACCAGCATTCAGCAGTGCCGCCAACGCCTCGCGCGCAAACACCGGCGTGCCAGCAAAAATGAGCCGCATGGTCAGGACTGCGCTTCGCGCTGTGCCTTGAGCATCTTGGTTTTGATGCGACCGCGCTTGAGCATCGACAGGTACTCGACGAACACCTTGCCCTTCAAATGGTCCATCTCGTGCTGGATGCACACCGCGGTGAGCTCGCTCGCCTCGATTTCGCGCAGTTGCCCGTGCTCATCGAGCGCTTGCACGCGTACCGCGGCGGCGCGTTCGACCTTGTCATAAATACCGGGTACCGACAGGCACCCTTCTTCCCAGATGATGTGCTCATCGCTCATCCAGACGATCTGCGGGTTGATCAGCACCACGGGGTGGTCGTGCTCCTCGGAGGTGTCCATCACGATCACCTGCTCATGCACATCGACTTGCGTCGCCGCGAGCCCGACGCCCTTGGAGTCGTACATGGTTTCAAGCATGTCGGAGGCCAATTGGCGGATGCGGTCGTCCACAGTTTGTACGGGCCGAGCGACGGTGTGCAGTCGAGGGTCGGGGTAGACCAGGATGGGTAACAAAGCCATGTGTGCCATTGTCCCAGTTTTTCCCGGTTTTGCCGATGCTTCGCGAATGTGTGCGCTAGTCACACTGGGGGGCCAGAGGGGGTGGAACTCGACAGACCATGGGGCGTCGTTGCCTACGATGCGACCGACAACCAACAGGAGCACCCCCATGACACAGACGCCCGACTGCATGCCCACCTGGGAATCGTGGGTGCGGTTACAACTGACCCCCGGTGTGGGGCCGCAGGCGGTGCATCGCCTGCTGCAACAGGCCGGCTCGCCCGAGGCCGCCCTGGCTTGCGTGCGCGAGGCGGGCGGAGCAAGACTCAACCGTGCGCTGACACACGCACTCGAGCACACGCCGGCGGATTGGCGCCAGGTCTGTGACCGCATCAGCGACTGGTTGGCCGCACCGCGCCCTGGGGAACAACATGCGTTGTGGACCCCGGATCACCCGCAATACCCGGCGGCTCTGCGCGAAATCCCAGACCCGCCCCTGTGTTTGTTTGTGCGCGGGCAGTGCCGAACCGTCAGCGAGCGTTGTGTGGCCCTGGTGGGCAGTCGCAACGCCACCCGGCAAGGCCTTGAAAACGCAAAAGGTTTTGCCCAGGCCCTGGCCGAGCGGGGCTGGTGCGTGGTTTCTGGGCTGGCCCTGGGCATTGATGGTGCGGCACATCAAGGGGCGCTGGCATCTCAGCAAGCAGGCGGTACCTTGGCAGTGGTGGGCACCGGGTTGGACCACACCTATCCGGCTCAGCACCGGTTGCTGGCGGACGAAATTGCCAGCCGCAGTGTGCTGTTGAGTGAACTGATGCCGGGCACGCCCCCCCTGGCCTTTCATTTCCCACGGCGCAACCGCATCATCGCCGGGTTGAGCCAGGCCACGGTGGTGGTGGAGGCGAGCCTGCGCTCGGGCTCACTCATCACAGCCCAGCAGGCGCTGGAACAGGGCCGTGACGTCATGGCCGTGCCCGGTTCGATACACGCCACGCAGTCGCGCGGCTGTCATGCCTTGCTCAAGCAAGGCGCCAAGCTGGTCGAGTCCATCGAGGACATCCTGGTGGAATTGCGCGACTCGGTGACAGGCTCTCCAACCTATGCGGAGCAGGGGACGTTGCCGCTAGAACCAGGCGCACCTGCGCGCCCCAGCGCCCTGTCCACACCTTCAGCGCCGGATGAGTATCGGGACATCTGGGAGGCTTTGGGGCTGGACCCGGCGCCCCTGGAGACCCTGTGCTTGCGCATCCAGCAAGAGACGGCGCAAGTGCTGGCAGG
>RFTK01000184.1 GCA_009923505.1 Betaproteobacteria bacterium
TCCACCGCCACGGAGGTATCGCTGTCATTCCACTGAATGCCCCAGGTGAGCGCGGCCACCAGCAGCAGATGCACCAGCACCGCCAAGCCGAACGAGCGTACGCCGTCTCGGGGGGGCGGCGGCGCGAATTCGAGGTGCTGGGCCAGGGCGGTCATGCCAGAGGGCGTGTTCAGTTGACGAGTTGCACCGACAGGCCCACACGCTGTACGCCGGCGCGTTGCAGGCTGTCCATGACCTTCACCACGGTTTCGTAAGTGATGGTGCGGTCGGCGCTGATGACGACCGGGGTATCACGCGCTTCGCCGATCAGGGGCAGCGTTTGTAGCGCCACATTCTCCAGCGTGGCGGCCAGGGTCGAATCGGTGCTTGGGCCTTTGCCGGTGCTGCGCGAGCGTATCGTCAGGCGGCTGTCCTTGGCGATCTCGATGGTGATGACGCGATCGGGCACGGAAGCTGCCTTACCCACGCTGGGCACATCGATCACGCTGGGGGAGATCAGCGGCGCTGTCACCATGAAGATGATCAGCAACACGAGCATGACGTCAATGAACGGGACCATGTTGATCTCGTTCATGCTGCGGCGACGGCCGCGTCCACGTGACACCACGGAGGCCATGACGCGGCTCAGTGACCCGACGTGGACTGTGCGCCCACGTTGCGTTGCAGGATGTTGGAGAACTCCTCGATGAAGGTCTCCAGCTTGATCGACACGCGGTCGATATCACGCGAGAAGCGGTTATAGGCCAGCACCGCCGGGATGGCGGCAAAGAGGCCAATGGCGGTGGCGACCAACGCTTCCGCGATACCCGGCGCCACCTTGGCCAGCGTGACTTGCTGCAGCGCAGCCAGCCCCGTGAAGGCGTGCATGATGCCCCACACCGTGCCAAACAGGCCTAAGTAAGGGGACACCGAGCCAGCCGAAGCCAACAGCGTGAGGTTGGATTCCACCGCGTCCATCTCGCGCTGGAAGCTGGCCCGCATGGCGCGGCGTGCCCCATCCATCAGCAAGCTGCTGTCGCTGATGCGGCGTTCCCTCAGCTTTTGGTATTCGCGCATGCCGCTGGCGAAGATGCGCTCCATGGGGCCTGCGAGCTTGGCGTTTTGTGTCGCGGCCGAGAAGAGTTCGTTGAGACTCTTGCCCGACCAGAAATCGCGCTCAAATTCATCGTTGAGCTGATTCACGCGTTTGAGTGCCAGGACCTTGCGGAAGATGGCAGCCCAGCTGACCACCGACACACCCAGGAGCAACAGCACCACCAACTGCACCACCCAACTGGCGTTGAGCAGCAGGTGAACGATGGAGAGGTCTTGATTCATGAGAGACGATCCAATATTGATGCAGGTATTCTCGCAGGCTTGAGGGTGGCGGCATCCACCCAGCCAATGCGAATGCTGCCTTCGCACAACAGCGTACGAGGGCCGGGTTCTTCGCGCCAGGCCGATTGCCCGATGAGCAGGCTCGCGCGGCCCGCTTCCAGCACACCGGCGGTGACCTGCAAATGGTCATCGAGCACGGCGGGACGGTGGTATTTGACGGTGGTTTCGCTCACCACGAACATGCCGCCAGTCTGCTCGCGCAAGATGTGCTGGCCAATGCCCAGTGAACGCAGCCACTCGGTGCGAGCGCGCTCAAAAAACTTCAGGTAGTTGGCGTAAAACACGATGCCACCGGCATCGGTGTCCTCCCAATACACGCGGATGTTGAAAGCGTAGCTCATGGCGTGTCAGGCCAGTAACTGACGCAAGCGCTCGACCGAGGTCTGCAGCGTCTGCATAGAACTTGCGGTGGAAAAGCGCACGAATCGGGCCGTGTCAGCCTGTCCGAAATCGCGTCCCGGCGTGATGGCCACATGCGCGCGGCGCATCACCTCAAAGGCAAAGTCCCAGCTGTCCTTCACTCCCAGCCGGGCACAGGCTTGGGTGCAATCGGCCCAGGCATAAAACGCCCCGTCGGGCATCACCGGCACGGACAGCCCGATGGATTGCAGGGCAGGAATGAAGGCATCGCGTCGCGCCTGAAACTCGGCACGGCGAGCTTCAAACACGCGCAGACTCTCGGGCTCGTAGCAGGCCAGCGCCGCCTGTTGCGCCACCGTGCTCGGGCAGATGTAGAGGTTTTGTGCCAGGCGCTCAATGGCGGGCACCAGGGCCTCGGGCACCACCATCCAGCCCAGACGCCAGCCGGTCATGTTGAAGTACTTGGAGAAACTGTTGAGGCTGATGACTTGGTCGTCCAGGGCCAGCGCGCTGTGACCGAAGGTCGCGTCGTAACTCAGCCCCAGGTAGATCTCGTCCACCATCGTGATGCCGCCACGCGACTGCACCTCGGCGTGGATGCGCCGCATCTCCTCGGGCGCAATCGACGTGCCGGTGGGGTTGGAGGGCGACGCCAGCAACACGCCCCGGGTCTGGGGGCCCCAATGCTCGCGCACCTGGTCGGCGCTGAGTTGAAAGCGCTGCTCGGCACGGGTGGGCAGCAACACGGCTCGCCCTTCTGCCGCGCTCACAAAATGCCGGTTGCACGGGTAGCTCGGATCCGGCATGAGCATTTCATCGCCCTGCTCGATCAAGGCCAGACAGGCCAGTTGCAGTGCCGCGGATGCGCCAGCCGTGATGACGATACGCGGTGCGGGAATGTTCAGGCCAAAGTGCGAGCGGTACCAGTCGCTGACTCGCTCGCGCAACGCCGGCAGGCCCAGGGCCGAGGTGTATTGGGTGCGGCCATCGCGGATCGCGCGTTCGGCGGCGTCTTGCACCAGGGGTGGCGCCGTGAAATCGGGCTCGCCGATGTTGAGGTAGAGCATGGGTGCATCGGTGTGTGCCACCTGTGCGCCCAATTCGGCGGCCGCCTTGGCCACCTCCATCACGTAGAACGGTTCGATGCGCTCGGCGCGTGAGGCCAGGCGCATCACTTGCGAGCCCTGGCGTCGGCGCGATCGGCGGCCACCTCGACAGCGCGTAGCTGCGGGGCCAGTCCATTGAGCACGCCGTTGACATACTTGTGACCATCCGTGCCGCCAAAGCGCTTGGACAGTTCGATGTACTCGTTGAGTACCACGCGCCATGGCACGTCCAGGCAATGCTGGAATTCGTAGGCGCCCATCCACATGGTGGCGCGCTCAATCGGGGAAATTTCGGCCAGGGGACGGTCCAGCAGGGGTTCGATCAGGCGATCCAGCGACGGGGCATGCTCTGAGCAACCGTAGAGCAAGGCGTCATAGTGCACCGCATCGGCCTTGCCAAAGCCAGCCAGGTCGCGGGTGAAGGTGTCCACGGCGGCGGCTTCATTGCGCCCCACCAGCACCTGGTAGAGGGCTTGCAAGGCAAATTCCCGCGAGCGGCTGCGGGCGCTGCGCGTGGGAGCACGTCCCCGGGGGGCAACGGCCGCGGC
>RFTK01000185.1 GCA_009923505.1 Betaproteobacteria bacterium
TATAGAATCAATTTGGGACACGGTATTACCTCCATTGAACTCGTTTTTGCACTTACAAGTTTAATGAATACCGTCGTCCCCCTTTAATGATGAAGAGCCGCTTGTAACTCATTGATCTGATTGATGTTTTTCAATCCGATCGAGGCGTGATTTTGAAGAAAGTGCCCCCTCAGAGGGCCTTCCCCCAGATTGAGACGGGGTTCTGCTCAGAGCCAATTGACTGAGCGAGTTCGAAAGTGGATTTTTGATCCGTACCGATTGACCGCGTTTATTGGGCGCTTATTCGGCGGTAGCGCTCAAATGACCCCGGGTAAAGCTTCTGACAAAAAGTCATAGACCGCCCTGATTCGTTTGCTGGTTCTGATCTCCTTGTGAACAGCGAGCCAGACTGGAAGCGGGTCAATCTTCAGTTTCGGCAGTAGCGGAATGATCGCTGGATCGGTACGAATCTGGTGCTCACTCACAAAGCCGATCCCTAGCCCGGCCCTAACTGCCTCCCAAACCACAATCAAGTCGTCGGTTCGGAACGCAAAGTGTTCCCTGTCAACTCTCAGACCTCTTGCGGCAAAGCCTTTGAGGGTCTCGTCATTGCGGTCGCCGCCAATAAGGTCGTGGAACAGCAGATCGGACGCTTGGCGCGGTATGCCGCGCCGGCGCAGATAGTCCTGGTGGGCACATGCCTTGAGCGCCACCTTTCCCACGCGCCGCGCAATGACCGTCGCCTGTTCGGGCTGGACCATTCGCACTGCGATATCAGCCTCACGCCGCAGGAGGTTGCTGACGGCATTGGTGGCTACCAGCTCTATTTGAACTTCAGGCAGAGTCAAGCGCATTTGCGCCAGAAGAGGTGGGAGCACATAGCATGCGACGGGTTGACTGGCGGTAATCCGGACTGTTCCTGATGTAGAACGATCAGAGCCTGCCACGCTGCGCGCAAGGTGATCGGCCCCACTTTGCATGATCCGCGCAGATTCAGCCAGGCGAAGTGCTGCCTCGGTGGGTAGCAGCCGCCGTCCAGTCCGCTCGAAGAGAACAAGACCAAGCTGTGATTCAAGCTCGGCCACATGCCGGCCGATGGTGGGCTGGCTCGATTGCAACTGGCGTGCGGCGGCAAGAAGACTGCCATGCTCAAGAACGGCCATGAATGAGCGCACCAGGGACCAGTCAAATAAGTTATTCATAAATGAATTTCAGGAATAAGGATTTAAGCAATTGTGTAGATAAAAAAGGCTTCACACAATATTTGGAAAGACCTTCGGCTCAGGTGTGTCCAGCGAAGGTCGAACAACTTGGAGATGAAGATGGAGCGAAAAAATTTATTGACTGCCGGCACCAGACTCAGTGAAGGCCGCACTCAAGCCAATCCAGGCCGCCGGACTTTCATTCGTCTTGTGGGTGGTGGCGCTGTGCTTGCCGCGACAGGTGGCATCACTGGCTGCAGCAATGAGCTACCCGAGGCAGCCATTCAGCCATGGCGGAGCCCCGATCGCGACACCGATCTACGGCGCTTCATGCTTGCTCATGCGCTGTTGGCGCCCAATCCCCACAATCGCCAGCCGTGGATCGCTGATCTCCGAGAACCTGGGCGAATACATCTCATATGCGACGGTGATCGGCTCCTGCCAGAGACCGATCCCTTCGGGCGCCAGATCCTGATTGGCTGTGGCGCATTTATTGAACTGGCCGTGGTTGCCGCTACGCAGCGTGGGGTTTCGGTGAAGGTCGAGCTCTTCCCGGGCGGTATGCCCGACGACCAGGCACTGCCCAAGGGAAGCCGCGTGGCGACACTGGTGCTGGGTGAGCCTGGCAGCACAGCATCCGACCCCTTGTTCACCCAGATCGTGCGTCGGCACACGCGCAAGACCGCCTACGCGAGCGATCGCGCGTTACCTGAGGCGCTCGTGCGCAGTTGGAGCGAGACGGCCGCCAACTTCGGGCTGCGCAGCGGCGTGGAGGCCGGTGCGGCAGCCATGGATCCGATCCGCCGCATCACCCGCGAGGCATACGAGATCGAGGCCACTACTGCGCGCACTTGGCTCGAGTCAGCCCGCCTGATGCGCATCGGACCAGCGGCTATCGCCGCGAATCCCGATGGCATCAGCCTGAACAGCCCTATGGTTCGGGCGCTGCACACAGTCGGCCTCTTCGACCCGATGGAGGTGCCTGCACGGGGCAGTAAGACGCTGGAGCGCGTGATGGAGCGCTGGGTGCCTTTCGAGACTGGCAGCGGCTTTCTTTGGTTGGCCAGTCCAGACAACTCGCGCCCTACTCAGGTGGCTTCTGGCCGTGCCTATGTACGTGCTCACCTGCTGGCCACCGCAGCGGGCGTGGATATGCATCCGCTGTCACAGGCATTGCAGGAGTTCACCGAGATGCGTGGGCCGCGTGAAGCGATGCATAAAACTCTGGGCCTCGCTGCATCCGGCGCGACGCTGCAAATGCTCTCGCGTGTGGGATTCGCCACTGAGTCGCGTGGTCCGAGCCCGCGCCGCAGTTTGGAGTCGATGCTGTTGACCTAAGTTTGTCTGGCTGGTTCGCAGTGGTTGGCATGGCGCGCTAGCTATGCTTCATGCCCAGATCGAGAGTTCGAATCCCTGACCCCACCAAAAACGGGGAGTCTGAAAACTGAGCGAGTTATTTATACAGTCCCTTTTGGGCCGCCATGCAAACTTTCTTCAAAGTTTCAACTCTTCAATCGCCATCGGCAAGCTGTTGATCTGATTGGACTTTCGTCCATCAGCTCCTGACCGGCGATTGGAAAAAGTGCCCGCACACAGGGTCACGATGCAGATTGAGACGCTGTTCTGCTCAGCACCTCCTGACTGAGCGAGTTCGAAAAACTCAACAAGAACAACAGCTTACGCAGATTTCGAAACTCCCTCCTTGCCGTACTTTCTCGAAAAAGTCAGGAGCTTTTGCGGGAGCCCAGCTTTCATGCGGGTTTCGAGCGGTGGGGATTCGAACTGTATTTAAGCCATAGGTCTGAAAATTACAGTCGAACACTTCGGACCAATTGTTGTATTTGCGGTTTCATTGCTCAGGGAGTCATTTCTCTCCAACGTCGCCACACTCACCCATTGGCCTTGTTACTTTCCCGATCCCATAAGGTAGTCAACCTTTCCAAGATCGACGCCGCCATGGCGCAGGAGGTTGTACGCGGTAACGAGGTGAAAGAAGAAGTTGGGCAGCGCATGGTGCTTCAAATAAGCTTCACCCGACATGGTTCTGGTCTTATCTCTGCCTATGGGAAAAGTGATGTTCGCGGCCTCACGCCCGTCGAAGGCGTCGACCGGTAAGGTT
>RFTK01000186.1 GCA_009923505.1 Betaproteobacteria bacterium
TGGCCAACTTTGTGCGTCCGGACGGAAAACCCGCAGCCACCGCGGCCCGCTGCCCGCTGGCCTTCGGGCGCGTGCGCTTTGTGGGTGAGCCCGTGGTGGCTATCGTGGCCGATACCGAACAGCAAGCCAAAGACGCTGCCGAGGCCGTGGTGGTGGACTACGAAGAATTGCCTTGCGCCGTCACGCTGCAAGACGCCCTCGCGCCCAACGCCCCGCTGCTGAGCGACGCTCCCGACAACCGCAGCGCCGAAACCCGCTATGGTGATGCTGCATCGGTGGACAAGGCTTTTGCGTCGGCCAAACACGTGGTCAAACTCGATATTGATAACCAGCGTGTGGCCGCGCTGTCGATCGAGCCGCGCAGCGTGCTGGCGTATGTGGACCAGGGCCGCCTGACCATCCGCATGAGCAGCCAGATGCCCACTGGTGTGCGCACCGTGGTGAGCACCTTGCTGGGCCTGCCTGCCGAGCAAGTGCGCGTCGTGATTGGCGACGTGGGTGGCGGCTTTGGCATGAAGACCGGTGCCTACGCCGAAGACGTGGTGACCGCCTACTGTGCTCACCGCTTGCAACGCCCTGTGAAGTGGATCGCCGACCGCGGCGAGGACTTCCTCTCCAGCGCACACGGTCGCGACATCCAGTGCCATGCGGAGATGGCGCTGAACGATCAGGGCAAGGTTTTGGGCCTGCGCATTCGCACCCATGCCAACGTGGGGGCCTACCCCGGCATGACAGGCATCGCGATTCAGGTGCTGATCGGCCCCTGGGTGCAAACCAGCGTCTACGACATTCAGAACATCGACTTCCACTACACCGCGGTGCTCACCAACACAGCCCCCACAGGCGCTTACCGTGGTGCTGGCCGCCCCGAAGCGATCTTCAACATCGAACGCCTGATGGACGAGGCAGCCCGCCAAAGCGGCATCGACCGCATCACGCTGCGCCGTCGCAACTTCATCCAGCCCGCGCAGATGCCCTACAAGAACCCGATGGGCCAGACCTATGACACCGGCGCCTTTGAATCGGTGATGGACCAGGGCCTCAAGCAGGCCGACTGGAGCGGCTTTGATCAACGCGCCGCCGAGTCTGCCCGCCGGGGTCTGTGGCGCGGTCTGGGCATTGCCACGTTCCTCGAGTGGACAGGCGGCAATGCGCTGGAGGAAAACGTCAACGTCCGCATCATGGACGATGGGGTGATCGAGGTGTTCACTGCCGTGAACGGCATGGGCCAAGGCATTGCCACCACGCTGGCGCAGTTGGTGGTGGATATTTTCAATGTCCCCCTCTCGCAGGTGCGAATCGTGATGGGCGACACCGATCGCGGCAATGGCTTTGGCAGCGCCGGTTCACGCTCGCTCTTCACTGGCGGCTCGGCCGTGAGCGTGGGATCCACCCAGGCCTTGGAGCGTGCCCGCGAGCTGGCCGCTCAGGCGCTGGAAGCCGCCCCTGAGGACGTGCAGTACGATGCCGGCCGCTTCACCGTGGCGGGCACCGATTTGCACATGACGCTGGCCGAGGTGGCCCAGCGCCAGCCGGAGCGCCGCATCGAACTCGACTCCAAGACCGCCGCCAGCGGTCCGACCTGGCCGAACGGTTGCCACATCTGCGAGGTGGAGGTGGATCCGGCCACCGGCACCGTGCAGTTGGCGTCCTATTCCTCCGTCAACGATGTGGGCCGTGTGGTCAACCCGATGATCGTGCGCGGCCAACTCGATGGCGGCGCGGTGCAAGGGCTGGGACAGGCCTTGTGCGAATCGCTGGTGTATGACCGCGAAACAGGTCAGCCGGTGACGGGCAGTCTGATGGACTATGCGGTGCCGCACGCGGACATCATGCCGCGCTTTTTTGTCACCTCGATGGACGAGAGCACGCCGTGCAAGAACAACGTGCTGGGCGTGAAGGGCGTGGGCGAGTTGGGCACGATTGGCGCTACCCCGGCGGTGGTGAATGCGGTGGCCGATGCCTTGGCTCGCCATGGCAAAGGCGCCCTGTCGGCCAAGATTCAGATGCCGATGACACCGGCACGCATCTGGGAATTGCTGCAGCAAGCCTGAAACGGACGCCTTGAAGGGCCACAACGCCGCCTTTGGGCGGCGTTGTTGTTAAGCCGACAGCGCTGGAGCAGGGCAGGCCCTCAGCCGAGGTGCTTGCCCACCAACCCCGCCAGCTCAAACATGTTGACCTGATCCTTGCCGAAGACCGGCCGCAACTTGTCGTCCGCATTGATCTTGCGCTTGTCAGCCGCGTCCTGCAAGCCGTTGGCGCGTCGTGGGGCGCGGCGGGAACTTGCTTGGGGCGAACTCAAAGTTCACCTTGCCGGCCTCGGCATCCCAGGCCAGGAAGGCCTTGAACGGACGGCGGGTGCGCATCGAGATGAACTTGTCGAGCAGGTCGGTCTTGCCGGTGCTCAGGAGTTTTTGCACTTGCTCGATCGAGACAGGCTGCTGCAGGATGATCTTGCCCGTCTTGAAGTTGCATGAGGGGGTGGCCTGTGCGTGTGTGGGCACGGATTTTTCGCAGATGTAGTTGTTGCCGTGCTCGCGCACGGCAGCGCCGCATTTGGGGCATGCGCCCAGGGTCGCGCTATCAGCAAACTCGACCAACTCGCCACTGGCCTCGTCCGCTTTGTCATCCCCGAAGTTGAACTCCAGCTTCCAGTTGCGCTCTTCCTCGTTGAGCTTGAGCACAATTTCCGCGGTGAAGGGCCAACCGGCTTTGGAGCGGAACCCCTCCAGGGGGCCCACTTGTTTGTTGGCCAACAGCGCCTCCACTTCGTGCAACTCGAAGGTGCGGCCTCCGGGCGTTTTGCCAAATGAGAAGCCACAGCCCTCGCTCTGGCCATCCGCGCCCGTGCAGGCAAAGCGGCGGTAGTTTTCGCGCACCTGGCCACCGCAGGTCGGGCAGGGGGTCTTGAGCGTGACGTAGTCGCCGGGGACCGTGTCGCGGTCATACTCCTTGGCTTTCTTCACGATGCGCTCGGTCATCGCGGCGATTTCGCGCATGAAGGCTTCACGGCTCAACTGGCCATGCTCCATTTGCGAGAGCTTGTGTTCCCATTCACCCGTCAGGCTGGGCGAGGAGAGTTCTTCCACCCCCAGGCCCCGCAACAGGGTCATGAGCTGGAAAGCCTTGGCGGTGGGGATCATGTCCCGGCCATCGCGCAGCATGTACTTTTCGTTCAGCAGGCCTTCGATGATGGCGGCACGGGTGGCCGGGGTGCCAAGCCCTTTTTCCTGCATGGCCTCGCGCAGCTCGTCGTCCTCGACCAGCTTGCCAGCCCCCTC
>RFTK01000187.1 GCA_009923505.1 Betaproteobacteria bacterium
TGCTGGGCATGGAATCATCCGATCTGGCCAACCTGTCAGCCAGCACTTTCGCATTTCTCAAGCCGGCTGCCCTGGCGGGTGTGAGCTCCACTCAGATGGGCGCGTTGGCCACCAGCCAGGTGGTCGCCCTGACTGCCGCCCAGGCCCAGACGCTGGGCGCCTCGCAGGCGGCAGGTTTCACCACAACGCAGGCCACGGCCATCACGGCCGTCAGCCTCTCGCAACTCAGCACCACGGCTGTGTCCAACCTACGCGCCGAGGTATTGGCCAAGCTCACCTCCAGCCAGCTCTCGAGCATCAGTTCGACCCAGGCCAGCGCCCTGACCACTGAACAGGTCCAGGCGCTGACCACCTCGCAAACGGCCAACTTGGGGGCCGGCCTGTCGGCTGGCCTGACCACGGGCAGCATTGCTGCGCTCGAGACGGCCGACTTGGCTGCCATGAGCGTTCGCGCCTTGTCGGCGCTATCGACCCAGGCGGTTCGCAGCTTGAGCAGTAGTCAACTCAACAGTTTGAGCTCGATCCAGTTCGGCGCAATGACGCAAGCCCAGGTCCGAGCGCTCAGCACCACACAGACGGCTGCCCTGGGGGCCGAACAGGCCCTGGGCCTGACGGCTTCTCAAGCCGGTGCGATGACCACGGCCAGCCTGGCCACGCTCAATACACAAGCATTTGCCGCCCTCTCCCCGACGGCTCTGCTGGGTATGGGCGCCGCGCAGGTGGCGGCCCTCACCACGGGCCAGGTTTCCACGTTGACCACGATCCAGGCCGCCCGTCTCGGCGCCATTCAGGTGGGCGGGCTCAGCTCGACCCAGGTCAGTGCCCTGAAGACGTCCGACGTGGCGGCGCTCTCGGCCAGCGCGGTCCCCAGCCTGGACGTCCAGGGACTGTCCTCTGCACAATTCGCTGCGCTGGGTACGGCCCAGATAGGCGCCCTCACGGCGCGTCAGGTCAGCGGCCTCACCACCGTGCAGACGGCTGGATTGAGCATCACGCAGGCATCCTTCCTGGGTGGTGGCGGGTTGACATCATTGGGCACTGCAGCCATCGGACAAATTAGTACCGCTGCCGTCTCAAGTCTGTCCACACTGCAGGTCAGTTCGATGACCGCAGCCCAGGTGGCTGCGCTGGGAACCGCCCAACTCGGTGCCCTGACCACCGCACAGGCCTCCAGCCTGACGGCTTTGCAGGCCTCTGGACTCTCCTCCACACAGATCAGTGCCGTGTCCTCGTCCAACCTGGGCGTGGTCTCGGCTGCAGCTCTGGGCGCGCTCAGTTCGGCGGCCGTGCGCAATCTCGGCACTGTCCAGTTTTCGGCCCTGAGTTCGTCTCAGATCGGCGCACTTGGGGCCTCTCAAGTCGCGGTGCTGACCTCAGGCCAGTTGGGTCGCTTGTCTGCGAACCAGGCTGCAGGACTGACTGCCAAGCAGGTGAGTTCACTGAACTCGACTGCCTTGCAATCCCTGGACACCGAGTCGCTGGCGGCCATGGTGTCATCCGCCGTGACCGGCCTGACCTCCACGCAGGTCGGTGCCCTGAGCACTGGCCAAATCGTGGCACTGACCACGTCCCAGGCGGCCGCGTTGGGTGCTGCGCAAGCAGCGGGGATGACCTCAGCACAGGCCTCGGTGCTGCAAGTCGCCGACCTGACCAAGCTGGGCGCCCTGGCCACAGGCGCACTCTCGACTGACGCGGTACGGGCCTTGGGGTCCGATCAACTCGCCGGCCTCACTTCAACTCAGGTCGGTGCGCTGGGCCTGAACCAGGTTCGGGCCCTGAGCTCCGATCAAGTGGCCTTGCTGGGCACCCAGCAGACCGCTGGATTCGGCGCGGCCCAGATGGCTGCACTGGGTACGGATGATGTCCAGCAACTCACGACCTCGGCCATCCAGGGCCTCAAGGGGTCCGCGATCACTGGCCTCTCGTCGAGCCAGTTCGCGGCGATGTCCACGGCACAAGTCCAGCAATTGACCACTGAGCAGGCGTCAGCCCTGGGAGCAGCCCAAGCGGCTGGCCTGACTTCCAGCCAGCTGGGGGCACTTCAGTCCAGCGATCTGGTTCGGCTGAGTGCCGGCGCCTTCGCGGCCATTGCCCCCAACGCCCTAGGTGGCCTCACGTCGACCCAGGTGGGAACCCTCACGTCGACTCAACTGAAGTCACTCACGGCGGCGCAAGCCAATGGCCTGGGCTTCGCCCAGGCGGTGGGCTTGACCTCGACACAGGCACAGTCGCTGCAACCGACGGTGCTGTCCAGTCTGACCACATCGGCCTTCACCAGCCTGACCACGGAGGTGGTTGCTGCGCTGAGCGAATCTCAGCTCACCGGCCTCGCCTCGCAACAATTTACGGCGCTCACCTCAAGCCAACTGATTGCTCTGGGCACCGCACAGGCCAGCGTGCTGGGCGTCAATCAGCTCAAGGGACTTTCGGCCAGCCAGGCGAACGCCATGGAAACTGCCGATCTGTCCAGACTCGGGGCGGCCGCGTTGACCGCACTGAGCACAGCCACGGTGGCGGGGCTGGATTCAAGTCGCCTCAACAGCCTGTCCTCCGCCCAGATCGGAGCTTTGACGGGCGCCCAAGTTTCGGCTCTGAACTCAACCCAGATGACCTCTTTGGGCACGGCCCAAGCCGGCGCCATCGTCGCGGCTCAGGCTGGGTCATTCAGTACCGAAGCGCTGTCTGCGATGAACACCAGCGCCTTCTCAGTGTTGAGCAGCACCACTTTGGCGGTTCTCTCCAATGCCCAGGTAGGCGCGTTGACCACCGCTCAGATCGCTTCCTTGACCACCCAACAGGCCGCTGGCATGGGCCGTGTGGTGGCGAGTGCACTAAGCTCAACCCAGCTGGGTGCAATGACCACAAAGGCGTTGTCTTCGCTGGCAGCTACCTCTGTGGCCTCGCTCCAGTCCGGCGCATTCGCGGGCTTGTTGTCCTCACAGGTGAATGCACTGAGTTCGGCCCAGGTGGCTGCCTTGACGGTGCCGCAGGTTGCGGCTCTGGGCACCGAGCAGGTTTCGGGTCTGAGTAGTCAACAATCGGCCAACCTGGCTGTCAGCAGCTTGTCCCGAATGAGCACCGGCGCTATCTCCAGCCTTGCAACCGATGCGCTGGCGGCTTTGACTACGAGCCAGCTGTCGGGTTTGACCTCGGGTCAGGTGCGGGCGCTGACGACGGCGCAGTTGGTGGCGCTGACGACGAGCCAGGCGGCGGGGCTTGGGGTAGCACAGGCCAGCGGCCTGAGCGGCACGCAAGCGGCGGCCATGGAAGC
>RFTK01000188.1 GCA_009923505.1 Betaproteobacteria bacterium
GCCTGATAAGCGCTGGGGCGAAGCTGTGCGAGCGATCTGTGAGCTGCATCCAGGCCAGACGGTTAGTGCGGAGGAGTTGATCGATTTCGTGGGCATGCGCATTGCGCGCTTCAAGCGTCCGCGTGAAGTGCGCTTTGAACCGCGCCTGCCTCGGCATGAGGACGGCAGCCTCGACCGGGAGGCTGTCGCCCAGGCGCATCGCGCAGACTGAGCTTTTTTGCTCAGCGCATGCGGGCCGTCTGGTACTGGGCTTGTGTCTGGGCTACCAGTTCGGCCACCGTGCCAATCTGGGTGACGCCCGAGACACTGTGGCCGGCAGACCAGATGTCCTTCCAGCGCTTGAATGGGCTGTGGGCGCTGTTGACGTCGATGTCACGTGCCACATCCACCGACTGCGTTTGAGGAAGGTTGTCTGGATCTAGCCCGGCCTTCACGATGGACGGCCTGAGCATATTGGCTTGCAAGCCAGTGAATGCCCGCGTCAGCACTATGTCATCAGCATTGCAGTCCACCAGCATCTGCTGGTAAGCCGGCGAGGCCATGCTTTCCTGGGTGGCGATGAAGCGCGTGCCCATGTAGGCCAGGTTGCAGCCCAGAACCTCGGCAGCTCGCAATGCTTCCCCGTCGGAAATACCGCCACCCAGAACGAGGGGACCCTGGTAAAACGCACGCACGGCGCGCACAAAGGCGAAGGGGTTGAGCCAACCCGTCTGCCCCCCCGAACCGGCTGTCAGCAGGATCAGCCCATCCACTCCCTCGGCTACAGCGCGCTCGGCATGGCGCACGCTGGCTACGTCGGCCCACACTTGCACACCCGCATCATGAAGAGGGGGCAGCACAGACTTTGGACTTCCCACGCTGGTGATGACCACGGCCGGATGGTGGCGGCACAGAACGCGCAAATCCTCCCCCAGTCGCTGGTTGGAAGGATGAACCACCAGGTTCGGGCAGATGGGTGCTGTGCCCTGACCGCTGATCTGCTCATGGTTGGAGAGGCGTATGCCCATTTCGATGAGCCAGGCATCTAATTCTTCGCTGCTGCGACAGTTTGCTGTTGGAAAGGAGCCTGCCACCCCGGATGTACAAGCAGCGACCACGAGGTCAACGCCTGAAACAAGGAACATGGGCGCTGCTACGAGGGGAAGACGCAAATTACTGAACCGACTAGGAAGCATACGTTCAACCTCTGGCGATGAGCTGTTGAGATCATGACACGCTTTTCGTAGTAAGGTCTGTCGGTACTTCAAAAAGCCTGCGTTGATTCGCTTTTAAGTGACGGTATGGCGTTGGAAGGAGGCGGTCAGTCAACCCTAGTCAATGGTCCGTATCGCTGAAAACCAGCTATTTATATGGAAAGAAAGCCGCTTGTGGGCTGCTGCTGCCAGTCACCTAATGCTTCTCGAAGACCTTGCGTCTTCGATACGGCTCTTCGGTGCGTATTCCGGCGAACGTGACCGCCGATTCCGGTGCATCGTGACCGGTCGCGCCGCGTGAAGTGTTGCGCGCTCAAATTCTAGGTTGATCGGTCACGATGGGTCTGGATGTTTCTCCTGTTTGCTTGTTTTGAGCCTCTGACGAAGGGACTCGCCCGTGAGGGTGAAACGGTGGTGGCGCTGCATCAGCCGATCCAGCATCGCGTCGGCAATGGTGGCGTCACCCACCCACGCGTGCCAGTGCTCGATGGGCAGCTGGCTGGTGATGATGGTGGCCTTGGTGGCGGCGCGGTCGTCGATGATTTCCAGCAAGTCGGCTCGCGTTTGGGCATCCATGGCGGCCATGCCCCAGTCGTCGAGCAGCAAGACATCCGTCTTGGCCAACTGCATGAGCCACTTGCCAAACGTGCCGTTGCCGTGGCGGATGCGCAGCTCTTCGCTCAGACGCGGCACGCGTTGATACAGCGCCGAATGCCCACGCCGACACGCGTACTGCGCCAGTGCACAGGCCAGCCACGACTTGCCCGCGCCGGTGGGGCCGGTGATCAACACGCTGTGGCCCGAATCGATCCAGTCGCCTAGCACCAGGCTCATGATGGCTTTGCGCTCGATGCTGCGCCCGCTGCGGGTATCCAGATCTTCAATGGCCGCCTGCGGGTACTTCAGCCGCGCCTCCTTCATCAGCCGCTCGCGCTTCTTGTCACTGCGCCAGTGGACCTCGCGCTCGACCAGCAGCGCCATGCGTTCCTCAAAGCTCAGGCCGTGCAGGCCGGTGCTGCTGAGCTGCTCGTGCAGCCCGGCGGCCATGCCGTTGAGCTTCAGGCCGCGCAGCTGTTCCAGGGTGGTGTTCATCATCATGGGTTGTTCTCTCTCTTGCTTGCTTGATTGGGTGAAGCACGGGGCCATCACTGGTAGTAGCCTGGCCCACGCACATGGGCGTGGTCAGGACTCGTCCATTCAGGCGTGGTGCCCGGTGTGACCTGGTCGCGCCCGTTGGCCAGGATGTCGCGCACATGGCTGTACTTGGCCGTGCCCAGCTCCAGCGCGACCAAACAGGCGGCTTCCAGTCTGGGTTTGCCGTACTTGCGTGAGAGCGAGAGCAAGCCCAGGCAGGCGCGGTAGCCGTGCTCGGGGTGGCGCCGCTCGACCAGCAAACGCTCCACGGTGCGCCCGGTGGCCACACCGATGCTCTGGCCCCAATGAATCAGCCGCTCGGGCGTCCACTGCAGGTGGGCGCGGTGGGCGGCGGGCAGGTGCTCGACCACGGTGGTGAAGCCGCCCTTGTGGGCACTGCGGGCGTGGGCGGCCACACGCTGGCCACGGTGCAGCAACTCCACCACCCCAGCCGTGATGCGGGCTTCTATCACCTGACTGACCAGGGCTTGCGGCACGCTGTAACGGTGACCATCGACCTCGACGTGGTGGTCGATGTGAACGCGCACGGTCCTGAACACCGCGAACTCCCAGGGCTGCAAAGGCAGCGGCTGCAGGGCCGGTGCATCCAGATCGGCAAACGCGCTGGCACGGCTGCCGGGCAGCTTCTGGAAAGGCTTGCTGTTGAGCTCGTCGAGCAGCGGGACTATTGCCTCATTCAGATCGTCCACGCTGGCAAAGCGCTGGTGGCGCAGGCGCATCATGATCCAGCGCTCGACCACCTGCACCGCCGACTCTGCTTTGGCTTTGTCCTGCGCCATTGCCGGGGCCATTGCCAGTGCAAAACACAGTGCTGCGATCAGTTTGTTCATGGTCTCTTCTCCAGGGTTGTTGATGATCCGTTTGCCTTTGAACAGCCCGCACATTGTCGCGC
>RFTK01000189.1 GCA_009923505.1 Betaproteobacteria bacterium
CCTTGTGCTCCTTGTGCACCTGTTGTTCCTCCCTGTGCACCTTGTTTACCTCCAGCCCCTGCTGGACCTGAGTTACCTTGTGCCCCTGTTGCTCCGGTTGGTGCGGGTCCTTGTGCCCCTTGATTACCTTGAGGTCCTTGGGCTCCTTGTCCACCTGCCGGTCCTTGAGCCCCTTGTCCACCTTGGGCTCCTTGTGGTCCAGGTAATCCCGTATTACCTTGAGCTCCTTGGGTTCCGGTTGCACCAGTCCCACCTTGTGCCCCTTGAGCACCTTGTCCACCTTGAGCACCTTGAGCACCTTGTCCTCCTGTTGGACCTGTAGGTCCTTGAGCACCTTGTCCACCCTGAGCACCCTGAGCACCTTGTCCTCCTGTTGGACCTGTAGGCCCTTGAGCACCTTGTCCACCCTGAGCGCCCTGAGCACCTTGTCCACCCTGAGCACCTTGTCCACCCTGAGCACCTTGACCACCCTGAGCACCTTGAGCACCTGTTGCACCTGTTGCACCTTGCGCTCCTTGGGCTCCTTGGCCTCCTTGAGCTCCTTGTCCTCCAGTAGTTCCTTGAGCCCCTTGAGCACCTTGACCGCCTTGGGCTCCTTGTCCACCTGTTGGTCCAGTTGGACCTTGTCCACCTTGAGCTCCTTGGCCACCTGTTGGTCCAGTTGGACCTTGTGTTCCTTGAGCTCCTTGCGCTCCTTGTCCTCCCTGGGCTCCTTGTGCACCTGTAGCACCTGTTGAGCCCGTTGTTCCTTGAGCACCTTGACCACCTTGAGCTCCTTGTCCTCCTGTGGTCCCCTGAGCACCTTGGGCTCCTTGACCTCCTTGAGCTCCTTGTCCCCCTGTCGCACCTGTAGCACCCTGAGCTCCTTGAGCTCCTTGTCCACCCTGAGCACCTTGTCCTCCTGTGGTCCCCTGAGCACCTTGGGCTCCTTGACCTCCTTGAGCTCCTTGTCCTCCAGTTGCTCCTGTTGAGCCTGTAGTACCTTGGGCGCCTTGACCCCCTGTAGCTCCTTGAGCTCCCGTAGCTCCAGCCGCTCCTGTAGTTCCTTGCGCCCCTTGTCCCCCTTGAGCTCCCTGTCCTCCTGTGGCACCAGTACTTCCTGTAGCACCTTGAGCTCCTTGACCGCCTTGAGCACCTTGGTTACCTGTTGCTCCTTGAGCTCCTTGGCCACCTTGAGCACCTTGTCCCCCTTGGGCTCCCTGTCCTCCTGTGGCACCGGTGGCTCCTTGTGCCCCTGTGGCACCTTGTGCTCCTGTGGCACCTGTGGCACCTTGTGCTCCTGTTCCACCTGTAGGACCTACACCACCAGTTGCACCTTGAGCTCCTTGAGCTCCTTGTGGTCCTGTAGTTCCAGATAAACCTTGAGCACCTTGAGGACCAGTTGGTTGTGCAGAGCCTTTCCAACCTGTACCATCAATTAGTGTATAGGTATTATTAATTAATGAAGTACCAATCCTTAAATCCCCTGTTTGAACTTTAAAGGTTGGTGATATTTCATCAAAGGCCAAATAAGTGGTTGCACCTGATTTAAATTTAATTTGAGTTGTTAAACCAGTTTCTATCACCATGGTTGTCATGGTGTTCGCAGTATCATAAAAATCAATTTTACCCCCCGAAGGTGTTATTATTATATTTTCAGCCACTTATTAATTCTTTAAGTTTGTTTATTCTTTGATAAATAGAATCAATTATTTTTTGTTGTTCTTGTATTGAACCGAAACCTAAACTTACCATCGCTCCATATTCAACTGATTTATATCCATCATCATCTGTGAAAACCAATTCAGGAACGATTTTTTCTACTTGTTGAGCAATAACCCCTATTGAATGTCCTGAGAAAGCTTCCAAGACTTGAATAGATTTATCATTGACAATTTTTGGGTGAGTTGAATCCCATTCAAATCTTACTCCTTTAAGTTCTTTGGTTTTCTGATAGGTATCTTCTAATTTTTTGATATTATCCTTCAATCTTCTATCAGAGGGTGGTCCTGTAGGCCCTTGAGCACCTGTAGGCCCTTGAGCACCTTGTCCCCCTTGCGGACCTGTAGCACCTTGTGCTCCTTGTCCTCCACCACCACCTGTAGGGCCTGTTGCACCTTGTGCACCTTGGCCTCCGCCTCCTCCAGTTCCACCTTGAGCACCCTGAGAACCAGTTCCACCCGATGGTCCTGTTGGACCTGTGGCTCCTTGAGCTCCTGTGTTTCCTGTTGCTCCTTGGGGTCCTACGGCACCTGTAGGTCCTGTTGGTCCAGTTGGTGAAGGTCCAACAGCACCTTGAGCACCTTGCCCTCCTGTTCCTCCTTGTGCACCTGTATTACCTAAAGCCCCTTGAGCTCCTTGTGTTGCATTTGCTGCTCCTTGAGCACCTGTATTAGCACCCTGAGCTCCTTGTCCGCCTTGAGCACCTTGTGTTGTACTTGCAGCACCCTGGGAACCTGTGGGTCCTTGAGGACCTGCAGCTCCTTGTGCACCTGTATTAGCACCCTGAGCTCCTTGAGCTCCTTGTGGACCTGTACCTCCAGTAGCTCCTTGTGCACCTGTATTAGCACCCTGAGCTCCTTGAGCTCCTTGTGGACCTGTACCTCCAGTAGCTCCTTGTGCACCTGTTGCCGCACCTTGGGCTCCTTGAGCTCCTTGTTTACCTGTAGCACCTGTATTTCCTTGTGCTCCTGTCGTTCCACCTTGTGCACCTTGTGCACCTTGTCCTCCTTGAGGTCCAGTAGCTCCTTGTGCACCTGTAGTTCCACCCTGCGCCCCTTGTGCTCCCGTTGGTCCTGTTGCTCCTTGTGCACCTGTTGCCGCACCTTGGGCTCCTTGGGCTCCTTGAGCACCTTGTATACCAGTAGCTCCTTGGGCTCCTGTTCCCGCACCTTGAGCCCCTTGAATTCCTAATGGGCCTGTAGCACCTTGCGCACCTGTAGATGCTCCCTGTGCTCCTTGTGCACCCTGACCCCCTTGTGCACCTTGTCCACCCTGAGCCCCTATACTGGCTCCTTGTGCACCTTGAGCACCTGTGTTACCTGTCGCACCTTGAGCACCTGTAGACGCTCCTTGTGCTCCTTGTGCACCCGCAACACCTTGAGCTCCTGTGTTACCTTGAGCTCCGGTGGATGCACCTTGTGCTCCCTGGGCTCCTGTAGGACCTGTCGCACCTTGAGCACCTGTTGACGCCCCTTGTGCTCCTTGTGCACCTTGACCTCCTTGTGCACCTTGACCTCCTTGAGCACCTGTGTTGG
>RFTK01000190.1 GCA_009923505.1 Betaproteobacteria bacterium
GCCCCTGACAGCCCGCGCGCTCCGGCCATGCTGCTGGCGGCCGGTCGTGGCGAGCGCATGCGGCCCTTGACGGATGTCACCCCCAAGCCGCTGCTGGCGGTTCGCGGCCGTCCCCTGATGGCCTGGTGCCTGCAACGCATGGCCGAGGGCGGTCTGAGCGATGTGGTCATCAACACCGGCTGGCTGGGCGAACACATGCCTGCGGCACTGGGCAACTGTTGGCGTCCTGAGGGATCAGCCGGCCCCCTGCAACTGCGCTACTCGCACGAAGGACAGGACTTTGGCGGCGCCCTGGAAACTGCCGGCGGCATCGTTCGAGCACTCCCGTGGCTGGATGACGTGTTCTGGGTGGCGGCCGGAGATGTGTTTGCCCCGGACTTCCGTTTTGACCCCAGCGAGCGGTCACGCCTGGCGGCGTCACCCTGCCTGGCCCACCTCTGGCTGGTCCCCAACCCGCCGCACAACCCCCGGGGAGACTTTGGTCTGTCGGAGGAAGGATTGGCGCTGAATCTGCCCACCGATCACCCAGGGCCGAGGTACACCTTCAGCACCATCGCGCTCTACAAACAAGCCTTCTTCGCGCCGCCCTGGTGTGACATCCCTCGCGGCAACCCTGAGGGCGTCAAGGCGCCGCTGGCCCCCCTGTTGCGCCGCGCCATGGAGGGTGGGTGGGTCAGCGCCAGCCTCTACACCGGCGACTGGACCGATGTGGGCACGCCCGAGCGCCTGGCCGAACTCAACCAAGCCTGAGCCCCGGGCCTGAGCAGGGCCAAAGTTGGTCTGCGCGATCGAATCGGACACACGGGTCACAATGAGGGGGTCGACTGTTTTGCACAGCGCCCAAAGGGCGCTCATTGGCCTCACCATGACCCTGACCCCCGCTTTACGCGACCTGTACGCACAACGCCGCTTGCACCTGGCACAGCAACTCGGCCCCGGCGGCATTGCCCTCGTCCCCACCGCGCCCTCGTATGCGCGCAACCGCGACAGCGAGTTTCCCTACCGCCACGACAGTTACTTTTACTACCTGTGCGGCTTCACCGAGCCTGATGCCTGGTTGCTCATCACGGCCGACGGTGAAACCACCCTGCTGTGTCAACCCAAGGACCTGGAGCGTGAAATCTGGGACGGTTACCGCCTGGGCCCTGACGCTGCGCCTGCGGCGCTGGGCGTACAACAGGCCTGGTCCAGCCAGGACATCGAGCAACGACTGCCGCGCCTCTTGGAAAACCGACACACCGTTTGGTATCCCTTTGCTACCCACCAGGGCTTGCCGCAGCGACTCGACGGTTGGCTGTCCAAAGTACGCGCGCGGGTGCGCTTTGGCGTGCAATGCCCGAGCCAACAGCGCGACCTGTGCGGCTTGCTCGATGAAATGCGCCTGGTCAAGGATGACCATGAGCTTGACCTCATGCGCCGCGCTGCCCGCATCAGCGCCGACGCCCACGTGCGCGCCATGCAGGTGTGTGCCCGACGCCTGCGCGCCGGGGAAACCGTGCGCGAGTTCCACCTGGACGCCGAGTTGCTGCACGAGTTCCGCACCCACGGCTCGCAGTTCCCGGCCTATGGCTCCATCGTGGCGGCCGGGGCCAACGCCTGTGTGCTGCACTACCGCGCCGACGCGGCCGAAATCCGTGACGGCGAACTGGTGCTGATTGACGCCGGGTGCGAGCTCGATGGTTACGCCAGCGATATCACCCGCACCTTTCCGGCCAACGGACGCTTCACGGCGGCCCAGCGAGATTTGTATGACCTGGTGCTGGCCAGCCAGACCGCAGCCGTGCAGGCCACCCGTGCGGGCGCACGTTTCACCGACCCACACGACGCCACCGTGCGGGTGCTGGCTCAGGGGCTGCTGGACCTGGGCTTGTTGCAATCGAACGTGCACGGGACAGTGGACGATGTGATCGAGCAACGCCACTATTTCAGGTTTTACATGCACCGCACCGGTCACTGGCTGGGCATGGACGTGCACGACTGTGGCAGCTATGTAGAGCCCGGCGAAGCCGCACGCGGCACCCCGCGACGGGACCCGCTGTCGGGTGAAACCATCAACGACCGTCCCAGCCGCATCTTGCGACCAGGCATGGTGACCACGATCGAGCCCGGGCTCTACGTGCGCGCGGCCGACGATGTCCCCCAAGCATTCTGGAACCTGGGCATCCGCATCGAGGATGACGCAGTGATCACCCCCCAGGGGTGCGAGCTCATCACCCGCGATGTCCCGGTGGACCCGGTCGCTATTGAAGCCCTGATGCAAGCTTGACCTCGAGGCTGCCCTTTGCCCACGCGCCTACAATGATTCCCCCTTGTCAGACACATCCACAGCGTGTCTGACCGTCTCAGGAGACCTTTTCATGCCCGACAAGAACACGAAAGATCCGCGTGCCGCTGCCCGCGCCGAATTGCGCCGCGCCGCACTCGAGTACCACGAGTTTCCGACACCCGGCAAGGTCGCCATTCACGCCACCAAGCAATTGGTGAACCAGCACGACCTGGCGCTGGCGTATTCACCTGGCGTGGCCGCCCCGTGCGAAGAAATCGTCAAGGATCCCAACGCCGCGTACAAGTACACCAGTCGCGGCAACCTGGTGGCCGTGATCACCAACGGCACCGCGGTGCTGGGCCTGGGCGATATCGGCCCCCTGGCAGCCAAACCGGTGATGGAGGGCAAGGGGGTCTTGTTCAAGAAGTTTGCCGGCATCGACGTGTTCGATCTGGAGATCAATGAAAAGGATCTGGACAGGCTGGTCGATGTGATCGCCGCGTTGGAGCCC
This sequence comes from Betaproteobacteria bacterium, assembly GCA_009923505.1. Taxonomy (GTDB): domain Bacteria; phylum Pseudomonadota; class Gammaproteobacteria; order Burkholderiales; family Burkholderiaceae_C; genus Limnohabitans. The sequence continues at coordinate 2,778 of RFTK01000190.1, forward strand.
ACCTTTGGTGGCATCAACCTGGAAGACATCAAGGCCCCAGACTGTTTCTACGTCGAGCGCAAGTTGCGCGAGCGCATGAAGATTCCCGTCTTCCATGACGACCAGCATGGCACCGCCATCGTGGTGGGTGCTGCGGTGCTCAACGGCTTGAAGTTGGTGGGCAAATCGCTGGCCGACATCAAGCTGGTCACCTCGGGTGCCGGTGCTGCCGCGCTGGCCTGCCTGAACCTG
>RFTK01000020.1 GCA_009923505.1 Betaproteobacteria bacterium
CCGTGATTCATCCGGATGACGATCCTCGGCGCGATTACCGCACCGTTTACGACGTCAGCGGAGACGCCGCCATTCTCAACACCTTGATTCAACGCCTGCAACCGGGCGGTGAGGTGGTACTGGCGGGCTTTTACAAAAACGATCTGAGTTTTGCCTACGCTCCCGCGTTCATGCGCGAGGCCCAAATCCGCACTGCTGCCGAATGGAAGCGACCGGATCTGCTGGCTGTCACCGAATTGGTGCAAACCGGCCGAGTTTCTCTTGATGGATTGATCACACACCATCACCGCCCGTCACAAGCCGAACAAGCCTACGAGGTGGCATTCGGTGACGCTCACTGTCTGAAGATGGTCCTGGATTGGAGTGCCAACGCATGAACATGAATCCCCCCTCGGTCAATATCCAACCCGTTCAATTCGTGGAGCGCTTGCGTCAGGAGGCCGCTGAGCCACCCGCGCCCGTGAGCACGGGCGAACCCACCAAAGAAACCCAGATCATCGCGATCTACGGCAAAGGTGGAATCGGCAAGAGTTTCACCTTGGCCAATCTGAGCTACATGATGGCGCAGCAAGGCAAGAAGGTGCTGTTGATTGGGTGCGACCCCAAGAGTGACACCACCAGCCTGCTCTTTGGCGGCAAGGCCTGCCCGACCATCATCGAAACCTCGTCGCGCATGAAACTGGCTGGCCAGGCCGTCAGCATCAGCGATGTCTGCTTCAAGCGTGATGGCGTGTTTGCCATGGAACTCGGTGGCCCCGAGGTTGGCCGAGGCTGCGGCGGTCGCGGCATCATTCACGGCTTTGAAACCCTGGAAAAACTGGGCTTCCACGACTGGGGCTTTGACTACGTGCTGCTGGATTTTCTCGGCGACGTGGTCTGCGGCGGCTTTGGCCTGCCGATCGCACGCGACATGTGCCAAAAGGTCATCGTTGTCGGCAGCAATGATTTGCAATCTTTGTACGTGGCCAACAACGTTTGCTCGGCGGTGGAGTATTTCCGCAAGCTCGGCGGCAACGTAGGGGTCGCTGGCATGGTTATCAACAAAGATGATGGGACGGGAGAGGCACAGGCCTTCGCCGCCAATGCCGGCATTCCGGTGTTGGCCTCCATTCCTGCGCATGAGGACATCCGCCGCAAAAGTGCCAGCTACGAAATCATCGGCATCCCGGGTGGTACCTGGGGGCCCCTGTTCGAGCAACTCGCGACCAACGTCGGCCTGGCTCCGCCCGTGCGACCCAAGCCGCAAACACAAGACGAACTGCTTGGACTGTTCAGCGCCGACACCGTGGGACGCAATGTGGTGCTTGAGCCTGCCACCACCTTCGACATGATGGGCCGCCACGAGTTGGTCAAGCCGTCCCTGGAAGTCATCTACGACGCCGCGTGAACACCATGGACACCGCCCGTACCATTCCAATCCAGACCGCCACGCTTGAGGGCGATGGCATGGGGTGCCATGCCGGCGGCGAGAAGCTGCTGGCAGCGGCCAAGTCAGCGGGCAAGTCTGACACCCTGCAGCAGTATGCAGCTGACTACCCGCGGGTCGAAAGCGCGGGCCCGCACGATCAACCGCAAAGCATGTGCCCAGCCTTTGGCTCCTTGCGCGTGGGCTTGCGCATGCGGCGTACGGCAACCATTTTGTCGGGCTCGGCTTGCTGTGTGTATGGCCTCACCTTCACCTCGCATTTTTACGGCGCACGTCGCAGCGTCGGCTACGTCCCGTTCAACTCCGAGACCCTGGTGACAGGCAAGTTGTTTGAAGACATCCGAGACGCCGTTCATGCGCAGGCCAACCCGGCCGAGTTGGATGCCATTGTCATCATCAACCTGTGTGTCCCCACCGCCAGTGGCGTCCCCTTGCAGTTGCTGCCCAAGGAGATTCAGGGCGTGCGCATCATCGGTATCGACGTCCCGGGTTTTGGGGTGCCCACCCATGCGGAAGCCAAGGATGTGCTGGCCGGCGCGATGCTGCGTTATGCACGCGACGAAATTCACAACGGACCGGTGGCCGCACCTCGTGGAGGTCGCCAGGACAAACCCACCATCACCTTGTTGGGCGAGATGTTCCCCGCCGACCCGGTGATCATTGGCCAAATGCTGGCCCCGATGGGGTTGGCGGTCGGGCCGACGGTTCCGACCCGCGAATGGCGCGAGTTGTATGCCGCACTCGATTGCGCCGCTGTCGCCGCTATTCACCCCTTCTACACCGCCAGTGTGCGTGAATTCGAAGCGGCCGGCCGACCCGTCGTCGGGTCGGCTCCTGTGGGCCTCGAGGGCACGCAAGCCTGGCTGCAGCACATCGGCGAAGCCTGTGGCATCCCCACCGCGCTGGTCGACCAGGCCCGCAACCAAGCCCTGCACGGCATGCGCGAGATGCTGGCCAAGCAATCGCTCAAGGGTCGCATCACCCTGAGCGGCTACGAAGGCTCTGAACTGCTGGTGGCCCGGTTACTGGTGGAGTGTGGTGCCGATGTCCCCTATGTCGGCTCGGCCTGCCCGGCCACGCGCTGGAACGCAGACGATGCCGAGTGGCTCCGCAACAAAGGCGTTCAGGTGCAGTTCCGGGCCTCGTTGGAGCAGGACATGGCCGCCGTGCACGAATTCCAGCCCGACCTGGCCATTGGCACCACACCGATCGTGCAAAAAGCCAAACAGCTGTGCATCCCGGCGCTGTATTTCACCAACCTGATCTCGGCTCGCCCCCTCATGGGTGTGGCGGGTGCCGGGTCTCTGGTGCAAGTGATTCAAGCTGCCATGGGCAATAAGTCGCGCTTCGATGCGATGAAGTCCTTCTTTGGCGGCGTGGGAGCCGGACATGCGGCCGGCGTGTGGGAAGGTGTCCCGCAAGACCGCCCGGAATTCAAAGCCGAAACGCGTCGGCTGTTGGAAAAACAGTTGAAAAAACGCAAAGCCGAGGAGATGGGCTGATGCTGATTCTCGACCATGATCGTGCGGGGGGTTATTGGGGCGCTGTGTATGTGTTCACGGCGATCAAGGGACTCCAGGTTGTCATTGACGGCCCGGTGGGTTGTGAGAATTTGCCGGTTACCTCCGTGCTGCATTACACCGACGCCCTCCCGCCGCACGAACTACCGATCGTGGTCACCGGACTGGCGGAGGAGCAACTCGGACGTGAGGGCACCGAAGGGTCCATGAAGCGCGCCCATGCCACCCTCGACCCGGAGTTGCCAGCTGTGGTGGTGACCGGCTCCATCGCCGAGATGATCGGGGGCGGCGTCACGCCCGAGGGCACCAACATCCAGCGTTTCCTGCCCCGCACCATCGATGAAGACCAATGGCAGTGCGCCAATCGCGCCATGTACTGGCTCTGGAGCGAGTATGGCTTGCGCAAGGTGCCTGCACGCAAGCCGTTTGCCGAGCGCCCAGCTGGCGAAAAGCCGCGCGTCAACATCATTGGTCCGAGCTACGGCACCTTCAATTCTCCCAGCGACCTGGCGGAAATTCGTCGTCTGGTGCAAGGTATTGGCGCCGAGATCAACATGGTCTTTCCGTTGGGCAGTCACCTGGCCGATGTATCGCGACTGGTTGAAGCCGATGTCAACATTTGCATGTACCGCGAATTCGGTCGCATGCTGTGCGAGGCGCTGGAGCGTCCGTACCTGCAAGCCCCTATCGGGCTGCACAGCACCACCCAGTTTTTGCGAAAACTCGGCGAACTGCTCAACCTCGACCCCGAGCCCTTCATTGAACGCGAGCGTCACACCACGCTCAAGCCAGTGTGGGATTTGTGGCGCTCAGTGACACAAGATTTTTTTGCTACCGCGAGTTTTGCTGTGGTGGCCAATGAAACCTATGCACGCGGCCTACGACTCTTCCTCGAAACCGAGATGGGTTTGCCTTGCAAGTTCAGCGTATCGCGTCAGGCCGGTGCAAAGACCGACAACGCACACGTGAGAGACCTGGTTCGCCAACAGACTCCGCTGATTTTGTTTGGCAGCTACAACGAGCGCATGTACCTGAGTGAGTTGTCCTCGTCCGGACCGATGCGAGCCACCTTCATTCCGGCCTCGTTCCCGGGTGCGATCATTCGCCGCCACACCGGCACACCCTTCATGGGGTACAGCGGCGCCACTTACCTGATCCAGGAAGTCTGCAACGCCTTGTTCGATGCGCTGTTTCACATTCTCCCGCTGGGCACCGAGATGGATCGGGTGGAGGCCACGCCCGCGCGCGGCGTGGTGGAGCCCAGCACCACCTGGCAGGACACGGCGCAAGCCAAGTTGCGTGAACTCATCGAGCACCAGCCTGTGCTGGTGCAGATCTCCGCGGCCAAGCGCCTGCGTGATCAGTCAGAGCGTGTGGCTCGAGAGGCCGGCGAACTCGAAGTACAAGAAAGTCATGTGCAGGCAGCAGGCTTATCCCTGGGACTGGGAGTGCCCGCATGAACCTGATACCCCATGAAGAAACCCATCTGATGTTGAACGGTGCGCGCAAGCGGGCCGTTCGCACCCCGATGTCGCGACGTTTGGTTGCGGCTGCCCAGGCTGCGCGGGCTGTGCGTGGAGTTGGCCGCAAGGTCATTTTGTAAAGGAGCATTCGTATGTCGAATCGGACTTCCATATCCGGGCTGACCGACGAGGAGGCTCAGGAGTTCCACCATTACTGGATGCAGGGTACTGTGGGTTTCACGGCGGTTGCCGTGATTGCACACGTCCTGGTCTGGGCATGGCGGCCCTGGTTCTAAGGCAGGTTCGCGTTTCCTCACGGAGTATTCCTATGGCCAATATCCATTTTTTTCCGGAAAAAAACCCTGCAACGGGCGACAAGCTGACGTTTGTCTTGATTTTTGTTCCGGGCTTCGCCTTGTTTTTCGTTCTTGCACTGCTCGGTCAACTGATTGGCGTGCATTGGAAAAGCTGGTTGCCTGGTGCTGAAAACACGACCAACGTCTTTGCCGGGGTAAAGGCAGCGGTTTACACGTTCATGTCCCACATCATTTAGGAGAAACATTATGTGGCGTATTTGGCGACTTTACGATCCTCTCAGAGCCATGGTGGTTCAGGGGATTTTTCTGTTTGGTCTGGCAGCAATGATTCACCTCATTTTGCTCAGCACCAACAAGTTCAACTGGCTCGACGGCGCCAAAAAGCCTGCCGCAGCATCGGCGCAAAACTCGCCCATGCCCGCAGCAGTGCCAGCGGCCAAGTCCTGATCGTTGTGACCACGCAGACGCTGTCTCTGAACATGATTCAGCACAGTGTCTGCGATTTTCTTGAATTTATTGCGGTCTGAACCCCAGTCCGAAGGAGCCTGAAATGGCCATGCTCAGTTTTGAAAAGAAATACAGGGTGCGCGGCGGCACGCTGCTGGGCGGAGATTTGTTCGACTTTTGGGTTGGACCCTTTTATGTTGGATTTTTTGGTGTCACCACCATGTTCTTTGCCGGCTTGGGTACGGCATTGATCTTGTGGGGCGCCGCCATGGGACCTACCTGGAACCTCTGGCAGATCAGCATCGCCCCCCCTGATTTGTCGTACGGTCTTCGATTTGCCCCCTTGCTCGAAGGTGGCCTGTGGCAACTGATCACCGTGTGCGCCATTGGAGCCTTTGGCTCATGGGCTCTGCGTGAAGTGGAAATTTGTCGCAAGCTGGGCATGGGCTATCACGTGCCTGCTGCCTTCAGCGTGGCCATTCTGGGATACGTGACGCTGGTCGTGATTCGTCCGGTGCTGATGGGTGCTTGGGGGCATGGCTTCCCCTATGGCATCTACAGCCACCTGGACTGGGTGTCCAACGTGGGCTACCAGTACCTGCATTTCCACTACAACCCCGCGCACATGATCGCGGTGAGCTTTTTCTTTGCCACCACCTTTGCCCTGTCATTGCACGGGGGCCTGATCCTCTCAGCCACCAACCCCAAACCGGGTGATGTGGTCAAGACGCCCGAACACGAAGACACCTTCTTCCGCGACATCATTGGTTATTCCATCGGCACCCTGGGCATTCATCGGCTTGGCCTCTTTCTGGCGCTGGCTGCGGTGCTTTTCAGCGCGCTGTGCATCGTGATCTCCGGACCGTTCTGGAGTCGAAGCTGGCCGGAGTGGTGGGGCTGGTGGTTGAACATGCCGATCTGGCGATGAGCGCAAGGAGTCCCGCATGACGCAGTATCAAAACCTCTTCACCACCGTCACCGTCGAAGCACCGGGTCACTCCGGTGTGGAACTGGGCCCTGGCAACAGTCCTCGCAGCCTGGATCCGCCCCTGCACTATTACTGGTTGGGCAAACTCGGCAATGCGCAGATCGGCCCGATCTACCTGGGCGGTCTAGGTCTGGCCTCCCTGATCTGTGGCCTGATTGCCTTCAACATCATCGGCATGAACATGCTGGCTTCGGTCAATTACGACCCGATTCAATTTGTGAGACAACTGTTTTGGCTGTCTCTGGAACCCCCACCCCCGAGTTACGGTCTTCAGCTACCACCGCTCAACCAGGGTGGCTGGTGGTTGATCACCGGTTTGTTCCTCACTGCCTCCTTGTTCTTGTGGTGGGCGCGTACCTACCGCCGGGCGCGCGAGCTGGGTTTGGGCACGCACATCGCCTGGGCCTTTGCGGCGGCCATCTGGCTGTACCTGGTGTTGGGCCTGTTTCGTCCCATCCTCATGGGGTCGTGGGGTGAGGCTGTTCCGTATGGCATCTTCTCGCACCTGGACTGGACCGCGGCCTTCTCATTGCGCTACGGCAATCTGTTCTACAACCCGTTCCATGCGCTGTCGATTGTGTTTCTCTACGGATCAGCGTTGCTGTTTGCCATGCACGGCGCCACCATTCTGGCGGTGACCCACTACGGCGGTGAGCGCGAACTCGAGCAAATCACGGACCGTGGTACCGCCTCTGAACGAGCAGCCCTGTTCTGGCGCTGGACCATGGGCTTCAACGCCACGATGGAGTCGATCCACCGCTGGGCCTGGTGGTTTGCGGTGCTCTGCCCTCTCACCGGCGGCATTGGCATTCTGCTCACCGGCACAGTGGTCGACAACTGGTACCTGTGGGCCATGAAACACGGCGTTGTTCCGCCCTACCCCGAGGTATTTCCTGCGGTGGTGGATCCCAGCCTTACCTCGGGAGTCAAGCCATGAGCCTGCCCTTTGAATCTACTCGTTGCAGGTTGGGCCTGCTGATTGCTGGCTTGGTGATGTTACTGAGCGGGTGTGAGCGCCCGCCCATGGAATCGGTGCAGCACGGCTATCGTGGCACTGGCATGGTGCAGGTGTATAACCCACGCGCGCTGGAGTTGCAGGTGCAGGCCAATGAGATCCCACCGGGCATGCCTCCCATGGATGCATCCGGCCCCAAGGCCTCGCAGCTTTACAAGAACGTGAAGGTGCTGGGAGACCTGAGCGGTGCACAGTTCACCCGCATCATGACTTCCATGACCACCTGGGTAGCGCCGCAAGAAGGTTGCCTCTATTGCCACAACCCGGCCAACTTCGCCGACGACAGCAAGTACACCAAAGTGGTGGCCCGTCGCATGCTGCAGATGACGCAGCACATCAACAGCGACTGGAAGCAGCACGTGGCCGAGACGGGGGTGACCTGCTACACCTGCCACCGCGGCCAACCCGTACCCTCGGCCATCTGGTTCAAGTCCAACCCGCAGCCCTATGGGTCCAACTTCATGGGTGACAAGGCCGGACAGAATCATCCTGCGCCCAGCGTCGCCTTGTCCTCCTTGCCCAACGATCCGTTCACACCCTTCCTGCTGGAGGCCAACAACATCCGGGTGAACGGGCCCACGGCACTGCCTTCCGGCAACCGCCAATCCATCAAGCAGGCGGAGTGGACGTACGGGCTCATGACGCACATGTCCTCAGCCCTGGGGGTCAATTGCACCTACTGCCACAACTCGCGCTCCTTCCAAACCTGGGAAGGTAACCCGCCCCAACGCCTCACCGCCTGGTTCGGCATCCGAATGGCGCGTGACCTGAACACACAGTACATGGAGCCGCTGACCGACAACTTCCCGGCACACCGCAAGGGAGAGACCGGCGATGTGGCCAAGCTCAATTGCGCCACCTGCCACCAGGGTGCTTACAAGCCCTTGTACGGGGCGCCCATGCTCAAAGACTACCCTGAGTTGGCGGGCCCTGGCATGTCGACGATGAAATTGGCCAAGCAATGAGTCATTGAAACCCCAGGCACGAGTCACCCATGGACATTCTTCTCTCTCAACCCAGAGGATTCTGTGCCGGGGTGACGCGCGCCATCGAGATTGTGGAGCTAGCCCTTAAACGCTATGGGGCTCCCGTCTATGTGTTTCATGAAATTGTTCACAACCAGCACGTGGTCAACGATCTGCGCCAGCGAGGCGCCGTGTTTGTCGATCAGTTAAAGGACATTCCAGCCGGCGCCATCACGGTGTTCAGCGCCCATGGAGTGTCACGCGCCGTGGTGAATGAAGCGGCGCAACGCCAGCTTGAAGCCATCGATGCCACCTGCCCTTTGGTCACCAAGGTGCATCGACAGGCTCAACGGTTTGCCAGGCAGGGCTACCGGCTGATCATGATCGGGCATGCGGGCCACGAAGAAGTCATCGGCACCATGGGTAGCGTCTCGGTACCGATGGCCCTGGTCAGCGAAGTGAAGGATGTCGCCACACTGAATTTCCTCCCCTCGGAGGCACTGGCCTATGTAACGCAAACCACCCTGAGCCTGGACGATACGCGTGATGTCATAGCGGCCTTGCAAGCGCGCTATCCGCATATCGAGGGGCCAGCCGTGGACGATATTTGCTACGCCACGCAAAACCGTCAAACGGCGGTTCGCACCATGGCCAGTCAGGTCGATCTGGTGCTGGTGGTGGGGGCCCGCAACAGCTCCAATTCCAATCGTCTGCGCGAAGTCGCGCAACGAGATGGCACGCCTGCCTACCTGGTGCAGGACGAGCATGACATCGATCCCCGCTGGCTGCACGGCATCCGGCGCGTGGGTATTTCGTCGGGAGCCTCCACCCCAGAAGTTCTGGTGCAGGCCGTGATCCGATTTTTGAATTCAATACATCCCGGTGAAGTGGTGCAACTGCCCGGCATTGAAGAGCATGTGATGTTCAAAATTCCAGTGGCGCTGGCGCCAGTGCCTGCCTGACCCATGGACAACCCCGCCACCCCCGCCCAGGCCCTGTCCGGTGTTCTCGTGATGCTGTTGGTGGATTACGCCACCCAGCACCGCGCATGGGGTTGGTTGCGCCTGGCTCAGGGTGCTGCCTTTCTGAAGGAAACACCGGGTCTCTTGTTTGCCAAAGTGATGGGCAGTGGTCAGAACGGGGGCTTCAGTCTTCGCCCCAGCAGCAGCCACCAGGGACTGGTGTGCATGTTCGAGTCACAACATCAGGCCGAGCAGTTCATCGAGGGACCGCTGGTGCAAGCCTACCGAGATCGGGCCCGCGAATGTTGGGTGGGACTGCTAGACATCACCTCCGCACGAGGCGCCTGGGATCGACAAAGCTGGGGAGTGACTCCCCCCAGTTGCTTGCACCATCCGGTGGATGAAACAGCTCCGATGGCCGCCCTCACCCGGGCCAGCATTCGGCCTGCCAAAGCGATGGCATTCTGGCGCAAAGCCCCGGCCTCACAAGCCAGCCTCGACCAAGCTCCTGGCTGCATGTTGGCCATGGGACTGGGCGAAGCCCCGCTGATCCGGCAATGCACCTTCAGCGTCTGGCGCGATACCTCCTCGATGCTCAATTTCGCGCAACAGGGGGCTCACCATCAAGCCATTCAGGCCGCCTACAAACAAGATTTCTTTTCAGAATCGATGTTTGTTCGCATGCGCATACTGTCAATGCGAGGCGACTGGCAAGGCCAGCACTTCGACCGTTCGCAGGAGATGGTCCATGCCTGATCAGCGCGTCGTTGTCGTGGGCGCTGGCGTCGCCGGGTTGGTCTCCGCCCTCGAATTGAGTCACCTGGGCCTGAATGTCACTGTCATTGACCGTGCCGACGCCCCTGGCGGCAAGCTGCATGCCGAAACTGTCGACGGACATGCCATTGACAGTGGCCCCACCGTCTTCACCATGCGCTGGGTGTTTGACGAGTTGATGCACAGCCTGGACCTCAGGCTGGACCGCGAGTTGACACTCACACCGTTGTCCGTGCTGGCTCGCCATTTCTGGACGGACGGAAGTTCGCTGGATTTGTTTGCCGATCCCCTGGCCAGCGAGTCAGCGGTGGAAGCGTTCGCCGGCGCCGACGAAGCGCTTCGGTTTCGCCAATTTTGTGACCATACCCGCGAGCTCTACGGGGTGATGGACTCAAGCTTCATCCGCTCCCAGTTAAAAAATTTGCCGGGCTTCATGGCTGCCCTGGGGCCTCGCGGTCTAAGTCTGCTTGCGCGCATGGGGCCGATGAAAACCTTATGGTCCAGTCTCGAGCAACGTTTCACGGACCCACGACTGCGTCAACTCTTTGCCCGCTATGCGACCTACTGTGGCTCGTCCCCGCTGCAAGCGCCTGCCACGCTGAGTCTCATTGCTCAGGTGGAAATGGACGGCGTCTGGACGGTGGAAGGCGGCATGCAGGAATTGATCCGCTGCCTCACACGCCTGTGCAAAGAGCAAGGTGTTCGCTTCATCTGTCCGGCCCATTGTGACCAGATTCTGGTCCGTGATGGACGCGTGGTCGGTGTGTCGCTGGACACCCAAGAGCAATTGTTGGCTGATCGTGTGGTGTTCAACGGTGACACCGCCGCTTTGCGTGAAGGTCTGCTGGGCAAACCGGCGCAGCGGGCGGTGGCGAGCGCCGCACCGCAGCGCTCGCTGTCGGCCGTGACTTGGTGCATCCGCACGCCCACACGAGGACTCCGGCTGGATCGGCACAACTTGTTCTTTCAGTCCAACTACGCGGACGAGTTTCACGATATCTTTGAACACCAGCGGCTCCCACGACGGCCCACGGTCTACCTGTGCGCGCAAGACCGTCCCAGCGCGCAAGCCGACATCGGGGCAGAGCGCCTGCTGTGTCTTGTGAACGCTCCTGCCAATGGCGACGTATCGGAGTTGAGCGAGCAGGCCTTGTCGGATTGCGAGTCGCAGGTCTTGTCTGCGGTAAAGCACTGCGGACTCGACTTCGAACTCACCCCGCACAACCATGTGCGCAACACCCCCAGGCACTTTCACCGCCGATTTCCGGGCACGGGAGGAGCACTTTATGGACAGGCCACACACGGATGGATGAGCATCTTTTCTCGCCCGGGAGCCATCAGCCCGATACCGGGACTTTTCCTGTCGGGGGGCAGCGTGCACCCGGGTCCGGGAGTGCCGATGGCAGCGATGTCAGGGCGACTGGCGGCCGCGGCCGTTCGGGCGAGCCTCGGTTCGATCAAATCGTCCCCAGTGGGGGCTACCTCTGGTGGTATGTCGACGCCATGAGTGACGACGGCCAATTCGGACTCACCCTCATTGCCTTTGTCGGCAGTGTGTTTTCACCCTATTACGCCTGGGCTCGTCGACGCGCGGGTGCTGGTGCAGGTACAGCGGCAGATCCTGAACACCATTGCGCCTTGAACGTGGCGCTGTACAGCCGCAGCGCCAATCGCTGGTGCATGACCGAACGCGGACGGCGACACTGCCACCGTGACGCCAGCGAGTTCGTCGTGGGCCCCAGCCGTGTTCACTGGAGCGGAAAGCACCTGGAGATCGACGTCAACGAAGTGGGCATGCCCATTCCCAGACGGGTAAAAGGTCGCATTCGACTGCACCCCGATCAACTGTTCAACTTCAGCACTGCGCTGGACGCCAACGGACGACATCGCTGGGGCCCCCTGGCGCCTTCAGCGCGCATTGAGGTGGATCTGGAGTCGCCGCGACAACGCTGGAGCGGCCACGCCTATCTGGACTCCAACGAAGGCGATGAACCGATTGACCGCGGGTTTCATCACTGGGACTGGTCGCGCAGCCGTCTGCGTGACGGCAGCACCGCCGTGATTTATGACATGCAATGGCCCCAACAAGCCGACCATGTGCTGAGCCTGCGATTCGATCGACAGGGGGCTGTCGAGACGTTCCAACCACCGCCACGGCAAACACTGCCCCGCACGCGCTGGGGGCTGAAGCGGCAGATGCGCAGCCCCTCTGCCGTGCGCGTGCAGCATCAGCTCGAGGACACGCCTTTCTATCAGCGCTCGCTGTTGACCCATGAATTGCTGGGTGAAACGGTGCAGAGTTTTCATGAAACCCTGTCGGTTCCGCGACTGGTCTCGCCCATCGTGCAGACCATGTTGCCCTGGCGCATGCCGAGGACGTCCTGATGTCGTCACACCCAGATCCTCGTCATTTGTTTTTACCCGACCTCGTCCAGGAGTTGTCGGGATCACCGAATTCACAGCCATCCCGGCTGAGAATAGCCCTCGTGCGGGTCCAGCACGTTTGTCAACTTCTGAAAAGGAGAACAAGCCATGTCTGATAAAGACAAAGTATGGCCAACGGGTTTGACCGAGGCCGAATCAGAAGAGATCCATAGGCATCTCATCCAGGGCACGCAGTTATTCGGCATGATTGCCGCGTTCGCGCATCTGCTGGCCTACATCTATTCACCCTGGCTTAAGTAAAGGGGCACAACATGATCTACGGAAAATTGTGGTGCGTCGTTAAGCCATCGGTGGGTATTCCCATCATCATTGGTGCAGTCGCCGTTGCTTCCTTCAGTGTCCACCTGGCCATCGTGTCCAACACGACCTGGGTCAAGGCATTCCTGAATGGCGGCAACAAAGCTGTCGCCGCTGCTCCTGCAGATGCAGGGAAAAAGTAGTTGGTGGATTGAGAGGATCGGAATCTCAAGATTCCGATCCTTTTTCTCATGAAACGAATCTCTCAGAAAATCGTTCTGTCCTGGTCCAGCCTGGGCACACGGTTTCTTCCGTTTGCTGATGCAGCCTCACCCGACCTGCCGTTGTCGCGGTTGCTGCGTCTTTCCTTGTTCCAGGTCTCGGTGGGCATGGCCCTGGTGCTGCTGGTGGGCACACTCAACCGGGTGATGATTGTTGAGATGAAGGTGCCCGCCACCCTGGTATCGACCATGGTGGCCTTGCCCTTGCTGTTTGCCCCCCTGCGAGCGCTCATCGGTTTCCGATCGGACAACCACCGCTCCGAGCTGGGTTGGCGTCGTGTGCCCTACATCTGGATGGGGACCTTGATGCAATTTGGCGGCTTCTCGATCATGCCCTTCGCGCTGCTGGTGTTGGCAGGCGCAGGACAGTCTGCAGAGGCGCCAGCCTGGATCGGCCAGTTGGGTGCGGCGGTGGCGTTCTTGCTGGTGGGCGCGGGTCTGCACACCACGCAAACCGTGGGCTTGGCCTTGGCCACCGATTTGGCCCCGACCGAGAGCCAGCCCAAGGTGGTAGGACTGATGTATGTGATGCTGCTCGTGGGAATGATTGTCAGTGCCATCGCCTTTGGCGACTTGCTCACCGATTACAGCCCCGGGCGTTTGGTGCAGGTGATCCAAGGCGCAGCCCTGACCACCATGGTCTTGAATGTGGTGGCCCTGTGGAAACAAGAGCCCCGCAGTCGTCTACGCAAACCCGGTCAAGCGACCGAGGCCAGTTTTTCCGAGGCCTGGCAGGCCTTCAGCCAGGGTCCCCAAGCGATGCGTCGGTTGCTGGTGGTGGCACTGGGCACCATGGCATTCACCATGGAGGACGTGTTGCTGGAGCCCTATGGCGGCGAAATTTTGCAACTCAGCGTCTCGGCCACCACGAAACTCACCGCAACCCTGTCCGTTGGCAGTCTGCTGGGATTCAGTTGGGCGTCTTATGTCTTGAGTCGTGGCATGGACCCCTTCAAAATGGCCAACCTGGGGGTGTTGGTTGGCTTGCCCGCCTTCATGGCCGTGATACTGTCAGCCCCGCTGGAGTCAGCCTGGGTATTTGGGCTGGGTACTTTCTTGATCGGTTTGGGGGCGGGTCTGTTCAGTCACGGCACGTTGACCGCCACCATGAACCATGCGCCGCCTGAGCAAACCGGACTGGCGCTGGGCGCCTGGGGGGCCGTGCAGGCTACCGCCGCTGGTGTGGCGATGTCCATGGGGGGGGTGTTACGTGACTTACTGACCCAAGGCTGGGGAGCCTTGACTGGTTACAGCGGGGTGTACCTGCTGGAAATCGGTCTTCTGGTGGTGGCATGGGTGGTCATGTTGCCCTTGCTTCAAGCGCCGAAAAACCCTGCGTTTGACGCGATTCGTCATCGCGTGTGAAATATTGACCTGTTTATCCCATTCCCTCAAGGAGCTTTCATGGAATTGACCACCATTTTTGTCATCATGTACATCGTTTTTTGCGTCTTCATGATCGCCAACTGGATGAACAGACCCCGTAACAAAAAATAATGGTCTTCAGCTGGCTTGCGAGGCGGGTTTTTTCCCCCGACGCTCGTTCTCCAGCCGCTCAAAGAGACCCAACACCCACTCGATACGCTGCGGCACCGCCCGGTTGGGAAAATTCGAGGCACCCCAGGCGTCTTGGTCTTGGAGTTTGACCGGACGCGTCAGGAATTCAATGGCCTGCAGGGGGGGCTGCGGTTGAGGGTCCACATATATCCATCCTGCCTGCGTCCAGGCGCTTACTAGCAACATCAATTTGCGTCGCGTACTCACTACCGTGCGTCGCGACACCGAGTCCAATCCCTCACGGCGCAGTTGGTGCCCAATTTCCGCATAGATCAGACCGGCTGCCAGGATGGCAGCCCGACAATCGGCCGGCAATTCGGCAATGCCTGCATAGGACCGCTTGTACAAACGATCCGCTTCATCCAATAAACGGCCCACCACCGCCTTCACGCCGGGCGTTGCATCCGATTGACGCAGCAACTGGTCAACCGTGAGACCCGCCTCGGTCAACCAACGGGTCGGCAGGTACACCCGGCCGTTGCGGGCATCCTCTCCCACATCGCGGGCGATGTTGGTCAGTTGCATGGCAACGCCCAGCTCACAGGCACGCGCAAGCGTCGTGCTCGATTGACGCCCCATGATCCAGCACATCATGGCTCCCACCGTCCCGGCCACCCTGGCTGCGTAATCATGCAATTGCTCCAGCGTGTCATACGCACGGGCTTGCGTGTCCCACTCAAAGCCCTCGACCAGGGCATCCAAAAACACACGGGGCAACTGGTGGTGCTGCACCACCAGGGCGAGCGCGTGGTCCTCCACCGCATCCGTGGGCGTCCCCGCGTAGATCAGATCCAGCCGTTGGCGCAGGATCGACACATTGGCTTGCGCATCGCCCCCCTGATCCACCAAATCGTCGGCGACCCGACAAAAAGCGTACAACGCAATCGCCGCGGCCCGGACACGAACGGGTAGCAGACGGCTGGCCGCAAAAAAGGTTTTGGAGCCACCTTTCATCATGGCCACACAGGCCTGCAGGTCCTGCGCGTTGTACTCAGCGGAATGTGGAGGCATGGGGTATCACCGTTTCTAGCGCTTTGGCCGACATCAAGACCCCGGGCACGCCAGCCCCGGGGTGTGTGCTGGCACCGACCATGTACAGGCCCGCCACATCTTCGCTTCGGTTGTGAGGCCGAAACCAGGCGCTTTGCAGCAGCACCGGTTCGAGGCCAAAGCCCGCCCCCTTGTAAGACCACAGACGATCCTGAAAATCCTGCGGCGTGGTAACCCGAGAGGTCACCACCGACTCGCTCAGCCCGGGTAACACCGAGGCCTCGAGCACACGGGCAATGGCCTCTCGGTAGCGCGGCGCCATGTCGTCCCACTGCGTTCCACTGTCCAGGTGCGGCACCGGGGCAAGTGCGTAGAACGTATCGCACCCAGCAGGCGCCAATGAGGGGTCCGTCGCGGTGGGCCGATGCAGATACAGACTGAAGTCGTCAGCCAGCTTGTGGCGCTTGAAGATGTCGGTCAGCAATTCTCGATAGCGAGGCCCCAGCACCATCATGTGGTGCGGCACATCCGGATACGTCCGACTGGTGCCAAAGTACCACACAAACAGGCCCATCGAATAGCGCCCACGCTCGATGCGACGGTTGGTCCAGTGCTGCCGATGTTGCTCATCGACCAAGTAACGGTAG
This sequence comes from Betaproteobacteria bacterium, assembly GCA_009923505.1. Taxonomy (GTDB): domain Bacteria; phylum Pseudomonadota; class Gammaproteobacteria; order Burkholderiales; family Burkholderiaceae_C; genus Limnohabitans. The sequence goes on from RFTK01000020.1 coordinate 16,035, forward strand.
GTCCAGGCCGAGTCGGCGTTACTCACCACGATATCCGCTGGCAGGTACTCACCGGTCGCCAGTTCAACCCCGCGGGCACGTCCCTCTTCCACACGGATACGGGTCACCGGCGCGTTGCATCGAACCGGCACGTGACGCTCAGCCAGCAGCTTGACCATCCCTTGTACGATGGCACCCGTCCCCCCCATGGCCGAATGCACCCCCCAGTTGCGCTCCAATGCATGGATCAGGGCATAGGCGGAAGTGACTGAGAACGGATTGCCCCCGATCAGCAGCGGATGAAAGCTCATGACCACGCGAAGCTTGGGGTGCTGAATGTATTGCGCCACGAGATCATGGATGGTGCGCCACGCCTTCATTCGCGCAAATGAGGGTAGCGCAGCGAGCAGGTCGGAGAAGCGATCAAAGGCAATCGATCCCATCTCCTCGAATCCGAGTTTGCGGCACAACTGGGCCACTTCCATCAGGCGCTTGTAGCCATCAAGATCGGCCACATCAAATTTTGCAATTTGCTCGCACATGGCGGCTTCGTCACCGCTGTAATCAAAGTGGGTGCCATCCACAAAGCGAATGCGGTAAAACGGGTCCATCGGCCGCAAATCCACATCATCACTGAAGCGTCGTCCACACAACGCCCACAGCTCCTCGAGCAAAAAGGGCGCTGTGATGATCGTCGGACCCGCATCGAAGGTGAAGCCATCCTGTCGATGCACCTGGGCTCGACCACCGGGTTGCTCCAGTTTCTCAAGCACCTCGACGTCATAGCCCTTGCAGCTGAGGCGAATGGCGGCGGCCAATCCACCAAACCCGCTGCCGATCACCAGCGCTTTGGGGCGCTGCCCCACGTCATGGGCCAGTTGCCCTCGTTCGTCCATGGCACGAAATGCGTTCATACACGGTCCGCTTGAGTGGGAAGACCCGAAGCGGGTACCACAGGGGTCACAGCGCGGTGACGCATGGCCCACCCCCACAAACGCTGCAAGGGCAAGGCAAACAACATGAGCACATGTTCAATGATGGCCAGCCCCAGCAGTGAAGCGAGCAGCACCCAACCGGTGCTGACTTCAACGGCACCCCGATGGGCTTGCAACACCAACCACAACCAGGTTCCGGTGGAGAGTGTCATGGTCAGGTAGAAACAGCCGGTGACCGACGACTTGCGAAAGTAACTCGCCATGTACGCCAGGTGACTCGGCAAGTACTGCTCACCCACCTGGGGCACACCAAAGTAGAGATTGAGCTTGGCGCTCAGTCGCATGCACCACAACAAGGCAAAGGTGCACAGCGCCACATGGTTGGGTTGACCGCTCTGCATGAGACAGAGCACCAGGAAATTCAGCAACAAGGCCAGTTCGTGATACAGCAAGGCCTGCACGGCCAGGGCGAATCGGCGCCATCCGCTCGCCGCAGGGTCCTGCGGCACGCGCCGCGGTCCGGTGACCCAGCCCGACAAAAAGGCCATTTCATGCCAACTCCACATGAGGATGACACTGATAAACCCCACATAATCGGCCGCCACCGAGACTTGCTGCATGCTCCAGGTGGTGCCTGACAGACTCAAGAGCAGCAAGACCGTTACACCGCTCATGCTGGTCCTGAACAAGCGGGGTGGCAGTCGCACGAGCCACAGAATGACCCCCGTGCCCAGCCACCAGCTGGTCACCGCCACCAGCACTGCCAGTGCCACGGGAGAGAGGAGATCATCCATCAACATCACCAAACGGGTTCACCAAGTGGGTTGCACGCGCATGTCTTGCGGCAATGCTCGATGCTTGACTGGCACAAAAAATAGACGGGTGAAAGTGGCCACTGCCTGAATGGCACACCAGCCGTGTTTGACAGTCCCCCACAGTCCGCCTTGCTGTTTCGCCTTGGCGTCGGCCACCGCGATCTCCACCAAGCGTGACATGCAGGCACGGAACACCGGGTGGTCAATGTCCACGTCGATCGGAAATACCTGGCCTGAGATTTCTGAGGTGATACGAAACACCTCGTAGTCGTACTGGGTTGAATCCAAGCCCATGGCCTCGTGCATCAGCGGACGGGTATGGTCGCGCACGAACATCGTGGCATAGACCGCGAGAACGAAGAAGCGTATCCACCAGAGGTTCAACCCCTGGAGCAAATGCGGATGAGCCCGCATCATCAGTGCAAACGATTCACCGTGACGGAATTCGTCATTGCACCACCGCTCAAACCAGCGGAAGATGGGGTGAAAGCGCTTGTCGGGATGGCGCTCGAGTTGCCGGAAGATGGTGATGTACCGTGCGTAGCCAATTTTCTCGGACAGGTAGGTCGCGTAATAGATGTACTTGGGTTTGAAGAAGGTGTAAGACTTGGTTTTTTTCAATGACCCCAGATCAATGCCCAGGTTGAAGTCCTTGAGCGACTGGTTGATGAAGCCCGCATGGCGGGATTCATCGCGGGCCATGTAGGTCATCAGCTGCTTGATATCGGGGTTGCTCACATGCTTGCGAATCTCGTTGTAGAGAATGCAGCCGGAAAACTCCGAGGTCAACGAACTGATCAAAAAGTCCAGAAACTCCTGGCGCAATTCGGGGCTGAGTTGCGGCATCAACTGGCGAACTTCCTCGGCGAAAGCGCCATCACGCTGGAAGTGGTCGTGGTTGTTGTCGCCTTCGTACTCTTTCATCATGGCGTCCCACTCCGCGCGCACTGGCGACATGTCAAGACGATCCAGTTCGGCAAAGTCCGTGGTGTAAAAGCGCGGCGAGAGCACGGTGCTCTGGACGGCCTTGGCATTGGCATCCTCGGCACTTTCAACGGTGCCGATCAGCAAATCCACATGGTCAAAATCTAGTGATGAGGGGGTCATGGCGTGACTCCTGATGATCGAGATGAAGTAAGAACCGAGGTACCCCGCAGCGGCTGAAACAACGCCAGTTGACTGGGGCCAAAAGAATCCAGCGGGATACGGGTCTGGGTGGTCGGATCGCGCAACGACAGACGGCCATCGGCGTGTCCTTCCAGAATGAAAGGCTGCTCAGGCCCCAGATCGCGGCGCTTGCGCTCACGAACCAGCGCGCGCAAACTGCCACGTACAAAACCCTGCTCGCCTTCAAAGCGAGCAATCTCCTGCTCAGTGCTGGCATCAATCACCAACACCGCGCCGCTGCTATGGTCTTGAAAATGCAAGGCGCGCGACCAAGCCACCGGGGCGTCGTGCCCCACGTGCACCCAGCCAGCCCATCGCGCTGTCGCGATCATCACCAACACACTGCACACCAAGGCAGCCAACACCCACATGGGTTTGGTCGAGATGGAATGGTCAGCGTGCCGCGTGCTCATGATGCTTGGACGGGAATTCGGCCATGCGATACCTGGCCCTTTACCTGGGCCTCCACCTCTCCGCGCTGGATGCTCACCTGCGGGTTTTCAGCCATCCAGGCTTGCATGAAGAGTTCAGCCACCTGCTGAATGTTGGGCACGCAACGCAACGCGGGCTCAGGACGACGAAAAGTCCAGGCTTTGACATGGGGCCATAAATGCAGCCAGCCCACCGGCCCGGCGCTTTTGAGTCCAAGTGCGAGTTCCCCCGCCCCGTTGCTCAGCAAGCGAACCGAGGCCGACTCGAGTTGTTTGAGCGGCAGATTCAAGGTGATGGTGAGCACCATGCCGATACGCATGACAACGCGTCGGTTTGTCAGGGTATAGAGCGTGTTGCGTGCTGAATACCAGGCCACTCCCGCCAGCATCATCACACAAAGACCGGCCAACGCAGCACTGAGCATCACCGACGGCCACACAGGCACACCTGGTTCACCGGCCAAGTACAAGGCTTGCACGCAGAGCATCACGGCAAAATACAGAACGAGTTTGCGCGTGTGCAGGGCATGCACAGCCAGCAAGCTGGCGCTGGGGGCGCCTTGCCAAAGAATGTGCTCATTCACAGGCAAGGCCTCGGGCAAGCCCGGTGCCGCCTCGAATTCATGCTCGTGCGGGAGGCTCAAAATATCGGCTCCTGGCGATGCGGGGTGGCGAACAAGGTGCCTGCGCCGTAATAGGCTGCGACTTTTTCCTCTTCGAGGAGGGTGATCTGGTCAGCATGGCGCAGTGGCGGTACCCCACTAAACTGCGTCGACAGAATGGAGTTCACCACCACTTCGGTGCGACGAATGCGTGCAAAGGGTATGGGGGTGAGCACGCGTCGGCCATCGGGCAACGACACCTCCAGATACCGGGGCAGTGCTTCGGCACGGTCCACCCACACATCGCACACATGTCCCGCCACATCACCATCCCCACCGATCACAGGCAAACCTATCGGGTTGGTGTCCTGAGCCGAGATCCGATGGTCCGTGGCTACGCGCAAGGGGACGATTTTGACGTCGCCATGATGGGTCATATCAGGCACATCGGCACGCTGGGCCCAGGCGCCGGGTCCCACACCAGCGAGCAACGGGTTACCCACCGGATCCAGCGGTGCCCCATTCCAACCCCAGGCGGGCTGAGCGTGGTAGGTTCCGTCCGGCCGATTCACGTCGGGCGCCAGAATCTCATGCCCATCGGCCATCTTGAAGGTTTTGGGTTCAGGCACTGGCCAGCCCGTGATCTTCGGGCCATTCTCACGACCCGAATCCATCGGATAGCCTTCGCGATGATTTTCACGCACGAGGTAATAAATCAAGCCTGCAAAAAATATCCAGAACATGTACAAAACAATCTGGGCCACATCAATGTATTGAGTGATTGCACCGGTTTCCATGGGTTGTCTCCTTACAGTGGGACGGGGGTCAAACGTCAACCCGGCAACTCAGCCAGACCCAGTGGCTGAATGGCCGCTCGCGGGCTTTGACGGCGTCGAACCAACGGACCGAGCGCAATCAAGACCACAAACAAAAAATAAATTTCAAGATGAAAGACAAAGCTGTAACCCGTGGCCGGCGAATTGAGGGGTGCACCCAGCCATCCTGCCGTGGCCAGTGAAGTCACCAGATCGCGCAAGACGCCGCCCAAGGCCATGGACAGTCCGGCCGCGGTGGCTTGCACAGCCCCCCACGCACCCAGCACCATGCCAGTCAGCTCCTTCTCAGGAATTTCCATGGCGGTGATCAGCATTCCCACCGAAAACAAACCGCCGGAAAAACCAATCAGAGCACTGCCCAGTTGGAACAATTCGCTGGAATCCAGGGGGGCTGAAAAAATCACACAGGCAAACGCGGGCAACCCCAACAACGCCCCCATGGCGGCCAAACGGCAGGCGTCCAGGCCTCTGGACAGCAGACGGGCAGATAACAGAAATGCCAACAGCGACCCGCCGGCACTGAGTGCCGTCAGAGAACTGGTCAGCCCCACATCCAGCAGCAGCACCTCACCCCCAAAGGGTTCGAGCAACACATCCTGCATGCTGAAAGCCGAGGTTCCCAGGCCGACCGTCCACAAGAAGCGGCGCATTTTGGGAATCGCCATCAAACGCTTCCAGTTCTGCCCAAAGCCACCGGGATCACGACGACCTCGGCGTTGTCCACGGGCTTCCTGTTTCCACAAGGACACCAGGCACAGCACCACCACCACCACGGCGCTGGACTGCACCACTTGTATGAGCCGTACCGGGGAAAAGTCACGCAGCAACCAGCCCAGACAGGCACTTCCCACCACCATGCCCAACAACTGCATGGCGTACAGCAAGGCCACCACTCGCGGGCGTTTGTCTTCCGACGCAATGTCGCTGGCCAGCGCCAGGCCCGAGGTCTGTGTCATCTGTATACCGGCCCCCACCAGCAAAAACGCCAGCGCTGCACCTATGCGAGAGGTCCACAGATAGCCCTCGCGCGGCTCGGCCAGCGCCAGCAAGGCAAAGGGCATGATGGCCAGGCCGCCAAACATCAACAAGCCCCCCGCCCAGAGATACGGTAACCGGCGCAAGCCTAAGGGCGACGGATGCGTATCGCTGCGGTATCCAATCAGCGCACGCCAGGGCGCGAAAACCAAGGGCAAGGCCACAGAGAGTGCCACCCACCAGGCGGGCACCCCGAGTTCCACAATCATGACCCGGTTAAGGGTCCCCACCAACAGGGCCAAGGTGATACCAATGGCCGCTTGAAACAAGGACAAACGCAAGAGCCGCCCCAGGGGCAAGTCATGCGAAACCGCATCGGCGAAGGGCACATAGCGACTTGCCAGTGCCATCATCCACGCGGGGGGTTTCAAGCTCAGGCGCATGCGCGCCTCCACTGCCAGGCTTGTGAGGTGTAGAACCCACTGGCCACACGCTGGCTTTCGCCTTCTTTCCATCCCTGTGTGCCCAGGGTGTTGCTCAGTTGGCGATGCAATTCATCCTGTCGCATGGGGGCCAGCGAGGGGGATCGGTCGCTGCGGGGAAACCAGCGCCCGACGCGGTGCATGGCCGACAACAGCGCGGAGTGTGGCGCAAAGGTGAAGGCCATGGTTTGCTCACAACGGCTGGAGAGCGTATCCAGGGCCCGCACCAGGTCGGGCAGGTCGTAGTGGATCAGCGAATCCATGGCCACCATGTGATCAAAGTGGCCCAGGGCCGCATCCAGCATGTCGCCGCTGAGAAACTCGATGCTCCCCGTGACTCGCTGTGACATGGGGTCGTCCTCCCACCGGTCGCGTGCCAGCTGAACCAATGTGGGCGACAGATCGATGGCGACCACATGCGCTCCGCGGCTGGCAACCTCGGCGGCCAACGCACCGGTGCCACAGCCGGCGTCCAGGAGACGCTGTCCTGACATATCAGCGGGCAACCACGACAACAGGGTGCTGCGCATTTGATCTCGACCTGCCCTGACGGTGGCGCGGATACGTCCCACGGGGGCATCGGAGGTCAGACGCTCCCAGGCCTTGGCGGCGGTGCGATCAAAGTAGGCCTCGATCTGACCCCGGCGTTCTAGATAGCTGCTGTGTTGCATCAATCGAACCCCAGTAGATCAAAAATGTCCCGGTCCTTCATGGGCACAGCCGGCAAGGGGTCCGAGCCCAACCACAAAGCAGCCGCCAATCGCATGTACTCGTTTTGCACAGCCACCACCGCCGGGGTGGGCTCCAGTTCGAAGAGCGTGGACTTGGTGAGACGGCTGCGACGAATTTCGTCCAGATGGGGGAAGTGCGCCATGGTCTTGAGCCCCACCACTGCATTGAATTTGTCGATCTGGTCGGTCGCGTCGCTGCGGTTGGCGATCACACCACCGAGCCGAACGTTGTAGTTCTTGGATTTGGCCCCAATCGCCTGCACGATTCGGTTCATCGCAAAAATCGAGTCGAAATCATTGGCTGTGACGATCAAGGCCCGATCGGCGTGCTGCAGCGGGGCTGCAAAGCCCCCACACACCACATCGCCGAGGACATCGAAAATCACCACGTCTGTGTCTTCCAGCAGGTGGTGTTCTTTCAGCAGCTTGACCGTTTGACCCACGACGTACCCGCCGCAGCCAGTGCCCGCAGGGGGTCCACCGGCCTCGACGCACATCACGCCGTTGTAGCCCCGGTAGACAAAGTCCTCGACGCGCAACTCCTCGGCATGGAAGTCCACCGTCTCGAGCGCATCGATGACGGTCGGCATGAGCTTCTTGGTCAGCGTGAAGGTCGAGTCGTGTTTGGGGTCGCAACCGATCTGCAAGACCCGCTTGCCCATCTTGCTGAATGCCACCGACAGGTTGGACGATGTGGTGCTCTTGCCAATGCCCCCTTTGCCGTACACCGCAAACACCTTGGCGGTGCCGATCTTCACGCTCGGGTCCATCTGCACCTGCACACTGCCCTCCCCATCTGCGCCACGAGGCAGTCGTCCAATTTGGGACACCGGTACGGCGGTTGTTTCTATCATGCGAGCACTCCTTGTTGGACGCCTTCCAGGCGATCTTCCAGTTCTTCGCCGGCCTGCAACAGAGCGTTGAGGGTTTCGGCGTCGGGCTTCCAGTACTGTCTGCGCGAGGCTTCGAGCAGACGGTGCGCCACCTTGGCTGACGCGGTTGGGTTGAGTTTGGCCAGCCTTTCACGCATGACCGGATCCAGCATGAAGGTCTGCGCCAATTGCTGGTACACCCAGGGTTGCACCTGGCCGGTGGTGGCCGACCAGCCCATGGTGTTGGTGAGGTGCGCTTCGATCTGCCGCACCCCCTCGTAGCCGTGCTGCAACATGCTTTCATGCCATTTGGGGTTGAGCATGCGTGTGCGGGTTTCCAGCGCCACTTGTTCATTGAGGCTGCGCACCACCCCCGCACCCTGCGTCTGGTCGCCGATGTACACCGGTGGCGCCACCGCGGCGTTGCCGTCTTGTTGGTGCTTGGCCTGCAAGACAGCGCGGCTGATGCCCCCCAGGGTGTCGAAATAGGTATCGATGCTGGTGATACCCAGCTCCACCGAATCCAGGTTTTGATAGGTCAAAGAGACACTGGCCAGCGTGCTTTGCAGCACGGCATTGTTGCGAACGGGCCGCCCTTCACGACCATACGCAAAGCCTTTGCGCTGGGTGAAGGCGTTCCCCAGCTCGTCTTCGTTGTCCCAGCAACTGCTGTCGACCAGGTGGTTTACATTGGCCCCATAGGCCCCTTCGGCGTTGCCAAAGACGCGCAACGATGCCGTTTCCATCGTGCCCCCGTGCTCGGCCATGAAGGCGAGCGCGTGCTTGCGCACGAAATTCATATCCTCAGGCTCGTCGGCCGAGGCCGCCAGATAACTGGCCTCAGCCAGCATGCGGATTTGCAGGGGCAGCAAGTCTCTGAAAATGCCCGAGAGGGTGATCACCACATCGATGCGTGGACGGCCCAGCTCAGCCAAGGGCACCAGGCTGGCACCGGCCAATCGTCCGTAGGTGTCAAAGCGTGGCTGCATCCCCATCAACGCCATGGCCTGCGCCATGGGGCCCCCTTCGGATTTGAGGTTGTCCGTGCCCCATAACACCATGGCCACAGTTTCGGGATAGCCACTGCCGTCATCTGCGTAGCGTTGTAGCAGTCGATCCGCCTGGCGTCGCCCTTCCATCACCGCAAAGGTGGTGGGCAATCTGAACGGGTCCAGGCCATGCATATTGCGCCCGGTGGGCAAGACCTCGGGCATGCGCATCAAATCGCCGGCGGGTGCGGGAGGGGTGTAGCGACCATCAAGGGCGCGCAGCAGGCCGCGAGTTTCATGGTCTTCCTGCAGCAAGCGATGGGTCTCGATCAGGGTCTTCAACGACGTCTGCTGGCTTTCGGGCAATTTAAGCAGCGTCTTGCGCAGCTCTGCCTCACTGGCCCCTTGCACCAATTGCTCTAACACAGCATCCTGCTCGAGCGACATGGCCTTGGCCATGGCCTTGAGTGTGGCCAGTCGCTGCTCTGGGGTGGGCAGTTGTCCCACCACATGCATGCCTTCGGGGATCAAGGTGTATTCGATTTCGAGCAACTGCTCCTGAAGGTGCTGGATCCAGTCCTGGCTTCCATCGGGGCTCTGCGGCACCTTGAGCGACAGCGACAGGGCTTGCTGATGCAGCAACTCGGCAAGCAGTTGACGCTCTTCCCATGTGGCCTGTTCCATTTGACGCCAGCGATCCAGCGTCTGCTTGATATCCAGCAACTCTTTGTACAAGCCAGACTCGCTGACCGTGGGCGTCAGGTAACTCACCAGGGTGGCGGCTGAACGACGCTTGGCCAGCGCGCCTTCCGACGGGTTGTTGGACGCGTACAAATAGACATTGGGCAAATCGGCAATCAGACGATCAGGCCAGCACTTGCCCGACAATCCTGCTTGCTTGCCTGGCATGAACTCCAGCGCCCCGTGGGTGCCAAAGTGCAACACGGCATCGGCTTTGAAGTCTTCACGCAAGTAGCGGTAGAACGCGCTGAACGCGTGCGTGGGAGCAAAGCCAGATTCAAACAACAAGCGCATCGGGTCGCCTTCATACCCGAAGCCTGGCTGCACGGCCACCAGCACTTGACCCAATTGAACCCCCAGCACCATCAGATGCTGGCCGTCCGTCAGATGCTTGCCAGGGGCTGGGCCCCATTGCGCCTCGATCTCGTGCAACCACCGTTCTTGCTGCACATGCTGTGACGCTGGAATGCGGTGGTGCACATTGGCCTGCATGCCGTATTGCATGGCGTTGCCGTGCAACAGTCGGTCACGCAAATCGTCCACGCTGCTGGGCAACTCCACTTGGTAGCCTTCAGCGGCCAGAGATTTGAGGGTATTGAAGAGTGATTCGAATACCGACAAGTAGGCGGCCGTGCCGACCGCACCGGCGTTGGGCGGAAAGTTGAATACCACCACGGCCAACTTGCGCTCGGCCTGTTTTTTACGGCGCAAACTGACCAGGCGTTGCACGCGCGAAGCCAGCATGTCGGTTCGCTCCGCGCAGGTGAACATATCCTGCGCCTGCTGATCTGCAGAAAAGGTGCAAGCGCGTTCACACCCTGTGCAGGTGGTTCCTTCGGCGCCTGCACGCCCTCCAAACACCATCGGTCCCGTGGAGCCATCGAGCTCAGGGATGGCGACCATGATGGTGTTCTCGACGGGCAACAAGCCGCGACTCGACGCTCCCCACTGGTCGAGCGATTGGAACTCCACCGGATGCGCCGCGAGGTAAGGCACATCCAATTGAGTCAGAACAGTTTCAGCCGCGCTGGCATCGTTGTAGGCCGGCCCGCCCACCAGGGAAAAGCCGGTGAGCGAAACCAGGGCATCGATTCGACCACGGCCCTGGCTCTGGAAAAATTGTTCGATGGCGGGTCGTGCATCCAGGCCGCTGGCAAAGGCTGGAATGACCTGCAGGCCGCGCTCCTCCAGGGCCGTGATCACTGCATCGTAATGCCCTGCATTGCCGGCCAGCAGGTACGAGCGCAACAAGAGCAAGCCCACCTTGGGTTTGGACTCGTCTTTAGCGCCCGGCAATAGCCGGCCATCTTCAGCAATGCGCCCCTTCATGCGCGGGTGGTAGACACCCACTTCGGGATATTCCAGCACATCCCCAGGGCGAGCAAGCGCGCGCAACGATTCGCGCGGTCCGGCCGCATAACGCTGCACCAGCAACTGCACCATGCTGGACATGTTTTCCTGCGAACCGGCCAGCCAGTACTGCATCACCAGGAAAAACACCCGCACGTCCTGCGCCGCGCCGGGAATGAAGCGCAGGAATTTGGGCAAGCGGCGCAGCATGGCCATTTGCTTGGCGCCGGCAGTTGCCTTCGGGGCTTGCTTACCGTCGGACTCCTTTTGACTGGGGCGCAAGCGCTTGAGCAAACCCATCAAACCGCCCGCCTGCGCGTCCATGCTGAACTTGCCCATGCGGGTCAATTGCATCACGGGCGGTGCGGACATGATGCACACCATCGCGTCACACTGCAGGCGACGAGCCTGCAAGGCGTCCAGCACCGGCAGGAAGTGATCCTCCATGAACAGCATGGTGCAGATCACCAGATCGGCTTTTGCAATGTCGTCACGGCAGGCGATCAGCGCGGCTTCGTCATCGCGCCACGCAGCTGCCGTGTGGGTGGCAAACACCAGGCCGGGGAGTTGTTGACGCAACCCCGCTGCGGCACGCGCGGCCGCACTAGACACATGGTGATCCATCGTCAGCAGCACCACGCGCATGGTGGGGCGGCCTGGATCGCGCTCAGCGGCTGTAGTGAGCTTTGGCATCGTAAAGCGTCTCCACCGTGATGAGCGTGAGGCCTCGTTCCTGGGCGTAGCGCTCGGTGTTGCGCCGCGCCTTGCCACGAACGAAGAACGGAATCTTGCCCAGCTCTTTCTCAGCCTCTGGAGCCCAGCCGCCCGACGCTTGGCCTGGCGCGTTGCCCGAGGCAGTTGCGATCGAAATCTGTTCAGGCTCAGGGGTCCAGCTGGGTGCCACGGCCGGGGCCTCCTGGCGGGCACTGCCCAGGTGGGAAGGTGCTGCCGAGGCATGGAACTCGAAATCCTCCCGGAACATGCCGAGTAGGTGTTCTTCCAGGCCCATCATGAGCGGGTGCACCCAGGTGTCAAACAACACGTTGGCACCTTCAAACCCCATTTGCGGGGCGTAGCGCGCCGGAAAATCCTGCACGTGCACTGGCGCTGAGATGACCGCACACGGGATGCCATGGCGCTTGGCGATGTGGCGCTCCATCTGGGTGCCCAGAATCAACTCGGGTTGCAACTCGGTGATGCGACGCTCCACCTCCAGGTAGTCGTCGGTGATCAGCGCCTCCACCCCATATTGTTTGGCGGCTTCTCGCACCTCGCGAGCAAATTCGCGGCTGTAGGTGCCCAGGCCCACCACCTCAAAGCCCATTTCACGCGCTGCCACTCGCGCAGCTGCCACCGCATGGGTGGCGTCACCAAACACGAAGACCCGCTTGCCGGTGAGGTAGTTGGAGTCCACGGAACGCGCGTACCAACTGGCGTGGTCATGTCGCTCGAGTTGTGCAGACACATCCAGGCCCGCCAGCGTGGCCACTTCACGGATGAAGTCACGGGTACCGGCCACACCAATCGGAATGCACCGAGTCAAGGGCTGGTTGCATTGACGCTCCAGCCACAATGCAGTGGTCATGGCGATTTCCGGATACAGCACCACATTGAAATCGGCCTCGGGCAGTCGCTCGAGGTCCTTGACCGACGCCTGCCACGGCATCACCACGCTGATCTCGACGCCCATTTCTTCCAACAAGCCCGTGATCTCGCGCAAGTCATCGCGATGGCGAAATCCCAGCGCCGTCGGACCCAGGATGTTGCAGCGCGCAGGGCGTCCTGCACGTGCCTCACGCTGCTGCGTGGGAGCCACCACCCGTCGCACCAGGTGGTACAGGGTTTCGGCTGCGCCCCAGTTTTCTTTGCGCTGGTAGGCCGGCAATTCCAGCGGCACCACCGGCACCGGCAGGTGGAGTGCCTGCGCCAGGCCCCCCGGATCGTCCTGGATGAGTTCGGCTGTGCACGAGGCCCCCACCAGCACGGCATTGGGCTGGTAGCGCTCGTAGGCCTCACTGACGGCGTTTTGGAACAACTGTGCGGTATCACCGCCCAGGTCACGCGCCTGGAAGGTGGTGTAGGTCACGGGGGGGCGGCGTGGGAGTCGCTCGATCATCGTGAACAGCAAATCGGCGTAGGTATCCCCCTGCGGCGCATGCAAGACATAGTGCACGTCCTTCATGGCGGTGGCCACCCGCATCGCACCGATGTGAGGGGGGCCTTCGTACGTCCAGAGGGTCAGTTGCATGCCATGTCTCCTAGGCCACCAACTTGAGTCGGCGGTTGAGTGGACGACTGAACAAGCCAGCCAGATCGCCCGCTTGCTCGTACCCCTGAATGGGGGTGAACACGAGTTCGATGGCCCACTTGGTGGTGAATCCTTCGGCCTCCAGCGGATTGGCCAAGCCCAGTCCGCACACCACCAGATCGGGCGCGGCTTGCTTGCAACGATCGAGTTGCGGGTCCACATGCTGCCCCTCGGTGACCCGAGTTCCCGAGGGCAACAGCGCCAGTTCAGGAGCCAGATGCTGTCGATGCAGATACGGGGTGCCCACCTCGGTCAGTCGCATGCCCAACTCACGGTGAAGAAAACGTGCCAGCGGCACTTCCAGTTGGGAGTCCGGAAAGAAAAAGACACTGCGATCGCTCAGCAGTGCACGGTGTCTTGACAAGGCCTGCTCGGCGCGCTGGCGCGGGGCCTGGGTGGCCTCCAGCACCCGCTGCGGTGGTACGCCCCAAGCTGTCGCTGCGGCATGCAACCACTGGGTCGTGCCCTCCACCCCCAACGGAAACAACGCCGGGATATGCTCGGCTCCACGCGCTTGCAAGGCTCGTGTGGTGTCGGCCAAAAAGGGCTGTGCCAAGAGAAAACGGGTGCCCGGTCCGATCGCTGGCAATTCGGTGCTACGCCGGGGGGGGAAGAAATCGACCTCGTCGATGCCGATGGCCTTGAAGAGCCCCCGCATCTGGTCCTCCACCACATCAGCCAGGCTGCCCACCACCATGAGCCGTTGACGCGTATCGTCCTGGGTCGGCAACTCGGGCACCAATGAAGCCAGACAGGCGTCCTCACCCTGGGTGAACGTGGTCTCGATACCGCTGCCGGAATAATTCAACACACGCACCGCTGGGTGGTGCAGCCGCGTCAGGCGTTGCGCGGCGCGTGAGAGGTCGAGCTTGATGACTTCGGAAGGACAGGATCCCACCAAAAACAGCAGCTTGATGTCCTGACGTCTGCTCAGCAGCTCGGACACCACACGATCGAGCTCGTCATTGGCATCCGCCAGGCCGGCCAGGTCCCGCTCGTCAATGATGGCCGTGCCAAAGCGAGGCTCGGCAAAAATCATCACGCCGGCTGCTGACTGGATCAGGTGGGCACAGGTGCGTGAACCCACCACCAGAAAGAAAGCATCCTGAATTTTGCGATGCAACCAGATGATGCCGGTCAGCCCGCAGAAGACCGCTCGCTGCCCTCTCTCGGTTTGCAAATCCAGGTCGCCACAGTCGCCCAGCGCGTTGACGGGATGCAAGGGAATGACCGTGCTCATGCGCCATCTCCTGATTGCAGCATTGCTGAAGGGGTTGCCGTGTCAACGGGCGCCGTCGACTGCCGTCGGGCCGCTTTCAACTTCAAGAGGAATTGCGTGGCATTGATGGCATAGGCCGCATAGGCGGCCAGTGCCAAAAACAGCAGTGCACGAACTTCCAGGCTGTTTTGCAACCAGGCCACGAGATACAACGTGTGCAGCGCCAGCACCAGCATGCTGAAAACGTCTTCCCAGAAAAAGGCCGGCGCAAACAGGTATTGACCAAACACCACCTTTTCCCAAATACAGCCCGTCACCATGATGAGGTAGAGCAACGCCGTCTTGGCCATCACCGACCACAGGGCCAACGACTCGCCCTCACCGGTCAGCAGACATCGCACCACCAGGCCGGCACTGATCAGACACACCAGAAATTGCAAGGGCGCGAGCACCCCCTGAACCCAGGTCCAGGCTGTGGCATCCCGACGAGCGCGTTGCTCGGGCGTGTACAAGCCTGCTGGTGGCGTGAGCACCTGAGGACCCGATTGCGACATGCATACCCTTTTGGCATTGGTGACCGACCCACTGTAGTCAACTGCCGACATAGTGTCAACTTAAATTGACGTACTAAATGATTTACAAATATAGGGTTTTCCCGCATCTATTTTGGTCAAAAATTCAAGACACTCTGTTCAGGCACTTCTCTACCGCCGAGAAACCCCAAGTTCTCGGCGCTGCACAGAAGGGCCAGGTTTGCTGCATGCATCGCCTAGCCATGACGCAGCAATTGGCGTAACTCTCTAAGGGGACCTGCATGTCAGAGCAATCGTCGAGCGCGACGAGTGCACGGGCGCCATTGCAGCGTGCCCTGCAACAAGTCGTGATCCCCGGTCTGGTGAGACGACGCATTGCCTCCTCGCAGGACATCGGGCTGAGCCTGGCGCTCTCCGACGCGGACCTGACCCGCCTGGCCCAGGCCAGCGTGCTCAATGCACACGCCATCGAGACCGAGTTGGAAGAGTTGGTGTCCCAAGGTTGGCCCCTGGACCGCGTGTATCTGGAGGCCATTGCCGGCACCGCTCGCTTGCTGGGGCAATGGTGGATATCCGACCAACTGGACTTTGCCAGCCTGACCCTGGCCGCAGGGCGTTTGCAGGACGTCGTACGCCAATGGGAATCGCGATTTCTTCGCAGCGCCCCCCCCTTGATAGGCGCCCAGCAATTCCAGGTCATGCTGTTGAATGAATTCAACGATCAGCACAGCCTGGGTGTGCTCATGCTGCAATCGTTTTTCAAGCGTGATGGCTGGCGGGTTCACAACACCTGGGGCATGCAGGAAGATGACCTGATAGCGCGTATCAGCTCCAGCCCGGTAGATCTGGTCGGGCTCTCTGTTTGCACGGATCGTCGACTGCCTTCCACCCGACGACTGATTCGCACCCTGCGTGAACGCAGCCTGAACCCCAGCTTGCTGATCATGCTGGGCGGACCCCTGGTGCTGGCCCAACCCGAACTGGTGGACGATCTGGGTGCCGACTGGTTGTCAGGTCACGCTGACCAGGCCAGTCAGGATGCCTGGCATCGTGTGTCTCTGCTGCATCCGATTCGCCGCAGCGCGTGACATCGACCCTTGTCATCCGTTAAGTTGGCGACAGCAAAAAATAACTCTAAAGCAATACAAATGGCGCATAGTTCCCTCGATCCTTGTTATATAGTTCCATCTAGTTAAACCCAACCATGTCAAGTCAGCTGGTCATGAGCCCGTGTTGTCCTTCATGAAACTTCCGCCTCTATCTGCAGACAAACTGGCTCAATTGATCGGTGTGGCCTCCGACATCGCCCTGGTCATCACGCACCAGGGCACTGTCCAATCGGTGTCGGTGGGCTGGGACGAGTTGGCTGTGCTGGGATGTTCCGACTGGATCGGTCGGCCCTGGGCTGACACCGTCACCTCGGAAAGCCGCATCAAGATCACGGACATGCTAGCCTCTCCCTCCAATGGTCAGCGCGGCCGCTGGCGCCAGGTCAACCACCCGTCCTCGCAAGGTCGGGAGATCCCCCTCGAGTACACCGTCCTGCAAATCAACGACAAGCTGCTACTGGCGCTGGGTCGTGGCATGGAAGCCGTGGCTTCTCTGCAGCAGCGCTTGATTGAATCACAGCAAAAACTCGAGCGAGACTATCAGCGTCTGCGCCACATGGAAGGCAAGTCACGCATCCTCTTTGAAACCGCCACCGAACCTTCGTTCACGGTGGATGGTGCCACGCAGCGCGTGCTCGAACTCAACCCGTCGGCTCAGGCCCTGCTCGGCCAGGGAACCAAGCGTCTCCAAGACCGTGACGTGCTCGAATGCTTCGAGCCCGCTTCACACGACGAGGTGCTCTCGTTGCTGCGCATGGCCCAAGCCACGGGACGCGTGGAGATGGGCCGCGCACGGGTGCTGGATCACGACAAGGAAGTCACCCTCTCGGCCAAGGCCTTTCCCAGCGACCAGGGAGCACAAGTGCTGTTGCGCTGTCTGGGCCAGGAGAGCCGCCCCCATCAGGACCCTCAGGAGTCTGATCGTGCCTGGATGCAAGAGGCCCTGGAACGTGCGCCGGACGGCTGGATACTGGCCGATCGACAAGGTGTCATTCTGTCGGCCAACGCCGAGTTTCTGTCACAGATGGGCGCTATTTCGCTCGCGCAACTGCAAGGTCAGCCCCTGGAGCGTTGGCTCGAGCGTGGCTCGGTCGATTGGGGCGTGTTGCAGACCAACGTGCGCCAGTTGGGCTACGTCCGCAACTTCGCCACCGAACTCAAAACCTTTTCAGGCTTGAACCTGGCGGTGGAGATCACCGCACTCACCCTCTCAGACCCACAAGCCAACTGGATGCTGTATGTCCACGACATCCACCGCCTTCGCCAGGCCAACTCGCCGGCCAAAGCCGCCGGGATGGCCGATTCAGTGGCTCAACTCGCTCAACTCGTCGGACGCATGCCCATGAAGGACATCGTGGGCGAAACCAACGAAATGATCGAGCGCATGTGTATCCTGGCGGCCCTGGACTTGACCCGGAACAACCGGGCCTCGGCGGCCGAAATGCTGGGCTTGTCACGCCAGAGCCTGTACGTCAAACTGCGCCGCTTTGGCCTGGCCACCGACAAAGATCACTGAAATGTAAATTTCAGTTGACATAGTTTCTTGTCGCGACAAAATGTCGTCATGACAAGACCTGCATTGTCCTCGGTCGCCGAATTACTCAAACCCATCACCTGGTTTCCGCCCATGTGGGCCTTCGCCTGTGGTGTCGTGGCCTCGGGGGGGTCTTTTGGTGATCAGTGGATAGCCATCCTGCTGGGCCTGGTCTTGGCCGGGCCGCTGGTATGCGCCAGCAGCCAGGCCGTCAATGACTGGTTTGATCGGCACGTGGATGCGATCAACGAACCGCAACGTCCCATCCCCTCGGGGCGCATTCCGGGCCAATGGGGTCTTTACATCGCCATCCTCTGGACTGGCTTGTCGCTGTTGTGGGCGTGGTACCTGAGTCCCTGGGGATTTGCCGCCGCCGGCCTGGGTTTGGTGCTGGCATGGGCCTACAGCGCGCCCCCATTTCGATTGAAACAAAATGGCTGGTGGGGCAACGCGGCATGTGCCCTCAGTTATGAAGGACTGGCGTGGTTGACCGGCGCTGCAGTGGTGCTCGGCGATGTCTTGCCGCACGAGCGGTCGTTTGTGCTGGCGTTGCTATTCAGCCTGGGGGCGCACGGCATCATGACCTTGAATGACTTCAAGTCCATTGAAGGTGATCAGCGCATGGGCGTGGGGTCATTGCCCGTTCGCCTGGGTGTGAACGGCGCGGCTCGTACCGCCTGCTTGATGATGCTGGCGCCTCAAGCGGTGGTGGTTGCGCTGCTGCTCACTTGGCAGACCCCTTGGCATGCCCTGGCCGTGATGGCCTTGATGCTGGGCCAACTGCCCTTGATGTATCGGTTCATACAAGATCCGATCGGCAAGGCCTTGATGCTGAGTGCGGCCGGAGTCCCCTTGTTTGTCAGCGGCATGATGGTGAGTGCCTGGGCTTTGCGCATCGGTCATGGGGTGCCTGCATGACCTCGCACGCCGCCTTCGGTTGGCTGCAAATTCTGCGGCTGGGCTTGATACAGGCTTGCCTCGGTTCCGTGGTGGTGATGACAACCTCCACGCTGAACCGGGTGATGGTGGTGGAGTTGGCCCTGCCCGCTTTGCTCCCCGGCTTGTTGGTGGGCTGGCATTACGCGGTTCAAATCGTCCGTCCTCGTTTGGGATTCGGTGCCGACCGGGGAGGACGTTGCACCCCCTGGATGCTAGGTGGCATGGCGGTGCTGGCCGTGGGTGGCTGTCTCGCGGCAGTGGCCACGACCTGGATGGCGCACGATCGGTGGATGGGCATTGCGATGGCCATCGTGGCCTTTTCCATGATCGGTCTTGGCGTGAGTTCGTGTGGCACCTCGCTCCTGGTTCTCATGTCCAAACGCGTGCCCGATGCGCTGCGTGCGCCAGCGGCCACCACCGTCTGGATGATGATGATCCTGGGCTTTGCCTTGACGGCTGTGACGGCGGGCCGATGGCTGGACCCGTTCAGTCCGCAGCGTTTGGTGTGGGTGACCACCTGTGTCTCCGTGCTGGCCTTTGCGCTGAGTTCACTCAGCCTGTGGAAACTGGAAGGCAACCCCACGCTGTCGCTGCGACAAGCCCCAGCGCCCGCGCCCACGCGGGCTGATTTCTCCCGCACGCTGCGTGAAGTCTGGCAAGAGCCGCAAGCAAGACATTTCACCGTCTTTGTGTTTCTTTCCATGCTGGCCTACAGCGCGCAGGACCTCATTCTGGAACCTTTTGCCGGCACGGTGTTTCGCATGACACCGGGAGAAACCACGCAACTCTCCGGATTGCAGCATGGTGCGGTGCTGGTGGGCATGATCTGCGTTGCAGTGGCGGGGTGCGGCTGGGTCAAGGGTCGACTGGGCAGTGTCCAGGCCTGGATGGTCGGTGGTTGCCTGGTCTCTGCATTGGCCATGGGCGGTCTTTGCATGGCCGCGCAACAAGCCGGTTCTTGGCCCTTGCGCGCCAATGTGTGGTTGTTAGGCGTTGCCAACGGCGCGTTCTCGATCGCAGCCATCACCACGATGATGCGACTGGCGCGTGAAGGGGCTGCTCAACGCGAAGGTACCCGCATGGGTTTGTGGGGTGCCGCGCAAGCCATGGCCTTTGGCTTGGGCGGGTTGGTGGGAACCGGGGTCAGTGATCTGGCCCGCTGGTGGATCGAGCAGGACGAACTGGCCTATGCCTGTGTTTTCTTTTTTGAAGTGGTGCTTTTCACTGGGTCTGCCTGGTGGGCACTGCGTGTGGGTCACTCACAGGCGAGTGCTGCAGTGCCAAGCCTGAACAGCCCGTCGTGGGCACAAGAAGGACAGCAATCATGACAGAAGAAATCTTTGATGCCGTGGTGATCGGTGGCGGGCCTGCAGGTGCCACGGCGGCCGATGATCTGGCCCAAGCAGGCTGGCGGGTCTTGCTGCTCGACCGGGAGGGCAGAATCAAGCCCTGCGGCGGCGCCATTCCACCACGTCTGATCAAGGACTTTGAAATTCCTGACCATCTCCTGGTGGCCAAGGTACGTTGTGCCCGCATGATCTCCCCCAGCGACAACCGCGTGGATATTCCCATCGACAATGGATTTGTGGGCATGGTCAATCGCGACACGTTTGACGAATGGTTGCGAGAGCGTGCGCGCCAGCACGGCGCCGTGCGCCAGCGTGGACGCTTTGAGAGCGTGAGCCAGGAAGCGGACGGCATGGCCCGTGTGCACTTCCAATCCGTGCTCGCCAAACAAGTGACGGTGAGCAGCAGCGTGCGGGCACGCCTGGTGATCGGTGCAGACGGCGCGCGTTCCGAAGTCGCACGCCAGTGTGTGGAGGGTGCAGACCGCACACGGTATGTGTTTGCTTATCACGAAATCATTGCAGCGCCCCCACCCTCAGCGCAACACGACGCCGAGCGATGCGATGTCTACTACCGAGGCACACTGTCGCCCGACTTTTATGGCTGGGTGTTTCCGCACGGAGACACCATGAGCGTGGGCACAGGCAGCGCAGACAAAGGGTTTTCGTTGCGAAGCGCTGTGGAGCGCCTGCGGGAAACCGCAGACCTTCGCGACGCCCCCACCCTGCGCAAGGAAGGGGCCCCCATTCCTCTGAAGCCCTTACCCCGTTGGGACAACGGCAAAAACGTCATGCTCTGCGGCGATGCCGCGGGCGTGGTGGCGCCCTCTTCCGGCGAAGGCATTTACTACGCCATGGCCTGTGGGCGCATGACGGCTGACGCTGCGCATCAGTTTCTGAAAACCGGGGCTGTGTCAGCGCTCAAAGCAGCACGCAAGCAATTCATGAAAGAGCACGGCCGTGTGTTCTGGGTCCTGGGTATCATGCAGTATTTCTGGTACAGCAGCGACAAGCGGCGCGAAAAATTTGTCAAAATCTGCGAAGACAAAGACGTGCAACAACTGACTTTCGAGTCCTACATGAACAAAGTGCTAGTTCGTAAAAAACCCATGGCCCATGTGCGCATCTTCTTCAAGGACTTGGGTCACCTGCTGGGTTTCGCGCGCACCTCATGAAATCCTGGCGTGGTCTGGCCCTGGCCTTTGTGCTGAGTTTTGGCACTGCCGGCCTGGGCGGTGCAGTGACCGATCTGGGGCCCTGGTACCAGGCCCTGCAACAACCGCCCTGGAAGCCCCCGGATTGGGCCTTCGGCCCCATCTGGACCACGCTCTTTTCGCTCATGGCGATCAGCGGTTGGTGGGCGTGGCGCGTCACGTCGAATGTTGGGCGGCGGCGTCAAGCGTTGGTGCTGTGGGCGGTCAATGGCGCGTGCAACGTGGGCTGGAGTTTTCTATTCTTCAAGTTGCAACGCCCCGACTGGGCCTTGATGGAGTGGGTACTGCTGTGGTCCTCCATTGCGGCGCTGATGATGGCGCTGCGACGTGACTCCAACCTGGCCGCCTGGTTGCTCTTGCCCTACCTGCTGTG